>SLOU01000181.1 GCA_007132385.1 Balneolaceae bacterium | reverse complement strand
CTGCCGGTATTATCCCAGCCACGTAAATTGACGTACGTTCACGTGCTATTACATTTTCCCGATCACCTGCACCACCACATGCCGTTTTCTCGGGCGGTTGTCGTGATCGAGCACCACAATCTGCTGCCAGGTACCCAAAATACAGCTTCCATCCCGCACCGGCACGGTAATACCCGGCCCCATAAACGTAGCCCGGATATGTGAGAAGCCGTTGTCATCGCCCCACGTTTCCGAATGATGCGAACGCATCTTTTCCGAGGCAAAATCCTCCAGTTTTTCCTTGATGTCCTTCACCAGGGCCGGCTCAAACTCCATCGTCGAGATCGAGGCGGTGGATCCGACCGCAAACACATGGCAGAATCCGTCGCGAATGCCCGAATCACCGACCATCGACTGCACATTCTGCGTGAGGTTGTGAATATCGGAAAATCCCTGTGTATTCAGATGAATGTCTTTGGTAATGATCTCCATAAATAAATACGCCTGTTTTATTGATATTGATTCTATTGAAATCAGATCATGTCCAAGACCTGTGAGGGTATCAGGTGGACCGATTCTTCTTTCAACGTACAGGTTACACAGGGTGAACTGTTAAAGCAAGCTTTCCTGTACCATTCCGAGAAACTGCCCTGAACCGAAACGGTTCGTTTAACTTCATTATTTTTCCACGGCCTCCTGTATTTCTTGTAAAATTGAAACTCGGGGAATTCAGAACCTTGGACCTCATGCAGGTGAGGGCCAAACATTTCGAACTGCCTCGCCCCTTCCAGTTGCATTCGAACTCCTATTATGGTCTCTGTTTCATGATTGCCATTCGTTTTGCCATCCTCACCGGTACTTCCTTTCAAGAGCCAATCACTATTTACATTTTGAAACCGGATACATACATAATGGGTTTGCCCGCTATTTTGAGTCATCAGCGATTTTGTGAATCTGCCGGCAATTTTATCTCTCATCCAGTTTCGAATGATCTTGGTGGGAATCGGAAATGACGAAATCGCTGAATCCAGATGATTTTTAAGAAACTGCTCCATCATTTCCCGCTTGGACTCATCGACATTGTTATATGCAGGACTGGGCAAAATCGGATCAGGAGCTTTTATCTCTTCAATTCCTTCATTCAACAGCTTTTTAGCCACTTCTTCTTCATTCGATATCGAAGCGGTTAAAACATTGTTCGCAATATATTTTCCCACTTTAAAATCGTAATCGCGGTATCTTTTCTCAAAAAACCCGCCAAAACTTCTCAGAAAATCTCCCGCCATTCTGTGAACACCCCCTCCTTCAATGGAAGCCGGTGTAACTGCCACCATATTTAATTTTCTTTTTCCGTTCAGGTTGGCAGCCAGATTGACAAGAAGTTTCAGCCTGGCAATGAAATCATCAGCATCATCGGTTTTGGAATGTTTTTGAATATCACGTTCAATTTTTTCATCTATCATTTTCAAATCCGATTCTGTCAATTCCTTGGAGTAGCTTCTGACTTTCTTTTCCCGGTATATCTCCTTCAATAACCTGTCGATATCCGCTGAAACCGCTGGATCAGGCTTGATTTGAATTTTATCCAGAATTTCGATCAGGTCATCTCTCCATTCGATCAGGCTGTTATAGTGAGCAGCTTTGAGCCAATCCCGAAACGTAGCCTGGCTGGCAAGCACCCCCAGGAACCGGCCTACAACCCCTCCGAGGTTTCTTAGATAGTCGGAATTTTGCAAGTTCATAGAAACAATTTTTCCCCGGTTATCGTGCTCCTTTTTAAGGGAAAGCAGTTGATTATACGGCAGAGGATACAATTCGTTGGTACCACTCACATTGGGATCCACCAGGATAAACACACGTTCAATATCCTGCGAATCCTGATCCAGGTCTGCGGCCATATGAATGGCTTCCCGCAGAGGTTCATTTCGTGTAATCCCGCCATCCAGGTAATCGAATGTGAACTGCTCGGTTTCCAGTTCCTCCGGCCACCATTTTCCGTACTCTTCCTTTTTCCGGAGCAGACGGGCCGGTGGAAATGCTCCCGGAAAAGCACCGGATGCAATCGCTGCCTTCCGGAACACATTCCATTCATTTTTCCTCTGATCCGAATCCCAGGGTTGCAAAGTCCGCATTCCGCCGGAAATTCCGTTTATTCGAGCCGGGTTCCGCCTGAGCTCAAACCGGATTACATCATGATGAAAAGTAGTCTGCACCGCATCGGCAAACACACTGTTTTTCCCCGTGGCAGGTCCGCCACCGGATACCGGCTGACGGATGATCTGACCTTCCGAACGCACTGGAATACCATTCAGGTTTGTCAGGGAAAATGAAATCCTCATTCCCTCTGCAAACAAAGGATGCGGTGATCCATGCGACCCTGGCCAATCATTCGTCTGAATGGTCTCCATGGCAATATGCTCGATAATCTCATCCGAGAAAAGGCTGGGAGTCTTGTGGCTGCTGAAATTATGAGGAATCAGATGTTCCAAATCAATCCGGTCTACCCATGCACTGTAAAGTGCTTCTTCAATCTCATCATCCGAAGCTCCCATAAAAAGATGATGGGCAACAACCCCAAGCGTCATACTTCCGGCTGATGCACCAGACATAACATCGATCCTGGCCGGCCCCCTTTTTACCTCCTTCAACAGTTGAATAATCCGGGCAACTGCCCCGCCTGAAAAGCTTCCCAGGCTGACCCCGCCCCCCATTATCAATGCAATTCTTGTTTCAGACATGCCTTCCTCCTCTATTTTATGTTAAATTAATCCCTGATTAACCCGTCTATTGATCGCTCAGAGTCGTCATATTCGCTATTTGCGGAATACCGGTTTCTGATCCCTGCCCGCTCACTGTCCGTTAATTGACCTTCCGCCTGCAACTTTTTCTCCAGTTCATCCAGCTTTCCGGCCCGGAAATAAGCCTCCGCTAAAAATTCATAATAGTAATCCAGGCCGAAGGGATCTTCCGGTTGATTTTTCCGCAAATCCACGGCTTCCCCGCAGTGTCGGAGCATCTGGTCCCAATTCGGTGTTTCCAGATTTCCATACGCCCTGCCAAGGTTACAGTGATAGATCGGAGTCTGATTATCTCCGTAAATCGCTTTTACGTAATAAATGATAGCCTTCAAAAAGTCGAATGTCCCGAAATACAGGTTACCGATCCGGTTATACACGCGGGCCCGCTCACTTCCGGTTAAATCGTAATCATCCTGAATCTTTTGCTCAAAGGCATCCAGCTTTCCGGCCTGGAAATAAGCCTCCGCCAAAAATTCATAATAGTAATCCAGGCCGAGGGCATCTCCCGGTTGCTTTTTCCGCAAGTCCACGGCGTCTCCGCAGTGCCGGATCATCCGGTCCCAATCAGGTATTTCCAGGTTTCCATACGCCCTGCCAAGATTGCAATGATAGATGGGTACTTGACCAGCTTTCCCGACAGCATTTTTGTAATTACGAATGGCTTGGTCATAATCAAGCTTGTTGTAATACTCGTTCCCGATCCGGTTATACAAACGGGCATGCTCTTTTGCTTTCAATTTGTCTTCCACATGCAATTTTTGCTCAAATTCGTCCAGCTTATCAGCCCCGAAATAAGCTTCTGCTAAAAAATCATAATAATAGGCCAGGCTGAAGGCATCATCCGGTTGATTTTTCCGCAAATCCACGGCTTTTCCACAATGCCGGATCATCCGGATCCAATCCGGGTCTTGCAAGCTCCCGTATGCCCTCCCCAGGTTGCAATGATAGATTGGCAATTCTCCATGATAATGGATCGCTTTTTTATAATTGGAAATGGAATGCAGATATTTATGCTGACTGTCGTACAAAATCCCCAATATGTTGTAATGAACATGATTCAAAGTATCCAGCCCGTGAATCCTGTTTATTTTAATCGCCTGGCAATACAAGCTTATCAATTTATCGGTTTCCCAGCCTTGATAATATTGTCTGGCCCAGTCCAGGCTATGGAAATGAACCGGATCGTGCTCCAGCCAATAGTTGATATTCGCCCTGATCATGTTTGTACAATGGTGCTTTTCATTGATCCACCGGTCGTCTCCATCCTGAATGGACAGCATATTAAGCACCTTTTCACAGATGATACCGACATCAAAATTCTCCGGATAATAAACGTTGAAAAGATGCTTGCACAGCTTGTTTAAACTGTTCAAGTTCGGTTTATCCTGGTATGAGAGGATCTCTGCCCAAACACTCAGGGCATACGCATCGTAGTCACCCAGCCGCTCCCAGCGTACACTCTCCCATCGTGTTCTCTTCCATCGTACTTTCGTCTCCTCGAGCATATGAAACAGACTCTCATCCACCCTGTAAACCTCCGGATTCATTTGTGTGCCTGATTCAGTTCCATCCTGATTCTTCCTGATATCATTTGCAAGCGACGACCACATCGTATTTTTGAGTAAATTATGCTTGGCCGTATTCATTTTTACTTTCAGCTCATCCAAATGATTCTTCATCAATACCAGGTCATTCTCGTCCGAATCCACCCCGGAAGGCCCGGATCGCCCCGGGTCGGGCGACCGGTTTGGTGTATTACCCTGTAGATCAGATAATTTGGAGTAATACTCATCCGATTCTCTTTTATAATTTTCGGCCGAGTGTTTTGCAAGTGAAATGACCGCCGCCTGCCATAAAGGAAACTTGTTGACGATATCTTCAAGATATTTTTTTGATTTTTCTTCCGATTCCTTATCCGCTTTCCACCGGTACGGTTGATAGATATTATATTTGGCAACGATATTTTCTGGATATTCCGATATGGCTTTTTCATAAGATATGGTTGACCGGGTGAGGTAATCCCTGTCGCCAAACCGGAAATAGTAATTAAAACAGGCGTTCCCGTAATCATTCAATACAAAACTGTAAACGGCTTTGACAACTTTTTCAGTTATCTCTTCCTTTGGTTTTTCCCCGTTTGTTTGACTGTCAACCAGGTTGTCCGGATTCCTGAGTTCCGATGAACCAGGAATAGCAGCATTTTCATTCAATTTACGATCATGATGGCCGGCAACAGTTTCACGAAATTCCTCATAGCGTTTGAGTATCAAAGGCCCGATAAACTCAAAGTAGGGTGTGGTCGTACCCCTGTTGCTTGCCCTGACCGACCAGGCGGCCACTCCCGGGTCAACCTGAATCGCCTGGTGATACAGATCGTAGCTGTCATTAAACCTTCCTTCCTCTGCAGCGATTCTTGCCAGGCCGTAGTATAGCTCCCCCAAAAAAGTATCACTGGCAATAGCTTTGAGCTCATATCCCTCTCTGAATGATTTCTTTGCTTCTTCCAGGCTTTCCTGGGTTCCCAGCAACCAATACAGGTGCCCTTTGGCTGCCAGTGCAGCTATATTGCCGGGATTAATCTCAAGAACACGGTCATACTTTTTAATCACTCTTTTAACCCTGGCAGGTGTGATCCTTTCATTACTTCTTCTGAAGTGCATTTCAAACCAGTAAGCAAGCATATACTGGCCAAACTGAAATTCAGGTGCCCGCTCAGCCGCCTGCCTGAGATGGGGTAACTTTTTCTCCACATCAGGTTCTATGATTCCTTTGACCAAAAAATAAAGTGTATTTCTTTCACTTTGCGGGGGATCCACCCCTTTGGCTTTATCCAGGTGCTCACGGGGTTTTTCCACGGCTTCCAGGTTGTTGTAGGCCAGTGCAATAACGACATGAGCATCAAACAAAATACATCGCTGCCTTTCAAAAAGAGACTCCAGGGGTTTTCGAGACAAGTACCGGGAACGTGAATCTTTCGGATAACGCAAAAATGCATTAAAGTAAAATGATCCCTCTTCATTGCCGGGCGGGCTCATCTTCTTATGGAGCAGCTCCAGGTTCCGGATCACTTCCTTCAGGTCCGGTATAATTTCGAAAATCGGATTGGTCAAACGGCCACTGAGAATGGAAATGATTCTCCTGTAGATCAGACATTTCGCATATCCGATATGAACTTTAGCCTTGTGGTGTTCCCGGTTAACCCATAAACGCCATACGATGGGAAGCATGATCATCCATTCGGTCAGCTTTTTAAACTCCGCGATCTCAAAATAGCGTCGTGATTGCCGGTACAAGTCGATCGCATGATCATATGCATCGATAGTATTGGATTTTGCAAAATCCTCCGCTTCATTAAAATAAGCCACGGCGCGAAGATATTTTGTTGGGAAAAGATCCATCTTCTTTTTTACGTCCGTTTCAATCTGTTTGTAGATTTCCGTAGCTATGCTTGAATAAACACGTTCAACAAGTTGATTATAGCGATCGGCATCCAATGTCTTCTCGGTCTCTTCCAGCGAGAACTTCACAGGAAAGGCAAGAGTGGTCGGTTTTCCGGGCGCCCCGATTCTCACCCTGGGCATCACGTGGATAATCCGCTCATCCTTCTTCTTCTCGCGGACAGCGTAATGTCCGTCTACATGTATGTGCGCAGAGAAACGCAAAGCAGAGTCGGGAACGGGATGCTGGTCACCGGGCCCCGTTTTTTCATTCTTCAATGAACCCAGGTTTAGAAGAGAAAGCCTTTTAATTCTAAGGTTGAGGCGTTCTTTCAGGTCATGATGCAGCAAATGGAAATGGTAAGGATACGCAAACTCCGGTTCAGGCTGTCCGGCATCTTCCGGTTGATCTGTGTTTTCCGGGTGACCTGTGTTTTCCGGTTTGTCTGAACCCTTTCCGGGACCGATTCCCTCCACAGGTTCAAACTTGTCAATCCAGAACGTATAGCGAAATGGTTCTTCGGATTCTTTCACAAGAAACCGTGTGTGCCTGACCAAAAGAATGAACCCGAATCCGGCCAGAATCAAAAAAATACCGGACATCGCCGCAATCAGATCATAGGCGGGGACGAGCATGTCGGTTGAAGCCCCGGTTACTTTCCTGTGCGAATATTCAACAAAAGCTGACAGGTTGCCCAATACTTTTTCCCCTGATATCTCCCCGAATAAGAAGATCCAGATTTGCAATAATACGCCGAGAATCATCACTACAATGCCCCCCTGATTCCCGATCTGCCTCCTCCGAAGAAGATTTGCTTCTACCCCCTGAACCCATTTCAGATGGTCGGATGGCGATATCAAATCACTCAATTTCATTTTCGCATACCCTTACCCCGATAACCCGCATTGATCTGTAAACGGACTCGAAAATGCCTGGCAGGCTTTTTCGCCAAGCAGGTCCTTGCGTACGGACAACCATCTGTCCAGGTCATCCTCATACATCTTCTCCAGAAGTTCCGGCGTCAATTCATTCGCTTTACCCCAGTGGACCGTATACGGTATCTCTTCCTGATCAAAAGCTTCCCAGACCCTTCGGAAAAACCGGTGGGCCGATCGGTTGTCAACCGCATCCAGGTCGATGATACAGGTCATGTCGAATCGTGTAAATGCCAGCAAGGCTTCAGACTTTTTCACATACCGAAGGGCGAAGACACCTGGAAACAGATCACTGGTTTTATGAACGTCCAGAATCACCTGCAATGCGCGTTCAGCCTCTTGCAGGGGGACGCCCATCGCCGCGCCGGTCGACTTACCACGGATACTGGTAGTTGAGAATATATCGCCAAGCGTTCCGACGCGGCCCTCGTAACTGCGGTACTGTGAGGCAAGAAGCGTATTAACCGCTACGGGGACCCCGTCCTGCACAACATCAAGCAGTGTTCCGATCACACTCAGAAAATCATCCCCGGCCTGAAAGCGCCTTTGCGAACCCCCGCGCCGCTTATAGCCCGGTTGATAAGGTTTCTTATACATAACGGTTGAAAAGGCCTGCCCGTCAGTTGCATGCGGGTTAATGACGACCTCAAAGTGATACGGTTTTACATTTTCTTCCGGCAAGGCAACCCGGTCAAAATCGAGCGTGTGAATCACATGCCTTAAATCCTGGTCAAAAGGAATTTTGAACCGGCTCGCTTCAAGCAGAAAAATCTCCTCGGTTTCAATCATCACTCCCTGGATAATGCCGAAACTTCCAAAACTAACCAGGGCTGCATTGAAAATCTCATCGTCCCGGATGACCTCCGCTCCCAGGCGTTCGGCAAATCTCCCGGTAGTAACAGGATAGGAGGAACGCTCCAGCCAGACATGCCGGCCGGGCCCGGTAATCAGGTGCAATCCAACCACAAAATCCTGTACAGCACCGATTTCCATCGCTGATCCGTGAGTGCCGGTTGACAACGCCCCTGCGATCGTCTGGCCGTTACTGGCCCCCGATGTTTTAAGGGTTTTTTCACTTTTACCCAGGTATCGGTTCAACTCCCCTATGGAAACCCCGCACTGTGCAAACAATAGGTCAGATACCTGGCCTTTGTAATCCTCTGAAACACTCGCCTTTGATATCCTGAAAACCCAGTTCAGCGGTTTGGTATTGATCAGCCACCCGTGGGTCACAGGAGCCCGCGATATGGACCATGCACTCCCGATCGATCGCAGACGCAGGTTTTCCGATATAGCCTTGCCGGCAAGCTCCTGAAAGGTGCGGGTAGTCGCCCGGTATCCATCTATCATCCTGTTATCCGGCACAGAAGGATTCCATATATCATAAATCGCGGCGACCGGGACGGTAAAATTTTCATGCTTGTTCGACCACTTGCGAGCTCGTTTTTTGACAACCCTTGCTTTAAGTTCCTCTGAATCGGGCATATCCAGCTTTGTTTAGAGTTCCCCTTCCTGCAGCGGTTCCTTGGCGCATCTCCACTGAACATTCATAGGCATCCAGATACCGAGTGTTGCGACCGATATGACCGAATACCCAAGGTTGGTGGTCATATGCACCTCATCCAGAGCATTACTCAGACAATCATCCGCTGAAATATCCTTTGATTGCACTAATCCCCAGAACAGGGAATGGGCCACACGGCTTTCATATTCGGTAGCCGGATCCGGATCGGGAGCCGTGACCCGGTAATGGTAACAGCCGCTTAGAAAAGGAAGGAGCAATAAGATAACAAGATATACCTGTAATCGTTGGCTGTACGAATTGCAAAACGCAGATTGTTCTATTTTTACAGGTGGAGATTCCATAAATTTTTCGAACGACTATACCCGGACCATAACCTGTTGTGAACCTTTATACCGTTACAAGAATTTTATCACGGCGTATCTTCTTTCTTTACAATATTTCACCACGAAAAGCGGTAATTCATAGCACAGCTTCGCTATCTCACCCCCCATGAAATATCTCTGCATCTGATCGAAACTCTGCAGGCATGATTTACTTATTTCAATTAGCAATTAGTCGAAAATTTGGAAGATTGTCAATATGGTTGTCTGACAGATTCCGATTTATTTTTACTCTTGTATTGTAAGCTTCCCCGAAAGCTGACCATTTGAATGTAGAGAGGTCAGAGAAGTTAATCCCTCCCCATTTGTGTACCAGTTAAAAGTAGAGAATCGGACGAGAGAGATCATCAGTGTTGTAACGGGCTTTACGCCCATTGGAGCTGCTCAGGGTAATCTACACTACCGGCTTAGTCAGGTATAATGTTATTCGCATGACGAGCGATCAGGCGCCACGTCTCTCCATCCCGTTTCCAGAAATTGGTGTACCGACGATGCACCCTTTCGCCAGCAAGTGGCGCATTGCCGGTCGGCTGCACTGTCTCTGCACCCATAACAATGGCAATATCACCATCAATACGAATATGTTCGATACTACGATCGAACGAGGTGTAATGAGCCAAACCTTGCCGGAAGATATCCAGAACGACACTCCTGTTGGGTGCAACCTGGTTTCTGGGAGAGTTTACTATGAAATGCTCAGACCATATTTGCTCAAGCACCTGGAAGTCCTGGTTGAGCACACCCATCCGTTCTTGCTCCTGGAGGGAGCGGATCGCTTGCTCATCGGCCTTTGCAGTATCGTGCGTTTCTTGTGCGAAGGAGGTTTCTGAGATACTTTCGATTGATGCGCTTGGACTCACCCCAATCGACTCAGTGGATGTACCCAGGCCGACTCGACTTAAATAACCACTACTGACGCCTGCATCACGAAAATTGTATAAAACATGGACTTTTTTTTCACTGCGGAGGATATCATAATAATATGAGAACTCAGCTAACGGAAACCAGCCAACCACGGACAAACCGGAAAATCCGCCTTTCGCTGACGAACATGCTCACCACCTTTGATCACATGCGAAGGACGTCGAAGAGCGGTGATATCGACGGACGGGTCGGCAGGGTACACAACGAGGTCAGCCACTTTTCCTGCCTCGATCGTACCGAAATCCTCATCCGCTCCGATCACGGCGGCACCGACCAACGTCGCTGACACGATCGCTTCAAGAGGGTTCATACCGACATCGTTGACCAGCGCCTCTATCTCATCGAAAAGCAATGCCGCGTCTGTGCCTGCAGCGATCGGGATGCCCATCTCGTGCGCTAATCTGGTCAGGTTTACCGCCCATGTACGCGCCTCATCGCTGAGATAGGCCATGACGCTGATCGTGGGATCCAGGATGACACCGCGGTCCCGCATGGTCGCTAGCACGGTTACGACCGCAGGGTCGTCAGGCGAAACGGTCCCATATGGCGCGGGCGGGCCGAACGGGTTCCACTGGTGAGGGTGGTTGTATGTGGGAGGCAACTCGGTCGTACCCTCCCAAACAAAGAAGGCCGCATGTGAAATCACGTCCACGCCGCTCTCCACTACTTCGGACGGCTTCGCTGGAAAGACAGCGGCATGACTCCAGACCTGAAAGCCTGCAGCACGGGCTGAACCGGCAATGTCCTTCACCAGCGAGGGCTCAATGTCGGAATACATCTTTATGCCGGTCATACCGCTCTCACGAGCCCCAAGCAGCGCCGCTTCCAGGTCGGTCGTGTCTGTAACCGCCATCAGCCACGGAACATGGCCGGCTGCCGCATAGGCGTCCCGGACACGAGGGTCATCTCTCATGTATGTCGGTCCGGCCCAGTAGGCAGCCCTAAACACACGCGTGTGCTGGATCGATTCAGCTTCGGAGAGCAATTGAGCGTATTCAGGAAGGGAGGACATCTGCCTCGTTGAGGTGATCCCGAGGCTCAGCATGCTGTCCAGGGTTGTAGCCAGGAGTTCCCTGTCCTGCGGCAGATGAACATGCGCGTCTATAAGCCCGGGTGTCACGAATGATCCGGACACTTCCAGAGTTGCGGTATCCCCAGGCACGGTATGCCGGATCGTGACAAATCTCCCATCTCTGATCTCGATGGTCTGGTTTGGCTTCGGCGCAGCACCAGTACCATCAATGACCGTGACACCCACCAAAACGTAGTCAGCCATGGGAAAAATAACAGAGTCGGGATCGGCGCAGTTTACGACCAGTGCAGGCATCAAAAAGCCGATCACACAAAGCTTCTTCATCTGGAACCCTCCTTTGGGATCACATAACGCGCTGGCGCTAACCTGCAGCGCACGAAGCAAGCAGTGAGCTGCAATACCTCGTTATCCGGCGACCCGCATGGTTCATGGACGGAACAGAACTCTTGTGGCTCCTGCCCCGAACTCATTGCGACCCTATCCTGGCATCGAACCATCTAATGACTGCAGCGTCGAACGCGTCAGGTTCCTCCAGTGGCGGTTGGTGACCACTCTCTTCGAACAGGTGGAAGGACAAGCGCTCGAGCGCCGCTTTGGCTTCCGCGTCCCAGAGAGTGTAGGGGACCCGGTAATCGTACCGTCCTTGCGCGACGAACGCAGGCGTGATCACCGGCGGTCCGGTGGCGATGTGATAATCCGTGCTATGGGCTAAAACCTCATTGAATAGGCCTGAATCCCAGACAACTCCTTCCCAGAAGGCGGCCGAATCGAACTCGGGATCATACCAGTAGATAGCACTATGTACGACAAAGTACTGGAGCAACTGCTCATCAGGCGACCGTTCCGCTGCGTTCAGCCACGCCTCCCATCGTTTTTGCTGCTCGGCATAAATCGACTTCCTGTGCACCGATGCGTCTGCATCCATAAAGGCCTCGATAGCGGCGACACCGGGGAACTCGGGTGGGGCGGCGATCATTACGACGCCGTCGGTTCGATCGGCATACGTCCGCGCATACTCCAACGCAACCCAGGCAAACAACGAATGCCCGACGACGACTACCCTTTCCCAGCCAAGGTCACGCCGGACCGCTTCGAGGTCTTCAACCATAGTTGTGAGATCGTACGGACGATCTGGCGGCGCGAGCGCACCGGGCGTGAACATGCGCGTGTCCCCGTAGGCACAACGGAAATGCTCTTTAAACCGGAGAGAAAACATCTGCCGGTGAAACTTCCGGCTACCAACAATAAGGCATGTGTAGCCGCTACCTTCAACCGTGTATTGAAGCGACGCACCGTCGACTACGATGGATCCGTGGTACATATCTGTCGCCTCCGAATCTTCGGCCGAAAAGCATCCGCCTGCGCACACAAGGAAGAGTGCTGTTAACAACCAGCAGGTTGTCGATGTTGTGTAAGTTTGCTGAACTTTAAACATGGGCCAGTCCTCTGCCAGGCTACACCTCCGAAGTTGGCGCGCCGTATTACGCGCTGGCGCTAACCTGCAACACGCGAAGCAAGCTGTGGGGATCAGCGCCTCGTTAGCTGGCCCGCTCATGGGGCCAGCAGCACACTTAGTCCACGGGACAGCGTGGCCGCAATCACCGAGAAATGTGTTTCGTCCTCGAACACATGCACGTTCAATTCCAGATCAGGATAGTTGCGCTGCCTCAGTGTCTCGGCCAGCCGTTCCACGGATGTCGTCAGGTTACCTTCACGAGAACCTGCCGAAATGAACACACGCGCCGGCATGCTTTGATGGGCCAGTTAATATTGATAATATTGTTTCCTGATAATATTCATATCCACAATCTCTGCCATTAAACGTGATAACCCTAAACCGGCCTAAATTCTTTTTTTTTCAAATAACTGTCTTGAAAATACTTTTCCATAAAGTCGAGAATATTTTTGCTCATCAGCTTTTCAGTGAGTTCTTGCGGGTCATATCCATACATCAAGTCCTTTACTTTCTTTTTCTCAAGGCCGATTTCATTTGAATCCAGCGGCCTTGTAAAAAACTGGAAGCAATGAACGGCAAGATCACCCGTACGTCCATAGTTCGGATAGATATCCAATGGTTCTATCACACCATCCATATCGGAGCCTAAACACAACATATCCCATGCTTTTTCAGGGTATTGATATTTTTTTCAAAATAAGGCAACAGCCGGCCATAAAGAACATCCGTGTCAGCTTCACTGATACCCAGGCCAAAATCGGCATCCCCGGCATAATTTCCCAAAGAATGTGCGCCTTCAATAGTCAATACCGTGGTTACTCTGTTTTTGTCTTTGATGTGACGGGAAAACTCCTTGAAATCTCCGGCAATCACCATTTTTTTTCCCGGCCTTTACTTTTATCAGCTTCACTTTTCAGAAAATCATATTCAGGCTGTAACTCTTCATTAAAATAGTCGACGCCTTTTCTGTTTTCGATCCGCCTGAAAATTTTATCAACCTTTTCCATGTCAAATCCCGTAATACAAGCTGCAAGGTTGCGATAGTGCTTTTCTTTTAAAAATAGCCGCAGCAACAGATTCCGGATTTCCGGTTTGAAAAAATTGCGCTCAACAGGACCCATGGCCAAAAAAATACCTCTGACGTTCCCTTCCAGTGCCTGGTCAAAGTTTGTCTGAGACTTTTTCTTTATTCTCTGAAGAGCTTTTCTAATCGGCCTGTTCAATTGACCGCAAAACGGAGATTCATCATATTTTCCCCATATCCCCCTGGCATCCCGTTCTGTTTCACCGGAATTCAGCGGCTTTAATTGCGGGTGTGCGTGCAGGTCAATAATCAGGTGATTCATAGATTAGATATAGATCTGTGTCCGTTAAATAAATATTCGTTTACATCGGATAAGCTGCAATTCACGGCACGGCTCCGCCCTCTCACTCACTAGAAATGATTCTTCAACTTTACCAGGCTCTTCAGACAGGACACCGCCTTTTTGACTTTAGATACCCTGTTTGAAGTAGCCAAAAAATTTAATAAATGTCAACCTATAACACTGGTTTTTAGTCACTTACAAACCATATCAAAGCTTCTAACCATTTTCCGCGACACCGTCATCGAAAGCTGGGCGTGCAGGCTTTCGATTTGAATTGATACCTCGATTCCATCCCTGGACAACCTTTCTGCCACCTTTTTTTCATGACGGGGCCTTACGTAAAAAGCGAGCCAGCGTTTGATCTGATATGTTCTTTCTGAAGCCACTGATTCTCATGGTAAAGACCTGTTTTTAATCAATCTGAAACTGCATTACAGACAATCAAACAACACAGACAACGAATCTTTAATCCCGAAAGCTCCTATTAACAGAAATAGTAATGAACTCTCCCCTGCTATCCGATTATCATTTACCTCCTCGAACCTTTGCTTTGTTCAATCTTGCCAATCTTGCATCATTTATATAATGAATTTAGAAGATATTTATCACTACCTGATTTTACTCCCGAATTATTTTCAACAGATTCATCTGAAATTCCGGAAATGATCGTGGCTTTTTCAAAAAAAAGAGAAAGAGCTGATTTATGGTAATTATATTTTATATAAATGAATAGATCTATTCCGGAAGTCTCGCGGCCTGAACGTGCATCCAGTCGAAATTCCTTTTACGGCCAAGGCTGATCCATCCTTCCTCCTCCCAGCATTTCCACCAGTCGTTATAATCCGGATGCGCAAATGCAGCCCTCTCACGCCCCCATCGCAAAGCATTACGTTTATGATCAAAATCCAGCGCTATTCCCCAGGAATGCATAGACCATGAGGTTCCATTCCTCATCAGGCGATTATTAAAACAACCACTAAAATGATCAAGATGAAGCTGTTTGATATCTTCTTCACCATAGATCTCTTTAACATTTTGCAAAATACGGCCAAGGCTGTCAGCAACTCGTTCATGACACTGCGTACGCCTGCATTTTTGTCTTAAATCCCAGGACAATCTCATTTCATATGGAAAGTTCAGCATGGTCAGCTGCGAATCACGGTCTCCGTAAAATTCATAAAACGCCGGTGAATACTGAACAGGCCACCCATTTGGATTTGACACGGTCATTTCATCAGGCCTCCAGGGGGGCTGGCGGACACCGTTTTCAACCAGGTAAGCCAATTCATCGAATGCAGCGTTGGTCTGCGGCCCCCACAATCCGTCAACAGGGCCGGCATCAATACCCCGTTCATTGGCTTCCATCTGGATAAATGTCGTAACCTGACGGGTTTTTGGCAGCCTGCTGTCTATTCCTTCTATTTGGGCAAGGCCATGCATGGTTACCGGACCGGCAATTCCATCTATAGCACCATTATAGAACCCTTTTTCCTGTAAGATCTGTTGCACAATTCTGACTCTTCGTTTCATAAAAACCTCTCTGTTATTGCTTATGATTTGTGATTACCAAATCCGATATCACGGATATGTTATCCAGGGTACTGTTCTTGTCTCCGAATATATCAAAACGTAACTTAACTGTCTCTCATAATAATCCGGGTTTATCTTTTCCCGGCGGAATCTTTTTTTTCAATCATCAGGATAAAGAGCAGATTTCAAAAAATCCTTCAAATGAATACATACGGTTCACAATTAGTGGCAGCTTATGTTATCTGCTTTCTGATCTTTTTCGGGCTTTTGCAGCCGGCCGGCGGAAGTTCCACTTTACTGGCACAACAACAGGATAACAGAAATCCGCTGCATTTTAACATCTATCAGTTTACGCAGTATTCGCCCGGTAATACACCGTTTTGGCATCATGCCAACCGCAGGGGATTTATTGATCCTGACGCTTCGGTCAGCTATCTCACCGGAATTAACCTTCAAATCCCGGTCACACCTATCGGGGCAGGCATCGGCATCGGCGCCGGGGGTGAGCTGCTGAACCGTTTCTCCGACGGACCCAATACTTTTCATTTCCCTCAACTGTATCTGCAAGCTGAATACAAAGCCCTGCGGCTGCGTGCCGGGCGGTTCTATGAAACAATGGGCAAACATATCCCAGGACTTTCAAGCGGCTCTATGATGCTCAGTCCAAATGCGACACCATTTCCAAAGATCAGCCTGGAACTGAGCCGGTTTGTGGATGTCCCGCTGACCCGCGGACGCGTGGCTTTCAGGGGCCGGTACTCGGAAGGAATCCTGGAAAACGACCGGTTCACAAAGTCGCCGAGAGTTCACCAGAAATCGATCTACCTGAAATTCCGGATAGAACGGCTCCGGGTATTCTCCGGTATCATCCACAATGCGATGTGGGGAGGTGAGAGCCCTCAGCGCGGAGACCTGTCGGGTTCATTTAATGACTATCTTCGTATTGTTTTCTCCCAGGCCGCATCGGAAGAAAGCGGAATGCCGGGCTCGGGAAACAGGCTTGGCAATTCGGTAGGGGCTTACGATTTTGCAGCAACCTACACGCTTGACCGGATTCGGTTCCACGCCTACAGGCTGTTCTATCTTGAAGATACGCCCTCAACCCGGTTCCGAAGTCCGTGGGATGGTGTCTGGGGCGCCGGTTTTGAACGCCCGGGTGGCGAAAAATGGATAAACGGTTTGCTCTATGAATTTCTCCATACAATTACCATGGACGCCAAAGATCATATACCCAAAGGCCGCGCCAACTACTATAATCATTCCGTCTACCAAAGCGGCTGGTCGTACTACGGGAATGGACTGGGCAACCCTCTGTTGACCTTCGACCGCGATGAGGGCCGCTTTGTAAACAACATGGTCATCGCTCACCATATCGGCCTGACGGGCCAACCGGACGAACGATTCCGTTACCGTCTGCTGGCAACTTATAATCGCAATTACGGCCAGTGCGACGACCGGATCTCCCCCGGCCGCTGTGGAGCCATCACCACGGAAAACCCGATGCCAGACGAGTGGGAACTTCTTCCGCGCAGTGAATTCCGGCGTGATCGCTACTCTGCGCTGCTTGAAGGCCAGATCAGGGTCCGGCAAACTCCTGAAATCAACTTCCACGGCTCTGTGGCATTTGATTTCGGGGATTACCAGGCCCGCCGTGCAGGTGTCCTTGCCGGGTTTGATATACTGTTTTGAACCAGATAGATTTATTACTTTATATCGTGTAATAATATCTGCTTATCCAAATTTTTAAAGTTTTTGATATCATGCCCGAGTTAAACGTAATAGCCTACTATTACAATCCTGAAGAAGAGAGGATGATTCGACAGCATCTCAAAAACGTGATCAAAACCGACAGCTTTTTGCATGGTACCATTGAGAGCAGTGATCTGCCAGCACTCAAAAATAAAGGGATCCTGGTCGATCTGCTCACCGGTACCTCCGCCACACAAAAAGGAATTCCCCGAAGTTTAAAAACCAGGTCACTGGGCAGAAGGTTTGTCAGCCTGGGCACCGATCCCGAAGAGAATAAAATTCAAAAGGATTGTTTCCTGATCAGCCTTAAAGGGCCCATGCTTCAACCCTGGAAAGAGAAACTGGAACAAATGGGAGTTGAAATAATCACTCACCTGCACGATCAGGTCTACAAGGTGCGCTCAACTCACGATCTCACAGAACTGCAAAACCTCGATTTTGTCGCAACCGCCAGGCATTTCGAACAGGCCGATACCGAGGTGGTCGCCAGGCGGTCGGCTTTATCCGACATCAACCTCTTTGAACCTGAAAGAGAGAAGATTGCCATTTATGACATCAGGCTGCAGGAAGAAAAAAGTGCTGATTTTCTTCAGTTCCTGGAGGAAAAAAACGTGGATATTCTTGCGTCCGGACGTGATAAAGTACGGGTTAGGCTGACGGGCACCTCATTTCTGAATGAACTCAGAAGCATGAACGAAGTACTGGCAATCGAAGAATACGTAAAACCCGATCTTCATAATGACCAGGCAAGGCTCATCTTAAACCTGGAATACAATCTGGACGGACAGATCCAACCGAGTATCCCTTTTCAGGGCAAGGGACAGATCGTTGGTGTCGCCGACACCGGAATTGACTCGGAGCATCCTGACTTCGAGGGCCGTATCCATAAAATAAGTGCTTTAGGCAGGAAAGGCGACGCCTCAGACCCGCAGGGCCACGGTACCCATGTAGCCGGTTCCATCCTCGGTGACGGCAAAGCTTCCAACGGAGTCGTAAAAGGCGTGGCTCCTGAAGCCGCTTTGTTTTTCCAATCAATTATGGATGAGCAGGGAGGCCTTGGCGGGATACCGCTCAATCTGGAAGATCTGTTCCAGGAAGCCTATGATGAAGGTGCACGTATCCATAACAATAGCTGGGGAGCATTTGCCGAATCGGAATATATGTTCAATTCCCTCGAAGTCGATAAATTCGTACATCAGCACCGGGATATGCTGATTGTAATTTCAGCCGGAAACGACGGAACGGCCAGTCAACCCAGAAACAGCAATCCCGGGTACGTTGACTGGCTCTCCCTGGGTTCCCCCGCCACTGCAAAAAATGCACTTACCGTAGGTGCCAGCCGGAGCAGCCGGCGGGAAGGCGGATTTGCCATGCTTACCTATGGCGATTCGTGGCCGGATGTTTTTCCGCGCGACCCGGTCAAGAGTGAAAAAATATCCGGTGATGATCAGAGTATGGCCGGGTTCAGCAGCCGTGGGCCATGCGGCAATGAGAGCAGAATCAAGCCCGACGTCGTCGCACCCGGGAGTGATATCGCTTCAACCCGGTCCTCGCTGGCACCCGGTTCCAATTTTTGGGGGCCCTACCCGGGTAACAGGAACTATGCATTTATGGGAGGGACGAGTATGTCAGCCCCTATCGCAGCCGGCTATGCCGCCCTGATCAGAGAGTTTTTTATAAAGGAAAAATCCCACAGCCCAAGCGCCGCCCTACTGAAGGCTGCCATTATAAACGGCACCCGAAAATTAAAAGGGGAAGATGCACTGGCTGATCATGCCGTTATTCCCAATTTCCACCAGGGATTTGGCTGTATTGATATGCTTCATACCCTGCCGAATGCCGGGCTGGAGAACCTGCAGATCGATTTTATCGATTCCTGGAAGCGGCCCGAACTTCAATTCAATTCCACCGGACAGCGGTTTTTGTTCAAACTGACAGTTGAAGAAGATATGCCCCTGCGGATATGCCTGACCTGGACAGATCCGCCCGGAAGAGGGCTGCAGAATAACCTGAACCTGTTTCTGATGCATCAGGAAAAAGAAACCAAATGGACAGGAAATCAAGACATTCCCAGAACGATCACCGCCTTCGACCGGGATAACAACGTAGAAGTGATCAGGCTGGAAAATCCGATGCCAGGCGATTATCTCATCGCAATACAGGCCGGCAATATCATTTTTAACCCTCAGGACTTTGCCCTGGCAGTTACCGGGCATCTAACCTCAAGCCTTCAACAACAAACCTAACACCCTTGTTTATGCTCAATTTAAAAGTGATTCAGGCCAAATTCGGAGATTGCATGATTCTTGAATTCGGAGATGAACAGGAACCTCACTATATGCTCATCGATGGCGGCCCCGGAGGAACCTATCGTGATCATCTGCGCCATGAGCTGGAAAAAATATCATCGGCCGGCGGCCAGCTCGACCTGGTTGTGTTAAGCCACACCGATGCCGATCATATCGTCGGGCTCCTCGACCTGACCGAAGAATTAAAAGAAAACAAGGCGGATGGCACCGACCCTCTCATCCGGATCGAAGAGCTTTGGGCCAATACCTTTTCCAGAACCATTTCAAAAGGAAACAACATTAAAAACGCACTGCAGAATATGCTCGCCAATGTAAACAACCTCTCCTCGGTCTTGCCGCATGGAAACCTGGCCTTTCAGAGCATCCTACAGGGAGATACCCTGCGTCGAAATGCCCTCTTGCTGGAAATTCCCCTGAATGATGCCACAAACGAGGATACCATTACCTACGACACTGTCAAAGAACCGGTTACAATGCCCGGTATAAAAATGAAAATCATCGGCCCGAATGAAGAAAACCTGGAAAGCCTGCGCGAGGAATGGCTTGACTGGATTCGTAAAAATGAACCGAATGTGTTTTCCACCAACCGGGAACTGCTCAGCCAGATCGACCGCTCTGTACCCAACCTGAGCAGCATCATGTTTTTGCTTGAATCGGACGGCAAAACCATCCTATTTACCGGTGACGGACGCGGTGATTTTATCCTGGATGGATTAGAAAATGCGGAACTGATGGATGAGGAGGGAACGATCCATCTGGATGTGTTCAAAGTGCCTCACCACGGCAGTATACGCAACACCTCCAAAGAATTTTTCGCCCGTGTAAAGGCCGACAAATATGTAATTTCCGGCGACGGCCGCCACGACAACCCCGGGATCGAAACGTTGTCCTGGATCGTTGAAAGTGCACATGAACAGGGCCGTCAAATTGAAATCGTATGCACCAATCAAACCGATGCTACGAAAAAGCTGGAAAAAAAATATCCTGGCAGAGAGTTTGAGTATGAGATGCGATATCTTCCTGAAGAAGACCACAGCCTGAATATCAGGCTTTGAATTTGACATGAGAAACGGATGCGTGTAATTCTCTAACGGATATCTTCGACCCGTAAGCCAGCCTCGCGAAGCGATAGAACGGCTTCATCAACGGTCTCCCCGGCCACGTCCGGTACCGATACCTGATCAGTATCCGGAGGGGGCGAGGAATCCCAAATCAACCAGCCAAGAAGTATCACAGCCAGAACCGCAATGGCCACCCAAACCGGTTTGGGAATTGGCCCGGACTCCGTCTCGCCGTCAGGTTCATTCTCGTCCTCCGGATCGGGATCGGGCTCAGGCTCCCCTACCGGGAACATATCCCTGAGGCTCTTGCCGATACTATTCCAGGCCTCATCCATATCTTCGCGATCCCGGATCGGCTTTAAATCTGTGGGAAACGTGATATAATCGTTGTCATATATGAGATTATCCACGAGTATTTCCGCTACCTTCAGTCCGGGCTGATCGGATTTCAGCGCAGTGACCCTTTTCTTGACCTGCTCCCTTTTTTCCTCAAGCTCATGGGTGAGCAGGAGTAGGATCATATCGTCCTTTTGCAGCGAATCGGATACGGATGAAAGATCTTCATCCGGGTCCAGTGGCGTAAAACCACGGATCCTGTTTTCGGTTTTCAGTTTCTGCAGGATCTTCCGAAGGTGGGCGGTATGCTGCGGGGCATCGGAAGCCTGAATCACAAGTATATCTGGAAGGGATGCCATACCAATTCTCTTTTCTTTTAAGATTTAGGAAAACTGTTTGAATTTATCGTACCGTACATTCCACATTCCCGGGATGTTCTACTTCCCAGGTGATTTCCACACGCGCCATTTCACGATCAGCCGCATATTCTATTCCTACATGAAGATTATTCGTACCCACTGCATCCTCGATTACGTCAACAGTGCCACTGGCATTGACCAACCTTGCAGACACACCAGTAACTGTACAGTCGGGATCCATATCACGATTAGAATAGTTGCCAAAGATCATCGCTCCTTCACGATCAATAAGAGGTATTGGTGGACGATCGCTCAGGCTGGTAGTCACAATGCCTGTATCCGATTGATCGTTGTCCTGTTCCGCCCCTGAACCATCAGATCCGCTCACTCCATTTCCATTATTTCCGTTCATCATTTCTCCGACTACAAGAATAGCCAATCCCATTCCGATGATGATGCCAACGATTTTTAAAGAATTTGACCAATTTCCGGATTGTTTCTGTTCTTTTGCCGATTCTCTCTCTTTCTCCGGATCGTACTCGGGCTCCCATACCGGGTATATATCTCTGAGGCTCTCGCCGATACTACTCCAGGTCCCATCCATATCCTCACGGTCGCGGATCGGCCGCAAATCTGCAGGAAATGTGATGAATTCTTTGTCGTATGGAAGTTGGTCTACAAGTATTTCTGCAATTCGTATCCCGGGCTGCCCTGCTTTCAAAGCTTTTACCCGATTCTCTATCTGCTCCCTTTTTTCCTCAAATTCACGGGTGAGCAGAAGCAGGATCATATCATCCTTTTGCAGTGTATCGGATACGGACGAAAGATCGTCATCCGGGCTAAGTGCCGTAAAACCACGGATCCTGTTTTCGGTTTTCAGTTTCTGCAGAATCTTCCGAAGGTGGGCGGTATGCTGCGGGGTATCGGATGCCTGAATCGAAACTATTTCTGGAAGGGATGCCATACCAATTCTCTTTTCTTTTTATAATTTAATGCGGATGGAAAAGCCAGCCATCCGGATATTTGTCTGATTGATTAAATCAAACTTTTACTTATTAATCAATGCTTTAGCCTATGCAGCTTGTTTATTGTAGAATATTTTTTACACAATTACCAACCAAAATCAGTATCTGACGAACGCTGACTATCCAACCGGATATGCTGAAACCCGTTCATGCCTAATCATCGCTCATCTCCTCAAATATACCATTCCCGGATCAGGCCTCTCAACATAGCAGGTAAAACCGGCACCGTAATGCTGGACAACCTCTATAACCCGTTCAGCCTCTTCCCTCGATCTT
>SLOU01000081.1 GCA_007132385.1 Balneolaceae bacterium | reverse complement strand
GAGTTTACTTACCTGTTAACTAATTATTGATCAGGAAGCCTTAAAACAAAACCTAAGAATAAAAATCTCGGTTGCCAATGTTAAAACCGGTTAAAAAAAGTGAAAACACCGGCCTAATGGTTAATGAGGGAGTAAAAGTGATATAAAATTGTGAAAGAGAAATGAAACAGACTTTTGCCATAGTGATGTTTATCGGTGGAATGATATTTTCAGAAACGGCCCGGGCACAAGTTGAGATACCTGTTACTCTGCAGTATCGACTCGTTGAAGGTATTGTGCAAATATCCAGACCGGGTGAAGAGTCGATATTAATTAATCTCTGGGGGGATGTAAACGCACCCGGGCGATTTATGGTTCCCACCGGTACCACACTCCTCGAACTGATCTCAATCGCACGCGGACCGGTCAGTTTCCGAACGGGCGAAACCACGCTTGACTGGTCTAAATTACATGTTGAGGTCAATGTATCCCGACGAAATCAAGAACTGAACATTGATGAAGTGGTCAATTTCAGGTTTCGCTATACGGAACAGTTGCCACCCGGAATTCTCGAATTCATCTTACAAGAAAATGACTTTATTACTCTTGAAGTAAAAAGGCAGGCGGCCTTTGTCGATTACATGCGGATTGTAGGCCCCATCTCCACAGTTGTGGCCGCGATAATACTGCTCGTGGACAAACTTTAGCCGATGGGACAGGACTGCAAACATGTATGACTAAACTCAGGTCAGGTGGGCAGATACTCTTTCGGGTTAATGAATTCTGTAATCAGGGAGCGCAAATCGTCAGTGCCTCACCCGGTCTCCGCAGAACCTATGATGATTGGATTGTCGATATTCATCTCTTTCAACACATTCCGCACAGTTTTCTCTGATGAAGCCAGCTTATTATTTGAGCGCTTTGGTTTGAGTCTGCCTTGGATGAGGCAGGCGGCAAATCTGTAGTTCAAAAAGATCGGCTACCTAGACGAAAGCCGATTACCTGAAAGTTTATTTTCCACCTGAACCGTATTTGTCCTGGCACATGCTTCTTCCAGGATCTTTTTAAATCTTGCAAATACAGGTGATTGTTCAACAGAAATCACGCGCTCATCTTTTTTCTTGAGCTCCTGTTTCATTTTCCGTCTGTCTTATATTGATGAATATTCCAGGGAGATTTTTTACCGTCAAGTGATTCCATCCCTGTAGATAAGACGGTTTAATCAGGAAAACGTTACAAACAATGTCCGGTTTATTCGAGAATTACTAAGTATAGCCGGGCATTGTTTTTTTAAATTATTTTCTAACTGACTTTCTTTGTCAGTTAGGTTTTACCGACCGACTCATATTACACACCCGGTCCAATAGTAAAAATCAATGAATCTAAAACAATCAAGCTGGTTGCTGATAAAATCAACATCCTTTTTTATATTCTTAATCTTGGCCATGATATATTTGTGGTTACATGCCACAATCTTTCTTCAAAATGCATTTTCAATGTCAGCCATAACACGATGTCCAGCCGCGATCGCATCAACCACGATAGTGATCTATATTAATGATAAAAGGGAAAAAGACCAGCCGGGTTATTCAAAAACTCATAACAGATAAATGAAGATTGTATTTCTCGATACCAAAACTGTGGGCGAAGTGCCGAACCTGGATGAATTGGACGCATTGGGTGATGTCTCCTATTATTCGACTACAACTCCGGAGCAAACTGCAGACAGGATAAATGAGGCGGATATCGTAATCACCAACAAAGTGGTTCTGGACCGGAACCTGATCGAGGGGGCCAAAAAGCTGAAACTGATCTGTGTGGCTGCAACTGGAATGAACAATATCGACCGGGAGGCAGCTCAAGAGGCCGATATTCCGGTGGAAAATGTGGGTGGTTACGCTGCAAAAAGTGTGGCCCAAAGTACATTTGCACTGATTTTGCACCTGGTTCAGGATATCGTATTCTATGACGAATACGTAAAGAGCGGCGTATATTCGGAAAGTGATATTTTTACCAATCTGGATCGCCCGTTCTGGGAAATCAGCGGAAAGCGGTTCGGCATTATCGGACTGGGAAGCATCGGCCGGCAAGTAGCTCAAATTGCGGAAGCTTTCGGTGCGGAAGTGGTTTATTATTCGACATCGGGGAGGAATACCGATCAGCCCTATAAGCGGGTTGACCTGAATGAACTATTGGATAGCTCACATATCATCTCCATTCACGCCCCGCTCAATGAAAATACTGCAGGATTGATCGGTTATGAAGAAATGAAAAAAATGAAACCGTCTGCACTTTTGATCAATACTGGCAGGGGAGGGATTGTGGACGAGAAAGCTCTCGCAAGTGCCATCGATCAAGGCCTGATTGCCGGCGCGGCACTTGACGTATTTGAAACCGAACCGATCGAACCGGATAATCCATTGTTGCAAGTCGGGAAGCCTGACAGACTGCTATTGGTGCCTCATATCACATGGTCAAGCATTGAGGCGCGAACAGAACTCATGGATGGAGTAAAAAAAAATATTGAGTCTTTTTTGAGGAGTATCTGAACACAGGGCAATTTCCATACGCAACTTCCAGATAACTGTTTAAATCTTAATCGCATGATCTTAATAGTGAATGATTTCAAATTTCTGAGCCGGACGACCTGTGTTTCTTTTCTTCTTACCGGATTGGTTGTCTTAATATTATTTTTATTCAGCTTCGATTCCCTGTTCGCCCAGGGTGAAATCAAGCTCAATCAACTGGGATTTTATCCTGATTCACCCAAAGTTGCGATCGTGCCGGGCAACTACGATGGATCATTCCGTGTGATTGAGGCCGAAACGGGCAACGTTGTTTTTGAATCCGTCCTACGCACCCCGGCTCTCTGGGAGTTTTCTGACGAAATGGTTTCCAGGGCAGATTTTACGGAATTGTCGGAACCCGGCCTCTACAGAGTTGTTCATGAAACGGCAGGCAGTTCATACGATTTTGAAATCCGGGAAGGTATTTTCCGGGAGCTGTCCAAAGCTGTGATTAAGGCCTATTATTTCAACCGGGCATCCACAGAACTTGAAGAGGAATACGCCGGTATTTGGGCGCGACCGATGGGCCATCCCGATGACACTGCCTTTATTCATGCTTCAGCCGCTACGGACCAACGGCCGGAGGGCACGGAAATTTCTTCCCCGAAAGGCTGGTATGATGCCGGGGATTACAACAAATATGCTGTGAATTCCGGCATCAGTACCTACACTCTTCTTGCCGCGTATGAGCATTTTCCAGAATACTACCAAAATCTGGAGCTGAATATTCCCGAATCGGGCAGCGGTATTCCCGACATTCTGGATGAAGTGCGCTGGAATCTTGACTGGCTGCTTACTGTCCAAGATCCGAATGACGGTGGTGTCTATCATAAACTGACCTCACTCAATTTTTCCGGAGTTGTGATGCCTCATGAAGATGATGCCGATCGCTACGCGGTGATGAAATCCACTTCGGGTACGCTTAACTTTGCTGCGGTTATGGCAACAGCGGCAAGGGTCTACGAATCATACGATCCCGAATTTGCTGCTGTGGCGCTTGCTGCTGCCGAGTATGCCTGGGAATGGGCGGCAGCCAATCCGTAGGTCTATTATGAACAGCCGGATGATGTGAATACCGGGGCTTATGGCGACAGAAACCTTGAGGATGAGTTCGACTGGGCTGCGGCTGAACTGTTAATATCAACCGGGAACGAGGAATATTGGCTTGCCCGCAGTTTCGATGAGATCGATGTGGGTGTACCGAGTTGGAGTTATGTAAGGCCACTGGCCTGGGTTTCCCTGGCTCATCACATGGATAATCTGAGTGCGACCGCTGACAAACAGCTAATCAGTCAGCGTATTCTTGAGCAGGGGGATGCATTGCTCGAGGAGTACGAAAGGTCGGCATACCGTGTGACGATGGGTCATTACGGTAACAGCGATTTTGTATGGGGCAGTAGCGGAGTTATCGGCAATCACTCTCTGATGCTGATACAGGCTTTCAGACTGAGTGGAGACGTCCTCTACCTGGATGCTGCCAGGGCGAACCTGGATTACATTCTCGGCAGAAATGCCACTGGATACTCGTTTGTTACCGGCCACGGCAGCAAAACACCCATGTTCCCGCATCACCGCCAATCTGCGGCTGACGATAATGTGGACCCCGTGCCCGGATTTGTGGTTGGCGGCCCGCAACCGGGTCAGCAAGACAATTGTGACTATCCATCCGATTTGCCGGCCAAAACCTATCTCGATCACTGGTGCAGTTATTCAACCAACGAGGTAGCAATCAATTGGAATGCACCCCTGGTTTATCTGACCGGGGCCGTGGAATATTTCAGAGGTGCTTCCAACTGATCCCTGGAGATGCATTCCGCCGCCTGTCAGCCCAAAACAGGCCTGAAGCCGTTATAATTATTAAATGACATCAGCGATTATTCATCAAACTCTCTGCCTTCCCAGCCGACAGGACGCTGTTCACCCGCAGGGATGGTCAGATCAAGCCGGTTTTGGGGTGGAGGAAGCTGACAGGTTGTCAATTTACTGAAAGCACAGGGAGGGTTATACGCCTTGTTGAAATCGATAATCGTATGGCCGTTTTCGTCCGGTAAATCGATAATCATATACCGGCCGGCCTGGTAGGTGTCGGTGCGGTTGGTTTGATCGGTAAACATCAGGAAGAGCCCGCTGGCTGACTCAAATGCGTCCAGTGAATAAAGCTCACCATCAACCCTGAACTCCACGCTACCGGGCGACTCCCGTTCGATCGTATCCCCCAAAACATTGACGATTGTTATGGTATGGCCATCCGGTGCCGGAACAAATCTGCCTTTCAGGTGCCATTCAGGGTCAAGCGGGTAAAATGGAAATCCCTCAAATTGATCTGCCTCGGGACTATCCTGGTTGTAAAGCCGGATTCCATGCTGATCTCCACGGGTGTCTACGTACCAGATCAGATCTTCATGGGTGAATTCCGGCCGGTTTTCCCCGTCAAAAATCATCTTCTCATCCACAGGCTCCCCCTCATTTTCAATCAATACATCATCAGCTACATTCATATGAACAATGCCACTATCCAGAGTAAACACCCCGGCATATTCCGGAATGGTTCCTTCCGGGAACCGGATACCCATGTTTTCACCACTCCCAAACCGGTTTTCACCCTCCTCGAGCCAGATTAAATCGGTTAGCCGAAGCCATCCGGTCGGTTCAGTCAAACGATCAATGCGGTATTCCTTCCACTCATTGACCGTCTGCTCGTAATCTTCAGGAACCGGGACAGTTTCGGTTTCAAGTGAAGCACAGGATGCCACCAGCAAAGTCAGGAGCAGTATTACCGGTATTTTCTGATTGATTATATTTGTCATGTATTCATATTTTGCCTGTTCGACGGGAGTAAAGACTGAATGGAAAAGTTGTTATACCTTTTGCCTGATGGTCCATAACAATCTCTGGATGATAATAGTTTTATCACCTTTTGCCTGATGTAAAGACGTATCCAATCAAAGTAATATTTAAAAAGTTATGATGTAATCAGGAAATCTTTCACCGTTTTTCACCGTTTTTATTTATATATAACGTAATCAGGCAGTTGTCTGTTTTAAGGATTGATATTCAGCCGTGTATTTCCCCAAAATTCTTTGGTACGAATCAGCGCGGCAGTTTTGCTACATTGATTTTTCAGATATGTTTATCCTCGAAATTGCCATACTAATCATTACAATTTTGGCTGGAGTCTATTCACTCAGAAGCTGGTGGATGGCTTCGGAACAACCGGCCGAAACAACCCCGGATGGCAGTTATATGCTCAGGTACAGCCGAAACACATTTTGGCTCGGATTGATTTCTCTGCTTGCCGGATCGGGGTTAGTGGGCTCAGCATGGATTTTGGAGGGGCCTATCGAAACCGTAATTTCATTAATATTGATGGGAAGCGGCCTGGTTATCGGCGGATTTTGGCTGAAAATGGAATACTACAATAACCGGCTGATTGTCAATAACAGGTATGTTAGAAAGCGGCGTTGGCTGGGTGGGGACACCATCATTGATTGGGCAAGGCTGGAGATGGTAAAGTTTTCTTCCCGTTCCGGCACATTTGTTCTTATTGATATGAATGGAGAAAAAATTAAAGTAAGTCGTCTGATGAGAGGGTTTAAACAGTTTGAAGAGGTGATGGATCAGCAGGTTTCTCCAAAAAAGGTCGATCAGGCGTCGATGGAGGATTATCAAAAGCTGCAAAAACTGGAAAAAGAACTGATCGAGGAGTTTCAGAAAAGTACCGTGAAAAAACCGGACCCGAATTCAGCAAAATACCCGAATGTTGAAAGAGTCGGTCAATGATTTTATAATCGCACTGATTGAGAGTCTGACCGAAGGCAGGCTGGAAAAATTTATCAAATACAGGTCAATTCTGCCTTGATTAAACAATAACTATTTGAGAGCCGGCACGTTTCAGGTTTATTAATGGTTAAGTACATTTGGTGAAAGAAATTTTTCTGGAGGTAATTCAAATGAAACTGTTTATTATTTTGTTTTTTGCATTAGCTATGACACAAACGAATCACGACAATAAGGAAATAAACGGCGAAGAGAATGAAGCAACATTTGGTGCCGGCTGTTTTTGGTGTGTGGAAGCCATTTATCAGCGGGTCAATGGTGTATTGTCGGTTGAATCGGGTTATTCCGGTGGTCATGTAGACAACCCAACCTACCAACAGGTAATATCGGGTAATACCGGCCATGCCGAAGTCATCCGGGTGCAGTTCGACCCGGAAGTGATAACTTTTGAAGAACTGCTTGAGGTATTCTGGCATACGCACGATCCCACGACACTGAACCGTCAGGGTGCGGATGTCGGACCCCAGTACCGTTCAGCGGTTTTCTACCACGACGAAGAACAGAAAAAGGTTGCAGAGAAGTCGCTGGAAAAAACCGATGCTTCCGAACTCTGGGAGAATCCGATTGTCACTG
>SLOU01000063.1 GCA_007132385.1 Balneolaceae bacterium | reverse complement strand
TTTTCGAGCTGCTTGATCCGACTCTGTACCTGTTTCGCTTTCGAAGCCTTATAACGAAACCGTTCGATGAACTCTTCTGCTTGCTTGAGTTCCCGCTGTTGATTCTCAAACTGCTTGCGTAACAGTTCTTTTTCCTCGCGGTACTTTGTTTCATAGAAACTATAGTTTCCTGCGTAATCCTTGAGATACCCGCGATCGAGCGCAAGGGTTCGCCGGGTTAGTGAATCGAGGAACGCCCGGTCGTGTGAAACCACGATAACAGCCCCTTCATAGGTTTCCAAAAAATGTTCGATCCATCGAAGGGATTCGATATCGAGGTGATTGGTCGGCTCATCGAGTAGCAGAAATGTGGGGGTTTTTAACAGTAGTTTGGCCAGTGCAATTCGCATCAGCCAGCCGCCGCTAAACTCGGTTGTAGAGCGGTTAAAGTCTTCCTCCTGAAACCCAAGTCCCGATAAAATTCGTTCGATATCGGAATCAAGTGTATACGACCGGGATTGCTCTAGCTGGTGTTGCAGATTTCCGAACGATTTCAGGACTGATTTGTAATCCTCCGTTCCGGGTTCAGCCTCTCCCAGGCTCTTTTGTAATTTTTTTACTTTATCACGCAATTCAAGAATCTCGGGAAAAGCCCGCTCCACTTCCTCGAAGACCGTGCAGGATGGATCGGGATCTACACCATCCTGTGGCAGATAACCGACGGTTGCATCGCCAGCAAGAATAATATTACCCTCATCAGCTTCAAGTTCGCCTGCAATCAATCGAAGAAGAGTTGATTTTCCGGCACCGTTGGGCCCGACAAGCCCCACCCGTTCACCCGGATTGATCAGGGTGCTGATGTTATTAAAAAGGGTGCGATCACCAAGATGAAATGTTATGTTACTTATCTGAAGCATAGGATATGTGAAAATAGAAAAAAGTTCGTTGAATAATTTTATGATTAATCAACGCAATATTCGTACGTTTGATGCTTGTATAAATTCATGACTTAAATCGACGGTATGGCAAAGCGAACTGTTTTTTTGATGATCTTCGTTGTGTTCATGTTTGTACTGAACTCATGCAATGGAGAAGAACGTCAACGGCCGGTGCTTCAATACGGAACCAATAATCCTGCCGATACCGGAAGCCGGTACCCATACCTGTTTTCGGAAGATGGAGAAACGCTGCATATGAGCTGGCTGGGGCGGATTGAAGAAGATATTTTTACTCTTGAGTATTCAATAATGCGGGATGGGCGGTGGCTGGCACCAACACCGGTTCATGTTGGGAATAATTTTTTTGTAAACTGGGCTGACTTCCCCTCCATTGTTACATATGAAAATAATCCGGTAGCACTTCATTGGCTGAAAAAAATTGAAGGCGGGCCGTATGCCTATGATGTACAGATTTCTTTTCCGGGTGATGAACCCCGGCGTTGGAATCATATTACACCGCATACAGATGGGACAGCTACAGAGCACGGTTTTGTATCGATGCTGCCTATCGACGGTGAGCGTGTACTGGCTATCTGGCTGGATGGAAGACATACGGAGCATCGTGAGCACGACGAATATACCGATTTTGACCAGGCGATGACGTTGCGATCGGCTGTGATACACCGGGATGGAACCCTGGAAGATGAACGGGTAATCGATGATACGGTTTGCGACTGCTGTCAAACCGACCTTGTAGCTGTGGACGGGGGGGCTATTGTGGTATATAGAGACCGAACGGAGGGAGAGATTCGGGATATATCGCTTTCCTTTTATGATTTTGAAACAACGGAATGGAGTGACCCTGTTACCGTTCATGACGATGGGTGGCAAATCAATGGTTGTCCTGTAAATGGACCAAGAGCTGCCGTAAATGATCATCAACTGGCTGTGGTTTGGTTTACAGAAGTGGATGATGAACCAAAAGTTCAGGTTGCTTTTTCTGATAATAACGGACAGACGTTTGGCGAACCGGTTTTGGTCAGCAGCGGAAATACTATTGGGAGGGTTGATATAGCAGCCGGTAAAGACAATGAATTTTATGTTAGCTGGATGGACCGGGGCGAAAATCTTGCCGATATCCGTTTGGCCAAAGTCTCTCCTGACGGTGTCGAAGGTGAAGTTGTGCGGGTCGGGGGAACAGCGAATGACCGAAACAGTGGTTTTCCCCGGCTGGCAGCATTGAATGAAGGCATTGTCCTTGCGTGGACTCAAACCGAACCGTTCCACCGCGTTAGAACGGCGCTGGTACTCTATCCGGGGGAAGCGGAAGTGATACTATAAAAGATTCAACCGACATATCAACCCATGAAAATTTATCAGAAATGAAACGTTTGCTTCAAATTGTCGTTCTTTGTGCTTTTTCAATTCAACTGGCATCCTGCAGCACGACTGCTCAGACTGTTGACAGAGAACAATACCGGGAACAGGCGATCCGGATTCTGGAAGAAGTTCCTCTGATTGACGGGCACAACGATGTTCCATGGCAGTACTACAACCGGGCTGATCATAAACTCTTAGAGATTGACTTTATGAACACCACAGAGCTGGACCCACCCATGCATACCGATATCCCCAGATTGAGGGAAGGAAGGGTAGGAGGGCAATTCTGGTCGGTTTACGTATCACCGCATCAACCCGAACCTGAAGCCTTACAAAAAACCAAAGAACAGATCGATTTTGTTTACCGAATGATCGACCGTTTCCCGGACCATTTGGAATTGGCATTGACGGCTGACGATGTGGAACGTGTTTTTGAAGATGGAAAAATAGCCTCGCTTATCGGTATGGAGGGTGGACATTCTATCAGTAACTCGCTCGGTGCCCTTCGCCTTTTTTACGAACTGGGAGCGCGGTATATGACCATCACGCATTCAACATCGCTTGATTGGGCCGATTCCGCAACCGATGATCCGGTCAGTGACGGACTCTCCGGTTTTGGTGAGGAAGTGATCCGGGAAATGAACCGGCTCGGTATGCTGGTCGACTTGTCTCATGTCTCCCCACAGACCATGCGTGATGCAATTCGGGTATCAGAAGCACCTGTGATCTTTTCTCATTCATCTGTTCGTGCGCTGACAGACCACCCAAGAAATGTACCTGATGATGTACTCGATATGGTAAGAGACAATGATGGGATCGTCATGGTAACTTTTGTGACATCGTTTGTATCGGAGGAACTGCGTCAGCATATCGGAGAGCGAAATGCATATCGCGGGAAGCTGGATTATCTCTATACCGGTCAGCCTGAAAAACGTGCAGAATTACTGGAGCAATGGAATGAGGAAAATCCGGCGCCCAAAGCAACACTCGAACAGGTTGCCGATCATATTGACTATATCCGGGACCGGATCGGAGTTGAGTATATCGGTATCGGAGGCGACTACGACGGTATTCCGGAATTACCGGTTGGACTGGATGATGTGTCGACCTATCCGGACCTCTTCGCTGAATTGATTGCAAGAGGCTATTCTGAAGATGATCTTAAGAAAATCGCCGGCCTCAATATTCTTCGGGTTATGCGAGATGCTGAAGATGTGTCTGAGCGGTTACGGCAGGAGCGTGAACCGAGCGAGGCGATATTCGAAGATTTCGAATAAGAAATAACTACTCGAAAAAACCGGGATTTACCCGGTGTGTTTCCGTTTGCAGTGACCGGCCCGGTTTGATTCATTCAAAATCATCCGAATAAAAAACCTTTGCCCTCTCCCTGAGGTTGTAGTCGCTACTCATAACCTGTCCGTAAGCGCCGCAACTGCGAATAGCCACGAGATCACCTCTCCGGAGCTCAGGCATGGGGTACCCCGTGCGAAAAGTATCGGATGTTTCACAAATCGGCCCTACAACATCATATAATAAAATTTCGTCTGAAGAAGGATTGAGGTTGTCGAGATGATTGATCTGGTGTTTGGCCTGGTAAAGCGCCGGGCGGATCAATTCTGTCATGCCTGCATCGACAACCGCAAAGCGTGTGTGATACCCTTCCTTGATAAAAAGCACTTTTGATATGAGTGAACCGCACTGGCCCACAATACTTCGCCCAAGTTCAAAATGAAGCTTTTGATTATCCCTGAGTTTCAGGTTTTTATCGAATGTCTGAAAATAAGTTTTGAAATCAGGAATAGCGTTTTCATCGGGATCTGAATAGTCGATCCCGAATCCACCGCCTACGTTGATATGTTGTAGTCGGATCTCTTTTTCATCGAACATACTTTGCAATTGATTAATTTTATTGCACAGTGCGTCAAATGAATTGAGATCTTCGATCTGGGAGCCAATGTGAAAATGAATACCGGTCAATTCAAGATTCTCAAATCTCCGGATTTTATCGGCTAGTTCAGGCAGTTCTTTGACAAGTATCCCAAACTTGTTTTCTTCAGCTCCGGTCGCAATGTATTTGTGGGTTTTGGCTTTGATATTCGGATTGATTCGCAGGGCGATACGGGCGGTTTTATTATGAACAGATGCAAGCCGGTTAAGCAGTTCCACTTCCTGAACCGATTCACAGTTAAAAGAAAAAATATCATGTTCGAGACCGATTTCGATTTCTTCGTCGGTCTTACCAACTCCGGCAAATGCAATCTGGCCGGGCTGAAAACCGATTTCGATTGCCTTTTCAATCTCTTTGCCGCTGACACAGTCTGCTCCCAAACCGGCAGCCAATATATTTTTTAAAATACGGTCATTGTTATTGGCTTTTAGTGCAAAATGGATATGATATCCTTTATCCTGGCCATATTTCTTGACAGATTCCAGGGTTCTGTCAAGTAATTCAAGATCGTAGTAGTAAAAGGGAGTTTTGCGGTTTATAAATTTCCGTACCAGTTCTTTGTTGAACATTGAAGACATTTACAATTCTGTTTCAAAAATAAAGAGTGAAGGTAAGGAATTCACTGAATAGTGAACAATTTGAAAACAGTAATGAGTACAGCTGAAAAACTGATTCAAAAACTGAAGGTTAACTTGAGCAGAGAGTTATGATTATGTTTTTCCATCACAACTTTCCAATGACTACATGAATCAGTAATGGTATTTGATGCCTGTCTGCCGCCTTATAAACTCATGTCAACCCCTGACCTCCCAAGCGTTCCGGTATTTGGCTGAACTGCCTACCTTCCATAGAGTTCAAGACCGGCTTCCTCGTAGGTATCCCCTTCGCGCCAGAAAGGTGCTTCATCCGAATCAGCTACTTTCTGTGCGGCGAGAAGGAATGAACGAAGGTATTGGGTTACATAGGGATAGTTGATGGTTTGTGGTTCATCTTCCACGGTATGATAATACCGGTTGATCTCTTCATCAAAAGCAGTAATACCGAGGCTGTAGGTAGGTGCGGGAATACCCAGGCGGGCAAAACTAGCATTATCCGAGCGGTCAAAAAGGTTTTGTTCGGGTACCGGATCGGGGATAGCTTCAAGTCCGAATGCTGCAGCCGCCGCCCGGAAATCATCTTCCGCTTCTGTGCGTTCAAGCCCGATCACCGTCACTTTGGTAGTGTCGTTATAGCCGGCTCCGTCGATATTGATATTGTAGATAATCTGATCCAGCGGAACAGGTGAATTTTCAGTAAAGTAATTACTACCCAAAAGCCCGATCTCTTCGGCTGTCCAGGCAGCAAAAATTACGGAACGTTTGGGCGGATGAAGAGCCAGGTATCGGGCAGCAAGCATAATTCCGGCAGTACCGACTGCATTATCCCTGGCTCCATTGTATATGTAATTTCCATCTTCTTGTCCCTCTTCAATTCCGATGTGATCATAATGTGCTCCCAGCAGAAGATACTCATCCCTCAGGTCAGGATCCGTGCCTTCTATATATCCGATCACATTACTGCTTTTCAGTATTTCAGAGGGTTCCCCCGTTATGGATATCGATACATCGGAAGACTCGATTTCACTGAATGCAGCGTGGAGATCCTGTGTCGTACTATTCATCCAGATATGAGGAATTTCCCTTTCGCCATTCTCATCCGGACCCTCTGCCACCGCAAGCCGGTCATCGTCTAAAAACTGAACCAAAACATTCCAGGGAAGCTGGCGGTTATCATAGAGTTCGATAACTGCTGCAGCCCCTTTCTCCTTCAAACCGTTGTATTTTTCTTCTGTGGTCATAAACCACTGCTGTGGATTCATTTGTCCTTCAGCTCCCGGCCTGACAATCACGATTTTTCCATCGATATCGGCATCGTCAAGTTCTTCTCCCATTCCGTGTTCGAGTACAATTATAGGGCCGGTAAATTCACCTCTTGCCGTATTGAGAGAGATAAAGTCCTCGCCATATTGATAACTTGAATCATGCAAAGCAATTATACCTTCCTCCGGCCTGCTGATACGTTCAAAAGAGATTGTTTGAAAATAATCATCATACCCGGGCAGGGGTTTAATGCCGTTGGTCATAAACCACGTAGCTATGTAACGTCCGGCAATATCGAGATGGGGAGTCCCTGTATCTCTCCCCTTAAATTCATCGGCCGCAAGAAAATAAATCTGCATTTTGACATCCGGTTTCTGAACAAATTCCTTGATGGTGTCAATATCCTGCGATTGTGAAAATATCGAAGCAGAATAGAAGAGAAACAGAATCAGTGTGGATAATACTCTGCGAACCATAAGCATATTGGATATAGAAATTAAATTTTGAGTAATAAATAAATTTTTCAGTGTGATTCAAAAAACGGATTTAAAAAATAATGAGATCAGTGTTGAAAAAATGTTATGTACTGTAAAGATAGTAGAAAAGAAGGCCGGTCAAAGTTCTTTTGGACAGTGAAAATGAATCATTCGGTTTATGAAAATCTGAAAAAAGGAGATGAATGGCAGTACATTGAATTGAATCTTGTAAATATGAAATCTTTGTTTCAAATTATTGCTTTATATGCATAGGGACGGGGAAACTCAGATTCAATCGAGTATCTGTATATTATCGGATTGTAAACCTGTCAAAAATTTTTAATGCAAATATCAATTAATCCATTGGTCATAATTTTAT
>SLOU01000133.1 GCA_007132385.1 Balneolaceae bacterium | reverse complement strand
ATTTCTTGATGAAGAAGAACCCACCGCTTTGCTGAACAATGCATCCAGGTCTCATCGACTTTTTGGTTATCCCCAAGTATCATTGCAGCAGATGATAGAATGGACGGCCGGCTGGGTAAGGCAGGAAAAATATACCTATGATAAACCAACCCATTTTCAACAACGTCAAGGTGCATTTTAATTATCTATGAGCTACTCTGAACTTGATGACCAAATTAAAGAACAGCTTTTTGGCGGCACTGTCATCCCCGCTCATCCTTTGGCACTTACCCCCAAAAGATCTTTGGATGAAAAACGTCAACGCGCATTAACCCGATATTATATAGCTTCAGGGGCCGGCGGTATTGCAGTGGGAGTACATACCACACAGTTTGAAATCAGAGACCCGAAAATAAACCTGCTTGAACCGGTTTTAAAACTTGCATCCGAAGAAGCTGCATCCGTTAAAGACCGGCCGTTTATTAAAATAGCCGGTATCTGTGGCCCGCTTGACCAGGCTGTGCACGAGGCAAAACTTGCCGTCAAATATGGTTTTCATCTCGGTCTGGTTAGTATGGGAAGGCTGGAAAGTTATTCGGAAACCGATCTGTTGCAAAGAACGAAAGAAGTTGCCCGGTTTATTCCTGTATTTGGATTCTATTTGCAACCGGCCGTGGGCGGACGTGTATTCAGCTATGATTTCTGGAGCAAGTTCGTAAAGATTCCCAATGTTTATGCGATCAAAATTGCTCCTTTTAACAGGTATCAAACACTGGATGTCATCCGTGCTGTTGCCGAATCAGAAAGACGGGACGAAATCGCTCTATATACCGGAAATGATGATAATATTGTAGGAGATCTGCTTACGACTTTCCGTTTTAATGTAAATGGAAAAGTCGTACAGAAACGATTTGTGGGAGGTTTGTTAGGACATTGGGCAGTATGGACTTCTAAAGTGGTGGAATTATGCAATGAAATTAAAAGGCTGGATGGTGATATTCCATCGGAATTACTTAGCTATGCTGCAGAAATTACCGATGCCAATGCTGCTATTTTTGATGCCTCCAACAACTTTCAGGGATGCATTCCTGGAATTCACGAAATTCTCCGCAGGCAGGGTCTATTGGAAGGGAGATGGTGTCTGAATCCTGACGAAGAGTTGTCACCCGGCCAAATGCAGGAAATCGACCGGGTGTACAAATGTTATCCTCATCTTAATGACGATCAGTTTGTTAAAAAGCACCTTGCGTACTTTCTTGGGAATTGAAGTTTTTCAATATTCAATTTTTCGTACTGAAATTTTTTACAGGGCAGACGTAGTAAATTACGTTTAATGAACCGAATCAACAAAGATATTGAAAATACTTTAGCGACCCGGTTACTTCAGAAAGTTGATGTACCTGAAGCATATCGTCTGAGTACACAGGCAAAGTGGAACCAGACAGAATCCGACTGGCTTCGACTTTTGGATCATAATCCGGAAAACTGCTTTATCTTCCGGAAGAACAACCAATCTGTGGGTACCGCAACTATTGCTGCATTCGGTCGTGAACTGGCCTGGATAGGTATGATTATTGTTGATCAAGCGTTGCGTGGTCAGGAAATAGGTCAATACATACTTAAAACTGTCATCCATGTAGCCAGGCAACAAGGTTATAAGATCATTGGTCTTGATGCAACCGGTCAGGGCAGGCGTTTATATCAACATCACGGTTTTCATGATGTATCTCCAATCGATCGTTGGTCCGGTGTGATGAAAATTTCACAACCTGTGAAAACCGTTTGTCCAATCGACGAAAAATTGCTGCAGGAAGTAATCCGACTCGACAGACATTGGAGCGGATGCGACCGGAGCAGGCTCTTACAATTGTTATATCTTGAAAAATCCGTCCAAAGTCTGGGATTAATTCGTGATAACGTTTTGCGTGGTTTCACTTTTATACGGCCAGGCCGAAACTTCCGGCATCTTGGCCCTTTGCTGGCTGAAAGTAAAGAGGACTTTTCTGTGCTGCTGGATGCTGCATCTGTAATTTTACAGGGTCAACCTGTTTTGGCAGATGCTCTGAGGCGGCAGGAAACTTCAACCATATTAAAACAACAAGGCCTTGAAATCCAGCGTCGCCTGATACGTATGACGCTGGATGAAGCACAGCCTGCGCTTATGGATCCGAGACTTCGCCTGTCTGTATCTTTCGAATGGGGTTAACAGGATTTTTAAAGAAACAATCATCAAACAAAGAATAATGAGTGAAAAGGAAAGCCAAGCGAGCATTGATTTAGCTGAATTAAAAAAAGCTCAGAAAGAAGGTGGTCTTAGCAAGTTGCGGGTATATATCAAACTTGCAGGCCCCGGATGGCTCCAGAGTGCTTTGATGCTGGGTGGTGGCTCACTTGCCGGTAGTCTTTATCTGGGCGTCCTGACCGGTGTCAATGTAATCTGGCTGCAACCGATCGCGATGATTCTTACCATCGTTATGTTCGGAGCATTGAGCTATGTGGTGTTATCCACAAGTGAGCGGCCATTCCCGGCTATCAACAAGCATATCAATCCGGTTCTCGGATGGTCGTGGGCTTTGGCTGCATTGGCTTCCTGTATGGTGTGGGCCATGCCACAATATGCACTGGCGTCCGGGGTATTGCAGCAAAATTTGGCCCCCGGGTTATTGGGGCCTGACGGCCCTCTGGGAGATACGTTCGCCAAAATTCTCATTGCCGGTTCCATTTTTGCCATTGTAACATCCATAGCCTGGCGTTACAGCAAGGCCGGAACCGGGGTAAAGTTTTTTGAGTGGATGCTCAAGATTATGATTTATGTAATAGTTGCCTGTTTTATCGGAGTAGTTGTCCGGTTGGCCATCTTGCCCGGAGGACTTGATTGGTCAAGCATCGTGCGTGGTTTCGTTCCCGACCCTTCACTGTTCTTCCGCCCTGCGGATGGTTTTTTCCCATTGTTGGAGGCCATTCCCGTTGAATTCCGTAGCTTTTGGGAGGATATTATCGTAAGCCGTCAGCGCGAAGTCATGATCGCCGTTGCTGCAGCAGCCGGTGGTGTCAATGCTACTTTTTTGCTGGCCTATTCAATGCTGCGGCGTGGATGGGGAAAAGAGTATCGTGGTCTGGCAATTTTTGATCTAAGCACGGGGATGCTCATTCCATTTGCTCTTACTACTACATGTGTGATCATCGCTGCTTCTCATCAGTTTCATACCGTACCTCAGCCCGGATTCATATCTGAAGCATATGGTCAGGAAGTGGTTGAACCCTCCCCTTCTCATATTCAGGAATTTGAAGGCCTGTTAAGGGACAGAGTCCTGTTCGAAGCTTCCAATTCAGAACCAGGAGTATCTGAACTTTCCAGTGAACAAATTGCAACTCATATGGAAGAGTTATCCGGGAGTGAAAGAATGATAGCAGCCACGCTGTTAACCCGTGATGCCTTTGACCTGGCCACTTCTCTCGAACCTTTGACAGGCACCTTGTTTGCCAGGATTATTTTTGGCATTGGGGTTCTGGGTATGACTATTTCAAGCATTATACTTCACATGCTCGTATCAGGAATGGTGATATGCGAAATGCTGGGCCGTTCACATTCGGGTTGGACACTCCGGATCGGATCACTGGCAGCTGCTACAGGTGTATTGGGCCCCTTCCTTTGGCAGCAAGCGGCTTTCTGGCTGGCCATTCCTACCTCCATATTTGCCTTTATCCTGCTACCAAGTGCCTATTTCACATTCTATCTAATGCTGAACAAGCGCAGCCTGATGGGCAATAATGTACCAACCGGAAACCGCGGTCTTATCATAAATATTACCATGAGTCTGGTTATACTGCTTTTCAGTGTGATAAGTGTCTATGTGATCTGGAATACCGCAGGTATGTTGGGTATGATTGCGCTGGCAACTTTCCTTGTAGCCATTGTTATCGGACACTTTTCAGTGAAGAACAATTCACAGGAATCATCCCTGCCAAAAGTCTCTGACACACAGGCAGATGATTAATCATATGGGTACTCCATCCAAGTAACCGCTTGAATCAAACCATTCTAAACAGATTAAAAGGAGAATGATCTTCAAATGGATCCCTGAGACGAAATTGCGTAAGACGCTATAGCCTGAGGCGATTTAGCGTGATATGAAATTGCGTGAGACGTTATAACCTGACGTGAAATAGCGTGATATGAAATAGCGCAAAAAAATGGGAAACCACCGGCAGGACAACTGATCGTACCGTCCGGAGTTTCCCTTTTGTTTGTACATTAAATATCAGCCGGGGAGTGTATCCGATTTACCAGATACCCGACTAAACTAAACCTTTGGCCTCTTTGCCATGGGCTTCAACTCAGTCAACCCTTCTATATCAACTGCTTTCCCTGTTTCAACGCTTTTACGTGCGGCAATACCTATCAGGATTGACATCACACCATCACGTGTTCCAGCCTGTTGACCTAACGGATCCGGCATATCGGGATCCTTGAAGAGTTTGTCGTTCATAATGGGATCACCGCCCCAGTGGCCTCCACTGACACGTTCAATCTGAATCACTCTTTCATTTTCACCGGAATAACGCCTATTGGGCATGAATACGACATCTGCGTGATCCTTTTCGGGCCATCCGCCGGAACGAACTTCCAGGCGGCCTTCTGTTCCGTCAAAAGCCAGCCAGTATCCTTCATGCTCAGTATCTGCAGTTAATGAATAATTTAAAAATGCTCCGTTTGCATATTTTACTAAAGCGGCATGTTTATCATAAGCATCGATTTGCTCGCGGAAAACACAGTTATCCCGTATATATCCGTCATAGTGCTCATTTTCGACATACAGCCTTCTCATATGGTCATTTTGTGTGATGTCCCAGTGATACTTACATCTATCGGTAAAATTGCAATTTCTGCAATTTCTTCCCCGGAACGGGCCACTTCTACCGAATCTTTCCAGCGTTCCATAAGCTTGAACCTGCAAGGGCTCGGAGTCAATAAACCAGTTAACCATATCAAAATGATGGGTTGACTTATGTACCCATAATGTACCTCCCCTGTTACGCTCACCATGCCATCGCTGCATGTATCGCATAAGATGGCTGTGCGTGATGTTCCAGTGGAAATCCACGGAAGTTACATCGCCGATCATGCCGTTCATGATCAATTCTTTGATTTTTGCTCGGTATGGCGGATAACGATAGTTAAAAGTCACAATTACCTGTTTGCCATATTTCTTTTCAGCATCCAGGATGGCCTGGGCTTTGTATTCATCAATCGTAATAGGTTTTTCACTTATAATATTACAACCAAGTTCCATACCCCGGATGATCTGTTTATGATGGACAGAATCTTCAGTAGTGACAATCAGAGTTTCCGGCTGTTGCTCATTGAGCATTTGATCAAAATCGGTATATGTAGGACAACCTGCTCCTATAAACTCACTGGCATATCGTAATCTTCCCGGGTTGATATCGCATATACCAACCATTTCCACGTAATCACCATAATCCCTCAATAGATTCCGTCCGTACATGCTGACACCGCGAACACCGGTACCCACCAGAGCAATCCTCGTTTTATTTGCTTGTTTTTTCTTTGCGTATGATATTAATGGACTCGCAAGCATAGCTCCTCCCATAGCAGCTCCCGCTGTGCGGATGAATTCATTACGTGTATAGCTTTTTTTTTCCATGATAATGCAGATAATATGTTATGTGTTTTACTTGTACTATTGCACTTTTATACAGATAAAATTGCATTTAAAATTTTATTGGAAGGCTTCATTGTAATTACAAAATCCAGGTAAACGCTTACAATTCAGCGTTTAATTGCATTTGCCCGGATTTTGCAAAAAAATTGGGAAGCAAATAAAATAATACGGGAGTAGCGCTTTACCGGTAACTAATAAACAATGAATATTAAAGAAATATTGTAAAACTTACAACCTGGTATCTGATCTCCGGATCAAGTTTCTGAAGTGAAACGGAACTTAATCAAGTTGATTGTTTGGCAAATTCTTCAACATTTACAGGTTTGTTACTTTCCGCCGAGGCATACAACGCTTGCACAATAGCCAGAGACTTCAAGCTTTCCTCTCCTGAAACTACCGTTTCGCTATTGCTGTCAATGGCATCAAGAATATGTTCGTATTGCAGCCGGTGATTATCAAATGACAATCCCGACAAGGGGCTTGCTGCCCCGGCAGCGCCGGCTCCTTCGCTTTCCTTTTGTTCCTCCGGTGAATCTTTTCCAGTTGATAATAACCGGAAACGGTCACCTTCAAGCTGAGCAGTTCCTTGCGTTCCGTATATCTCTATTCTTCTGTTTTGTGGGGGATCAATGGAAGTGGAAGCTTCAAATACCCCGATAGCACCATTAATAAATTTCATGCAAGCCACAGCATTATCTTCACCTTCGATTCCTTCATGAGTAAATGTTCCTTTCAAAGCATAAATGGTCTCAACACCACCAGTTAACCAATGCACAAGATCAACCGTGTGAATGGACTGGTTGATGACAGCTCCACCACCATCAAGCTTACGTGTACCCCGCCATGGAGCCTGGCTATAATAATCCTGATCGCGGAACCATTTGACCGAAGCACTAACCATAAAAGGCTTTCCAATTCCACCCTCGTCAACGGTTTTTTTCATCCGAATAACATCCTTCATGAAACGACTCTGATAAATTACGGCGAGCCTGACATTGTTTTTACGACAGCTTTCAATAAGCTGCCTGGCTCTTTCCAGATTTACCTCAATAGGTTTTTCAACAATTACATGTTTTCCTGCTTCTGCGGCCTGAACGCCAAAATCCAGATGTGTGCCGCTGGGTGTGCAAATGGATACCACATCCAGATCATTTTGTGACAGGAACTCGGTGTAATCGGAAAATCCTTTAGCGGAATGTCGTTCACAAAATTTTCCTAATTTATCCGCACTTCTGCTGAAAGCTGAATTCAAAGTGCCGTTTTTTGAATTATTAATTGCATCAGCGTGAGTTCCGGAGATCGTACCACATCCAACAATACCCACCTTGTACTTGTTATGTGACATATTGCACCTTTATTTTTGCTTATT
>SLOU01000232.1 GCA_007132385.1 Balneolaceae bacterium | reverse complement strand
GAGGCTGCCCCCATTGAAGAACTGGGACTGGGCTGGAGAAATTCATACGGCAGCGGGAAAGCGGGCGATACCATAACCAGCGGCCTGGAAGGAGCCTGGACCGAAACCCCGACCCAGTGGAGTAATAATTTCTTTAAAAACCTATTCGAGTTCGAATGGGAGAAACATAAAGGCCCCGGTGGTAAATGGCAGTGGAGGCCCAAGGATGGGGGTGGTGAAGGAACCGTTCCGGATGCTCACGATCCGAACAAGAAACATGCCCCCTTTATGCTTACCACGGATATTTCACTGAAAGTGGATCCGGTTTATGAAAAGATCTCAAGGCGTTTCTATGAAAATCCGGACGAATTCGCTGATGCCTTCGCCCGTGCATGGTACAAACTTACCCACCGCGATATGGGGCCAAAGACACTCTATCTCGGGCCTGAGGTTCCGGAGGAAGAGCTGCTTTGGCAAGACCCGGTACCGGACGTTGACCATGAGCTGATTGACAGTCAGGACATTGCCGAATTAAAAGGAAAAATTCTTGATTCCTATTTCACAATATCTGAATTGGTCTCTGCCGCCTGGGCATCCGCATCAACTTTCCGCGGATCCGATAAACGGGGAGGTGCTAACGGTGCTCGTGTACGCCTCTCTCCGCAAAAGGATTGGGAAGTCAATAATCCGAAACAGTTATCCAAAGTATTGGAGACGCTTGAAGGAATCCGTACAGAGTTTAACGATGCACAATCAGGCGATAAGAAAGTTTCCATAGCTGACCTCATCGTCCTGGGAGGGTGCGTAGCTGTAGAACAGGCAGCTAAAAATGCCGGCTATGATTTAACAGTTCCATTTGCACCGGGGCGTGCCGATGCTACGCAAGAACAAACCGATGTGGAATCGTTTCAATGGCTGGAACCGCCTGCAGACGGTTTCCGTAACTACTTTGAGCCGAAACACGAAACGACTGCAGAAGAAATGCTGGTAGACAAGGCCCAGTTGATGACCCTTACCGCACCGGAAATGGCTGTGTTGCTCGGAGGGATGCGTGTTTTAAACACTAACTATGATGAGTCCAGCCATGGGGTTTTTACAGATCGTCCCGAGACGTTGACAAATGATTTCTTCATGAACCTGCTTGATTTAGGCACAACCTGGAAAGCAACGTCAGATACCGAGGAAGTCTTTGAGGGCCGCGACCGCAAGACAGGTGAAGTGAAGTGGACCGGCACTCGTGCCGATCTGATCTTCGGTTCTAACTCCGAGCTGCGTGCCCTTGCGGAACTCTATGCCGGTGAAGATGCGGAAGAAAAGTTCGTAAAGGACTTTGTTGCAGCCTGGGATAAGGTCATGAACCTGGATCGATTTGACCTGGAGTGATCCCGGACTATCTTCTTCAGACCGGGCATTTTCCAGCCAGAGGGCACAAATACATCTAAAATTTCGCAAGGTCGTTGTGATTCGGAAAGAGCTCTGCCATCACATCATGGACGGCCTGAGAAGCGGAAATCAAGGAATGAGCATCCTCGTTTGTTCCATTATAAGCGTATTGCTTATAAACCGGTACAATGGCATTGAGAGTATCGTGAATCGCCAGGTGTGCCATCTGGTGTATTGATTCATCTAATCGATAGAGATATACTGTGAGCTGACCCTGTCCGCACCTCCAAACACCTTTTCGTTATTCGTCAGCTTGACCCGCCTGCTTGATATATTGCGGCCAATAATATTCTATTTTAAAGCGTTTTCAAGATGCCAATCTGTTGAAATATCTGAAATAAAAAACGTCAGAGGGTTAACAGACAAGATTGAAATATATGTGACTTACAGACCTGTGGAAGGTTCGGGGAGAACTGTTTACGCCCTTTAAATTCCTATTTGCAGAAATAACATTATGTGGGATGGATGTTTTTTATAAATTGAGTGGGAGATATTGACCATTTGAGAATAATTTGAATAAATATGATAAAGGAAGTGATTGATAAATTTATGATAAAGAGTAAAACGGGATCCGAAAAATTACTTGAACGCCGGCAAGCTGTCGTGGCAAATGGTGTCGGTGTCTTTAATACAGCTACTGTAGCCTCGGCAAAAGGAGCTACGATTACAGATGCGGACGGGAAAGAATTGATTGATTTTGCCGGGGGCATCGGGGTGGTGAATGCCGGCCATTGTCCCGAAACTGTGGTACGCGCTATCCAGCAGCAGGCAGAAAAGTACATCCATACAAGTTTTAATGTGGTTACCTATGAACCCTATTTGGAGCTTTGTGAAAAACTGATTGAAATACTGCCACATGGATCTGCTACCAAAGCCATGCTGGTAAGCACGGGGGCAGAAGCGGTGGAGAATGCTATCAAGATAGCGCGCCAGGCCACAAAGCGGCAAGCTGTCTTATGCTATACGGGAGGCTTTCATGGACGCACGATGATGGCTATGACATTGACCAGCAAAATCGATTATAAACTGAATTGTGGTCCTTTTGCACCTGAAGTATACCGCCTGCCCTTCCCGAATTATTACCGCTATAACCGTAAAAAGGATATGGATGCATTTGTGGATTGGGAGTTAAAGCGTTTGCATGAAAGCGTACGCAATGTTGTGGATCCAAATAATGTAGCTGCTGTAATTATAGAACTTGTTCAGGGAGAAGGTGGAATCAATCCTGCCCCGAAAAAATATTTGGAGGGCCTGCGGAAATTTTGTGACAAGCACGGCATACTGCTGATATTTGATGAGGTGCAAAGCGGTTTTGGCCGAACCGGTAAGTGGGCCTGCTGGCAAAATTATGGAGTCACTCCCGATATTTCTACGTATGCGAAATCTTTGGGTTCAGGTATGCCGATTGCAGCTGTGTTAGGTAAAAAAGAAATTATGGATGCTGCTGCTCCCGGAACCATTGGAGGAACCTATATCGGGAATCCGGTCTGTTGTGCTGCAGCCCTGGCAACCATAGAATTTATGAAAGAGACAGACCTGAATAATCGGGGTATCGAAGTAGGAAAGATCACACGTGACCGTTTGGTGAAGCTGGGAAACCAATGCCCTCAGATCGGTGATGTCCGTGGTGTTGGTGCCATGCTGGCACTTGAATTTGTGAAGAACGATGACCCGCGTCAACCGGATGGAGAGCTCTGTTCAAAGATCGTAAAAGCCTGCGCAGATCGAGGCCTGGTACTTTTAAGTGCGGGTACATATAAAAATGTAATTCGGGTTCTGTCACCATTGGTCATATCCGATGAACTACTTGAGAAAGGCCTCGATATAATGGAAGAAGAAATTTTGAAAGCTTGCGGAGTCAAATCATGAAACCTTTTGCAATAGCCGGTATTCAAATGCAAGTATCCGCCACCCGCTCAAACGTGGAGATGATGAAGGTGAAGCTGGATATTTTGATGAATCTTTATCCCTGGGTTGAAATGGTACTCTTTAGTGAGTTGTGTGCTTTTGGTCCCCTGACCCACACAGCAGAGGAAATACCGGGGCCATTTGATCTGGAAATGCAGAAAATGGCGAAGAAACATGGTATTTGGCTTCTGCCGGGATCCATATTCGAAAAAAGAGAAGATGAAATTTTTAACACGGCCTCGGTTTACAATCCGAACGGAGAAGTTGTGACCCGGTATAGTAAAATGTTTCCCTTCTACCCTTATGAAGTCGGGGTATCACCGGGCAAGGAATTTTGTGTTTTTGATGTTCCCGATGTCGGGAAATTCGGGGTGTCTATCTGTTATGATATGTGGTTTCCTGAAACCATTCGCACCCTGGCGGTCATGGGAGCTGAAGTGATTCTTCACCCGACCCTTACCGGTACCATCGACAGGGATATTGAGCTTTCAATCGCCCGGGCGTCGGCTGCAACCAATCAGTGTTACTTTTTTGACATCAACGGATTGGGGTCCGGTGGCAGCGGTCGTTCCATTATTTGCGGTCCTGACGGGAGGGTGCTCTACCAGGGCGGCTCAATAGAAGAACTGATCCCCATTGAAATTAACATGGAGAAAGTAAAGCGGAGCCGTGAACTGGGCCTTTTGCGATTAGGCCAGCCACTTAAAAGCTTTCGCGATCATATCGGTGATTTTACCATCTATCAGAATGGAAAAAAACATGAATATCTGGAGTCACTCGGCCCCCTGAAAAAACCTTCCAGGGTAAATGAACTCAAAGATTTGAAAATGCAGGAAAAAAGCCTGAAGACGATGGATAACCGAACGGAATACAAACGCGATACTGGGGAAAATGATTAAATGACTTTATGGATTATAGATCTCAGCCCAGTTGGTCGCGGCCTGGATCACTTTGGTCGCAGGTTTCGGGCCAATTGGTCACTGGCTTCGATCCCGTTGGTCGCGGGTTTCGATCTCGCTAGTCATAGGCTCGACTCGAGCCTCCCTGAACAATCGATAATAGATATAATTTAACTTTGACGATTATGGCAGCCAGTGAACTTAAAAGCACTCCTCATTTCAACGTTGCACAATTAAGGATAGATCTTTGGAACCGGTTGCGGGCAGATGTTCATGCCATTAAAACCAACAACGGTAACCATTCAGATAATGAAGGGTATAAAAAAGATGCACTTCATCTTCTCAAGAACCTCAAGTCCGTGGAGAAGTATTACGCGTTCCCCGGCAAAAATAGATTATCAAGAATTGAGAAGGCTCTTCAAAGAGAAGAGTATGCTGCCGCTTTTGGAAAAGTTGCTGAGCTTATTCGTCAGCTGGTAAGCGATTCTTACCGTAGCAATCCTCTTATTTACAACGATCATGAGCAAGATGACCGGGATGGTGAATCGGATAACCAATCTTCACGTGGCCCCAGGAAGAATTACTTTGAAGTACTTTTTGTAGACGATTTATCTAAGAAAGAAGAGGATGCGCTCAGAAACAAAACCAATGTACTCAGTGATGAAGATGAACATTTAGTATATGATATTACCGTTCAGCGTTCTTTTCAGGATGCCCTCATTGCGTTGCTTGTGAACTACAATATTCAGTCGGTCGTAATACGCTACGCTCCGCCGTATTACTCAGAAAACATAAGCGAACTTCTCAAGCCTTTTCTGGGGCAGATACTTGAACAGGATTATTCTTCTTACTCAGAAGAGGATCTGGGTCCCATACTTGGAAAAATCATCAAGCAGTTCCGTCCAGAACTCGATATCTACTATGTGACCGACACAGCCATCCAAAATCTGAAAGATTCAACCATAAAGAATTTCAGGAGAATTTTTTACCGGAAGGATGATATCCAGGAACTGCACCTAGCCATACTCCGGGGCATACGCGCAAGATATAAAACCCCGTTTTACACAGCTTTGAAAGAGTACAGTAAAAAGCCGGTCGCGGTATTTCATGCCATGCCGATTTCCAGGGGAAATTCTGTTTTCAAATCACGCTGGATCAGAGATTTTGGGGATTTTTACGGGCGAAACATCTGCCTGGCTGAAACCTCATCAACTTCTGGCGGACTTGATTCACTTCTTCAGCCCACCAGTTCATTGAAGGAAGCACAGGAAATGGCGGCAAAGGCCTATGGCTCAAGGCAGACCTTTTTTGTAACCAATGGAACCTCTACCTCCAATAAGATTGTACAGCAGGCCCTTGTTGAACCCGGCGACCTGGTTCTTATCGACAGGGATTGCCATAAATCACATCACTATGGGCTGGTACTGGCCGGGGCACTTCCGGTATATCTGGATTCTTATCCCATCGAAAAATACAGCATGTATGGCGCTGTTCCGCTTCATGAAATCAAGGAAACGCTGCTGGACCTGAAGAAAGCCGGTCGGCTTCACAAAGTGAAGATGCTGCTGTTGACCAACTGCACCTTCGACGGCCTTGTATACAACGTGGAGAGAGTAATGGAAGAAGTGCTGGCCATTAAACCGGATATGATATTTTTGTGGGATGAAGCATGGTTTGCATTTGCAGGTTTTACTTATACCTATAAGCAGCGAACGGGTATGTTTGTAGCGAACAAGTTGTATCATAAATACCGGACAGAGGCCTACAGAAGCAAATATGAAGAATATATAGATTCACTATCCGGGGATGAAGTTCCCTTGATGCCTGACCCTGATAAAGTTAAAATTCGTGTATATTCCACACAAAGCACTCATAAAACCCTGACCAGCTTTCGCCAGGGCTCTATGATCCATGTTTGGGATGAAGACTTCAGACGATTGGCCTCTGATAGTTTTCAGGAAGCCTATATGGCGCATACCTCCACTTCGCCTAACTATCAGATCCTCGCTTCACTGGATGCAGGCAGAAGACAGGTACAATTCGAAGGATATGAGCTTGGAGAGAAAAGTCTTGAACTTGCGATGTCGATAAGGGCCAAAATTCATGACCATCCGCTTTTGCACAAATATTTCAGTGTACTCACAGTCAAAGACTTTATTCCCGATGAATATCGCCCGTCGGGCCTTGATGAATACTATACGGACCAGGGAGGCTGGAACCGGATGGAGGATGCGTGGGAGCACGATGAATTTGTTCTGGATCCAACCAAGATCACGCTTGCTGTCGGGATGTCCGGCATCGACGGAGATACATTTAAAAACAAATACCTGATGGATGTGTACAATATCCAGATCAATAAAACATCGCGTAACTCAATACTTTTTATGACAAGTATCGGAACCACGCGGGGAAGTGTTGCCTATTTGATAAATACGCTGTTGAATATTGCAGGCAAACTGGAGGAAGAACACCGTGCTCATAACACAAAGGAAAAAGAACTTGTGGAAAAAAGAGTAAAATCGCTGATGGAGGATGTCCCTCCTCTCCCCGATTTCAGTCATTTTCATTCTTCCTTTCAGGCGGTTCCGGGTGTTCCCGGCGGGGATATCAGGCAGGCTTATTTTTTGGCCTACAGGCAGGAAAATTGCGAGTACATCCCACTTGAACAATGCCTGGAAGTTCTGGAAAGCGGACGTGAACTTGTATCGACAACCTTTGTCATTCCATATCCTCCCGGATTCCCGGTTTTGGTTCCCGGGCAGGTGGTCAGCAAGGAAATAATCCGGTTTTTGCTTGCACTGGATGTGACAGAAATACACGGATATCGCCCGGAGTTGGGTCTTAAAGTTTTTAAAAATGATGTTCTGAGCAGAAAGAATACCATTTCAGCTGAATCTGAGATTCAGGTTTCGGAAAAGTGAAATAAACCTTTAATAATAATCACTGGTTTGGATATAAATTTTAACTTTTAAAAAGAAAATAACCATGGCTAAAAAAAAAAAAAAAAAAAAAACTCTCAGGGGATTATCTGATATCCGGCGATATTTTCACCGGAATGAAGAGCCGATCTATTTTATAAGTGCAACCAATTTCAATCTTTTGGGTGCTGATGAATGGATAAAAGGGTTCAAGTTTATCTGCTATATCGAATGTTTTGACGGATTGCATCCCAACGTTTTCTCCCCAAAGGAAGAGTTACCGCATGATGATTTTGAGAGTATCGAAGATATCAACAACTATCTGCTTGAACATCCGGAGGTGCAGGAATACATAAAATCCCGTAAAAAAGATGGCAAAGCGGGTAAGGCGATGTTTCTGATGTTTGATGAAAAAACTGAGAAACTTGCTAAGAAACTTGGCCTTGAAATCTGTTTTCCATCGGCTAAAATGCGGACTTCGATGGATAATAAGGTCAACACAAATCGCATTGCAGAAAAAGCGGGAGTTGCCTGTGTACCATATGTTCTTTCGAATGTGAAGGATTATGATCACCTTCGGAAAGTATCCAAAAAGCTGGGTGAAGAACTTGTGATTCAAACACCCTTTGGAGATTCCGGTCACACCACATTCTTTATTTCCAATAAAGAGGAGTTTGAAAAGCATGAAGAGGAGATTGTAAAGGAGAAGGAAGTGAAGATTATGAAGCGGATCAATTGTCGCGGATCGGCCATTGAAGCTTGCGTAACCCGTCATGGCACGATCGTTGCACCGTTGATGACCGAACTGGTCGGATTTCCTGAACTGACTCCTTATAAAGGAGGCTGGTGTGGAAATGAAATATACGCCGATGCATTTACGCCCGATATACGTCAGAAGGCACGCAAATATACCCGCCTGTTTGGAGATCAGCTTCGAAAGGAGGGTTACAAGGGATATTTTGAACTCGATTTTCTGATCGACCAGGATAACGGCGAAGTATATCTCGGGGAGCTGAATCCGCGGGTAACCGGTGCAAGTTCCATCACCAACCACGCCGTATTTGCCCTGGCTGATGCTCCGCTTTTTCTTTTTCACCTTATCGATTGGATGGATGTACCCTACGAATTGAGTGTCAAATCGATTAACGACCGCTGGGCGCGTCCGGAAAATATCGATACCTGGAGTCAGCTTGTGGTTAAACATACTGAGGACAGCGTTGAATACATTACAAAGGCACCACCCACGGGAATATGGAAGAAGCAGAAAGACGGCAGTATTGAATTTGACAGGATGGACTCCCACAGGCGTGCCGTTGAATCGGAAAAAGAGGCTTTCTTTCTGCGCATTGCCCAGGAAGGAAAATATCTTTATGAAGGTGCCGACATGGGTATATTGGTGATGAGAGGCAGGTTAATGACAGATGATTTTAAACTGACCAAGCGGGCCAAAGATTGGATCAGTGCGATTCAGGATCATTATGTTACAGAGATGCCTGATAATAAGGAGGAATTAGACGAGGTAGAATCCGAACTTACCGGATTTAAATTGGTGTAAATATAAAAAGTTTCATATCGGCCATCGCCAACCCATCCACACGAAACATCGGCGGGCAATTTTTAAAATTTGTAACCAATGATCATAAAAATAAACTGTATTCAAGAGGAGAAGCCGGGCAAAAAATGGGGAAAGGTGTTCGAAAAAACCTGGGTCTTCTATCGAGCCTGGTACGTTATGGGAGGTGTTGCGGCGCGGCCGGATTACCTTACCTGCAGCGCGGCCGTTAATAAACATATGCCTGAGCTTGTTCCTCTTTATGAGGAGGTTTGCGAGCTTGCAGGCGGTGGTGATCTGGCCTCGCGGTACCTTTCAATGTGGAATCCTCCAGCGTTTACAAGCGGCTGCACCCAGGTGGCCTGGACGAAAGGCACGCCGGCTCTGATCCGTAATTACGACCACAATCCCAAATGGTTTGAGGGCGTTATGCTGAAAAGTAACTGGCTCCGGCCAGTTATAGGCATCAGCGACTGCAACTGGAGCCTGCTGGACGGGATGAACAGCAGCGGGCTATGTGCCTCTCTCAACTTTGGCGGGCACACAGTGGTTGGCAAGGGGTTCGGTATTCCGCTGGTGATCCGCTACTTGCTTGAAACCTGTGAAAATGTAGACGAGGCAGTAAAATCGCTTGAGCGAATACCTGTTCACATGGCTTACAATGTGATGCTGATGGATCGTAAAGGGAACTATGCAACGCTTTTTTTAGGCCCCGACAGGCCGGCGACGTTGGTTAATAAACAGGCCTGTACCAATCACCAGGGAGATATAGAGTGGCCGGAGTATGCTTTTGAAACGCAGACCATCGAGCGGGAAAGTGCGATAGAAAACTACCTGAACGATAAGAAGTTAGATTTGAACTCTCTTTTCGAAAAATTCTTGCAACCGCCACTGGACCAGTTTGGCAAAAAAAATCGTTCGGGACTCTCTACAGTGCAGCCTGGTTTCCCGAGTCGGGCAAAGCCAAACTTTTCTGGAAAGGAAAAGAGCTGAATCAATCCTTCAGCGAGTTCACTGAAAAACAGATTTCCGTTCAAATAACCAAACAGGCTAAAACTCTAATATAATGACGTTAGCAACACAGTTCGATTATTGAAAACTGATCACTACGAAAATTTCAACAACGACGGCATCTTATATCCAATAGTATATACCCTGCAGCAGTATGAGACGCTATATACACTTTTAACCGATAATGGTTATTTTCAGCTAAGTTTGAATTGAAATTAATATCGTGAGGAGGAATCAATGAAGTTAGAACACTTCGCAGTGAATGTTGAAGAACCTGTGCTTATGTCTGATTGGTATGAGGAGCATTTAGGATTACAAGTCGTTAATAAATTAACTCAACCTCCATATACAACTTTTTTGGCTGATGATAGTGAGCGTATTATGATTGAAATTTACAAAAACCCGGCCGATCAAGTTCCTGATTATAAAAATATGGATCCATTAATTTTGCACATAGCTTTTGTATCAGAAAATCCGGAAAAAGACAAAGACAATTTACTTGAAGCCGGTGCCTCTCTGGTTAGCGATGAGCATTTGAATGACGGTTCACATATCATCATGCTGAGGGATCCCTGGGGTTTACCGATTCAATTGTGTAAGAGAAATACACCCATGTTAAAATAAACCATCCGTCTGATGGGCGCTGTTCAATCTGGGAGCGTTGTCTTGTCAAGATTTTTGCTTGAATGAAATACGGTTATTATTCAACGTTGACCTTCATTTAATACCTGGTAGACGATTCGGTAATTTTTACAAATGAGTTCGCGGATGGTCTCATCTTCGATCTAAGGACTCAGGTATGCATAATTACTGACTTCATGATGAAATTTATTTGATTATCATCTATTGTTTGACAGGGTGAGTTTGACCAGCCTTTCTTTTTTTAATAAGCCTTGCTTGCTCCTCACACCTCCATTCTCTCTCCGGCAGAATTTATAGGCAAATGCAATTCGAAACGTATATGTGCAAAACTATGCATTAACAGTTTGAAAGAGGCCTATGTTAACATCATCTTTAAGTTTAGTTAACAAAGTAATAACATAGAAAGCTTTTCTTACCCGTGAATTGTTGATTTGTCACTATCCAAACACGGAATAAAATCTAAAGTAAAAAGTATGTTTAAACAGATAACATCTTTTCTCATTGTCATATCGATTATTTTAGTATCCGCTGCATTGTCTGAAGCAGCTACAGACGATTCGAGAGTATCCATATACGGTATTGTTACCGATTCTGATACCGGTGATCCCCTTCCCGGAGCTACTGTGACCATCACGGGTACGAACATTGGCACCTCTACCGATGTTGAGGGACGTTTTCGTCTGCGCCGGGTTCCGTCTGGCATGCAAACCATTGTCATACATTTTGTTGGGTATGACCCGTACGAAGAAGAAATTGAACTGGAAGGCGGTGTGCAGCTTCGAAAAGATGTGTCTCTTCAGATCGGACTCCTCGAGCTTGAAGGAGTTAATGTAGTGGCACAAGCCATTGGGCAGGCGGGTGCGTATAATCGCCAGAGAAATGCACCTAACATTCTAACCGTTGTGTCTGATGAACAAATACAACGGTTTCCGGATCTCAATGTTTCGGATGCCCTTCGCAGAATGCCCGGTATTTCAACAGAGGAGTTCAGGGGCGAGGCAACAGCCATGTATGTTCGCGGTATGGCTCCAGGTCTCAATACCGTTACACTTGATGGTGAACGCTTGGCAACTACAGGCCGTACAGATCGTGATGTTACTCTAACCGGAATATCTTCCGACCTGATCGGTGCAATTGAAGTAACCAAAGCCATAACCCCTGATATGGATGCCGATGCCGTTGGCGGATCGGTAAACCTGGTGGCGAACAGGACAGTCGGCGAACAACGAATTTTTAACGTGATGGCATCCGGCGGATGGCACAATTATGCGGGTATCGGAAACCCTAAAGCAAGCGTTCATTACGGTCGCTCAAGCGGAAATCTCAGTTATTCACTCCGGGGAAATGTTGGACGCGAAAACCGAAGAATGGATGATATACGACATTTTTGGAGTGAGCAGGATTTTAATGGTCAAATGATAGACCGGGTTGACCAGATGAGAATCGGGGAATATGAATTCCAAACCGACCGGTATGCCCTTGCCGGCCGGCTCGATTATCGCTTCAACGATAATAACTCCTTCTTTGTACGCGGGTTATATAATATGCGTGACAAACGGGGAATCCGGCACCAGTACAGGCTGCGCCCAGACCGTGGGGATATCGTATCAGTAAACGGATCGGTTTACCAAGTTTCGGGTACACGGGTTGAACCGATCGGACGCAGAAATCACATTCAAAATGAGTTGGCCAGTATAACGGTTGGTGGTGAAAGTGATTTCAGTGCACTAACCATGGATTACAGCTTTACATACTCCTACGGAACTCATAATTCTCCATACCAGGAGTATCTGCGATATCGCGTTAATGGTATGGACATGACGTATGATGTATCAAACAGAAATGCCGCCATAGTAAACTGGATTAACGGGTCCGAGTCGGTTGTGTCGGATCCGAACAGCTACAGTATGACCCGCTACGAGAACCGGATTGATGATGTGGTGGATAACGACATCAACACCCGTGTAAATTTCACCATGCCCTATAATCTTGGCAACGCTATCGGTACCTTCAAGTTTGGTGGCCGCTTTTTTCACAAACATAAAGATCGGGATCATGAGGTTATCGAATTTAACGATATCAATGGCACATTCCTGATGAGTGAAGTCGCTTCAGATAGATTTAACCGTGAACTGGTCGACGGCAGATATCAGATCTATCATACAGTGGACTGGTCGAAGGGTATTCCTTTTAGGAAAGCGAATATGAGCAATTTCCTGATGGATTCGGATGATGAGCTGGAATACTACCTGATTTCCGATCCATCCGATTATATTGCAACCGAAACCATCGCCGCTACTTACATGATGACAACGATTGAGTTTGACGATTGGATGTTTTTAGCAGGCGTACGTGCCGAAAACACGGGCACCACCTATAAAGGAACCCGTACACTGATTGATGAAAATGAGCAGTTTACAGGCCGCCAGCAGATGGAGGAGAGCAACACATACATTGATTTCTTCCCGATGGCTCATATTCGTTACAATCTCAATGATCGTTCAAATATTCGACTTGCATGGACGAATGCCATCGCACGCCCCTCGTTTACAGATCTGGCTCCATTCGAAATCGCCAATTTTGAAAGCGAATCGGTACGCCGGGGGAATCCGAACCTGAAAGCATCGCGGGTGATGAACCTGGATCTGATGTACGAGCACTATTTCAGCAGTGTAGGTATTTTCTCAACCGGATTGTTCTATAAGAGTCTGCAGGACTTCGTTTTCGAGGAAGTTTCCGTAGATCAGGGCGGCCCGTTTGAAGGGTTTCAGAGCAGAATGCCTCAAAACGGGACTACAGCCAAAGTGTACGGTGCAGAAATTGCCTGGCAGCAGCGGTTGCACTTTTTGCCCGGATTCCTGAATGGCTTGGGAGTTTACTCAAATTACACGTGGAGTGGGTCCAGTGCGCAGCTTCGAATCGACCGTGAAGTTGAACTGCCGCGACAAATTCCTCATGTCATCAATGCGGCACTCACATACGAGCGGGGCGGCTTTTACGGCATGCTTTCATACAACTACCAGAGTACATACCTCTATCAAATCAGTACAAGCCAGGTATCAAACCACAGGAGTCACCTATTCCCGACGAACGACCGATACATGCGCTGGCAGGACAGGCTTGATCTTACTCTGCGCTACCAGGCAAATAATGTAATTCAGATCTTCGCAGATGCCAGGAATCTGACTAATTCACCACAGCTTTGGTATGATGGTGGCCCGGATTTCCACTATCGGTCCTCATTCAATCACGTAAATGCTACAATTGGAGCTCGCCTGAGCTTTTAATTGAACGCAAAAAGCCTGCCTGATTTAATTTCCAACCGGTAAAAGGTGCAGCTGATGCCTGTATCTTTCACCGGTTTTTTATATCAGTTCGATGTTCAATGCATAGAAAACTAAAAAGAAACCATCGACATCTATACTATATGAGAAGAAAAGATTTTCTAAAAACAGGATTCGCTGCCGGTATTGGATCCATGTTGCCGGCAGGAAACAAAACCACTGCACCTTCGCCCATCATTAGCAAAGCCAGGAATATCATCTTTTTCGCCTACGACGGATTTTCCTGGGAGGATTTTTCCTCTGCCCAGCATTTTGCGCGCCGAAACTTCGGCAAACCTCTGCATATCGAAAAACTGTTTCAAACCGGATCAGCCGGAAGCATGCAGAGCCATAGCCTTACGAGTATGGTCACAGATTCATCAGCTGCAACTACAACCTGGGCAACGGGCCAAAAGATAGTAAACGGTTCTCTTTCAGCATACCCCGATGGCAAAGAACTCACAACCATCCTTGAGCTTGCAAAGGCACGCGGAAAAGCTACCGGTGTAGTTTCTACAACAAGAGTTACTCACGCCACACCGGCAGGCTGGATAGCCAAACACATCAACCGAAGAGCAGAAGAGGATATCGCCAAACAGCTCGTTGAATTTAAAGCTGATGTGATGATCGGAGGCGGAGTGGAAACATTTTCCCCGGAACTGAGAAGCGACGGGCTTGATCTCTACAAGCCATTTTTCGATGCCGGTTACACGATAGTCACGGATCCTGAAAGGTTAGCATCTGCAACGGGTGATAAAATTCTGGCTACCCTTCACGAAAGCCATATTCCATTCGAAATCGACCGGAAATTTCAGGATATAAAAGCACCGGCCCTTAAAGAGATGGCGCAAAAGGGTGTGGAGATTCTTGACGGGGCCAAGAATGGATTTGTGTTACAGGTAGAAGCGGGGCGCATCGACCACGCCAATCACAGAAATGATGCAGCAGCCAGTCTTTGGGAAACCTTGGCAGCCGATGAAACCCTGGGCATATTGATGGACTACACCGACAGGACCCCGGGCACGGTATTGATTGTTGCCAGTGATCATGGTACAGGAGGTACAAGCGTGTACGGGGTGGGAGAGAGATACCGGTCATCAAGTGATATTCATGATTTACTAAAAAAACGAACGGCATCCTTTCCATGGATTATGGATCAGCTTGGAAGTTCACCGGGCCGTTCATTGATTGTTGATGTCATTGAGGATTCAACAGGGGTGCGAGTGGGACTGCCGGAGGCCGAGATGCTGCAAAAGGCGATTGCTGGAGAGATCACGATGCCGGACGAAGCCGCATTCCCGAGGCAGCCTATTGCCACACTTGGATGGATTCTTAAAGGAGGCACCAACGAAAATCCCACCCACCTGAATATAAACTATGGCACCACCCAACATACGGCAGGGGCTGTGCCAGCCGCCTTGTATGGCAACGGAGTCGATGTAAAACCATTCGGCCTGGTAGACAACACCGATTTTTTCTACTGGATGACAGAGTCATTGGGAATTCAATATGAAAATCCGGAAATGGCTGCAGAAAAAGCCCTGGAGTTCTACTAAATTAATTGCTCATAGTCCTCTACTGTCCCATTATCAAGGCAGCATTCGATGATTTTCTTGCCAAGGTCATCAAGGTCAGGAGACTTGAACTCATTCAGCATTCTATAGAAGAATTCAAGCAGAATTTCGGCTCCGGCATCATAACCTTCTTCCTGGACTTCTCGTTGCAGCTCAACTTGTAATAACCACGGTGGTATGGTACGGCCTTCAAATGTCATATAATTCAGTGCGTAACCTAACACATTGCACCGGGCAGGTGATATTTGCTCCTTGATGAAATTGGCGTTGCCTTTTCTGGCCAGATAATCCCGGACAATCCACTGCGACATAAAACCTACTTTCCAGGCGCCGATGTTTTGATTTGGGGTCAGAATATATTGTACTTTTGGAGTTTCCTTAATTTGCTTTAGCAACAGATTGGCTTGATTTACCTTTTTACCGGTAGCAAACGGCCAATAACTGCCTACCCCTTCACTGCTTATTCCTTCAGTTTGAATGATGCTTGGATTTGCATGGCCACGTGGGGCAACCAATCGCCACAACCAGGCAAGGGCTGGTGGCAGAACATGCATAAGTCCCACAATACCATAATTGGGTTCTTCGGCAGTACAGGGTGGAGTACGCAATCCAATACTTCTGATGTCGATACTGACCGGTTCTGAAATGATATCGGGTACGATTTCTCTTGGTAAAATGACCCTCGGATTTGGACATGGCTTACCGGGTTCATCAAATGTATGATCCCAAATCAAAGCTCTGCCTCCCGGCACCGATTCAATATTTAAAAAAAGCAGTGGTTTTGGGGGAACTGCCGTTAATTTTTCCAAACTGGGATCAGTACCATATTCTGTGATATGATCTACGCGGACAAACCAGCCATCTTCAGCATCTTCCAGCCTTAGCTTTTGGTCATCGCGTTGCAAAGAAGGATGACAAAGCGCCATATCATCAGCTACCGGCATCAAATCACAGCTTTTTGATAATTCTAAATATCTTTTGTCATCTTTAAATAAATTATCTCCTAATAATAACCTGCCATCTGACAACCTGTGAGGCTGTTGCAGCATTTCACTTTTACCTCCTCCGCTGGCACCCTCATGCATAAAAGTTACCGTATTATCATATGGAGTTTTTACCTGCACGGCAGAACAGTGGGCTGTTACCCACCCTTCTTCTTCGCCCTGTCCGATCAACATTCCGTAGACACCTTTTTTGGCACTTGGTCCCGGATATAAATTATAGCTGAACATTTCATAATTGTCGGGTTGCCTGTTGTGAACTACCACCTGCTTTCCATCAAAGTGCGTGTGCCTGAATGGCGGGGTAGTATAGATAAAAGCCGTTGGCTTATAGTATTCGGTAAGCTCATCCGGGTTAATAATGCCCTGTAAAAGTGCAAGGCCTAAACCAAAAAAACCGGCATTGGCAGGAATAACTGCCACTGCTTTATAACCCATACCGGTTTTACCCGCGTTAAAGAAAAAGATGCCCAGATCCTGAGTTTTCAACCAGTCAAACGTTTCCTGGCGTAACCCCTCGAAATCATAATCGAAACGATTTTGAAACGTCGTTTTATCGGTGGGATAATCATCGGCAATGACCATACAATTGGGGTCTCTCCGCCGCATATATGCTTCAAGATAATTTGCAGCAATTCCGTTTTTAACTCTGTGAACGATAGCTTCTTGTTTTCTCTCTCCATTAGGCAGGTCATAAAAGACTTCCTGTGACATACCATCTTCACCTCCCACAGACAGATTGACGAGGTCGTTAACATTTTTAGCTACCGTTACACTGGGGGCATCCTTTAATAGATCATTAAAATCAGAGGGAAGGTCAAAATTAAAAACAGGTTTTGTCGATGAATTCATAAATTGGAATTTTAAAAAAATTATTTAGCTCGAGCTTAAAATAGGGTCTTTCGAGCATATATCTAAAATCTGCAAAGAATAATAATATAGAGCATTCTATCTTTGTACAATAATTCTTGGTGGTGATTCCCCTCTGGCAAAGACCAGGTCTGTGTGGACGAACACTGCGTAGGCATGCGATCCGATCCTTGCTCCATTCCCTATCGCTAACACCAGCGGGTTGCCGGCTCGAACGTTTCGGGTATTTCCGCCAAAGAGGGCTTCATCCTCGAACTGAAACGATGCGCCTGACCCTTCAACGATCCATCGGATTCTGTCACCACGATTCACTACAATGGTACTCCTGGTTTCATCATCCCGGTCAACCACCCTCCATTCGTTATCTATCTTTTTAACTACAAGATTATGTTCGGTTGGCCGGTTTTGATTGCCCTGATTTTGTGCAAGTACTGCTTCTGAAAGAATACCGAAAAAAAGAAACATCCCGATAGCCACAGAAATTATGTATGTTGATCTTATTTTCATAAAACCCTCCGTTTTTATTTGATTGTTGGTAAAATCCTGATTCTGTAATTTTTTTAAAAGATTGCAATAATATTGCGGCTAACAATTGGTTTATTGTTCTGAATTTACAGGGATTGCCTGAAAACGTGGATCATCAATCAATTTTTCTAACTCTGGCTGATTCCTGATTTCTGACTGAGGATAACCGCCCTGAATCGCTTTCGCGATATGAATAATTGCTTCGTCCCGTTCACCCAGGGTTTCAAATGCTGTCCCGGCAAGATAATGGATTGTTGCATTATCAGGTGATAATTCCAGTGCTTTGCGAATATATTCAAGTGATTGTTGTCTGTTTCCGAGCCTTGCATGGTATCCGGCCAGGCTTACCAACACATCTGAATCATTTGGATTGATATCTAATTCTATTAGTGCAGCTTCTATGGCTCTCTCGTAAGCAGCAAAAGATTTTTGGCGCATATCCGGAGCGTAGTAGTAAGCAATTGCCAGATTTCCCCACAGATAGTAGTAGCTGTCATTCATTTCAATAGCGGTTTCGTATGCTTTTGCAGCTTCGCTATAAAGCCCTTCCGAATAATAGAGCGTACCCAGGTTTGAAGCAGCACTGAATGTCTCTTCCAGTTCAAGGGATTGCTCAAACATAGCCCGTGCTTCATCAAGGTTGCCGATAAAATAGTAAACACTTCCCAGGTTTAAGTATCCACGGTAATTGTCGGGTGTGAGTTCGATCACAATTTGAAATTGCTCTCTGGCCTGTTCAAATTGGTTATTCCGAAAATAGAATGTTCCAAGTACGTTGTATCCGGCCCAATAGTCCGGTTTTACCTGTATCGCCCGTTTATAAGTCGATTCTGCCTCTGATAAGTTGCCTGAAAATTCATAAGCTTCGGCCAGCCCACGATACGCATCGGCATTTGTGGGATCGGAGGAAAGAGCATCAAGAAAATGGTCGACTGCCTCTTCATACCTGCCGGATCCGTTGCGAATCATGCCAAGGGTAATATGTACCTGTAATAGTTGGCTGTTCAGGTTAAAAGCTTTTTGACTTTGGTCGGATGCCAAATCAATCCAGATTCGTTCCCGCGTATATTCATACTTTCGCCAGTATGCCTGACCAAGGGCAGCATGGGCAAGTGCAAATTGGTTGTCCAGTTCAGTGGCCTCTTCAAAGGCAAAGATCGCATTGTTTATGTTGTCTAACCGTTCGTATCGCTGAAGATATCCAAGCCCCTGTATATAGAGTTCAAAGGCCGCCGGAACGGATGTTTTTCCTTCCCTGATAATTCCGATCGTTTCAGGGTTCAGTTCCAGGTTCAGCATTGAAAGCAAGCTTTCTACCGATTTTTCCTGCAAAGCCATCACATCGTTGGCATCCACATCAATCACCGAGGAGTTTAACTGGCGAAGGTTTCTGGAATCAATCAGTGTAACGGTTAACCGGAGCCTGTCGGCAAAGGGCTGAAGGCTGCCGGCAATGGCATAATTTACCTTAAATAATCGATATGCTTCACCCGCACTTGCAACATTGAGGCTGCGAACCTCACCTGCGGGCACTACCCAAAGGTCATTCTGGAAACGTTCTAACTGCGAAAGCTGGCTTGTGATTGTTTCCATAAGGCCGTCGGCAAACACCTGCCTGACGGGATCTGCACCGATATTGGTAAACGGAAGAACGGCAAGATGAATGGATTCGGGACCGGTAGATGAAGCCCGGTTTTGAAGAGTTTGATAACCCCAGGTAAAAACCAAGCCAATAATTATGAATGTGGCAAAAATACCTGTGGCTGCAAAAAGTGTGCGCTTCCTATTTGATGCGGGCGGAAGTAATTTATTCGCATCATTTTCATCACGGGGCCGGATGTCACTTGATGATAATCCAGCAATCTCTGATAAATCATGCAGCAATTCATCGGTGGATGGATAACGGTTGGATAATGATTTTGATAAACAACGATCAATCACTTCATTCAAACCTTCGGGTACTTCTCCGGAATAACTTTGAACCGGCGCTGGATCAGTGTTGAGAATAGAATACATAACCGAATGCTCATAATCCCCGCCGAAAGGATTGTTTCCGCTCATCATCTCATAAAGTACGATTCCGAACGACCAGATATCCGACTCAGGGCCGAGCTCTTCTCCTCGGATTTGTTCGGGAGACATATAGTTGATAGTGCCCAGCGTGGAACCCACTTTTGTTAGTTGATCTACCCCGGCAATTTTTGCAAGTCCAAAATCCAGGATCTTTACCTCGTGCGAAGTGCTAACCATAATGTTCGCAGGTTTGATGTCCCGGTGAATCACTCCCTTGTTATGAGCAGCATCCAGCCCCTTCGCAATTTGAATGGCATAATTCAGCACCTGTTCCAGGTGTGAAGCAAAAGGGTTTGATGAATCAGCCGCGTTGATCTCTGCAGTTCCGGAAAGAGTGTTTTTCAGTTTTCTGATAAAAGAGTCGTGGAGATTTGCTCCACCAATGAACTCCATCACGATAAACTGATGTCCGTTTTCATCCTCCTCAATCCCATATATCTGGCAAATATTCGGGTGGTTGATCTGGGCAATGGAACGTGCTTCCAGTAAAAAACGGGCATGATTATCTTTATCAACAGAAGCATGATCGGGCACAAATTTGAGGGAAACATCGCGGTTTAGCCTGGTATCGCGTGCTTTGTACACCACCCCCATCCCTCCTTCGCCCAGCTTTTTAAGGATAGTATAATGTAATATGGAATTTGCTTTGTCCATCAATTAGATTGAATCCCGCATAAGTCGCTGGACAGACACTCCGGTTACGTTAATGTTCTTTTTAATGCAATTGCTGTAATATCATCAAAAAGTTTGGCTTTACCGCAGTGATAAATGCAGGTATCCATCACTTTTTTTATAAGGGTTTCAGGCAGGTCATCATTTTCCATCGATACCTGAAGAAGTTCTATAAGCCGTTGTTCACCAAACATTTCTTCATGAATGTTGGTTACATCCGTGACCCCGTCTGAGAATACAAATAGAAATTCTCCCTGCTGCAATTCAATAAACTCTTCATCATAATCCATTCCGTCCATCATACCCAGCGGCAGCCCGCCGGAATCGAGCCTCTCATAGCTTCCGTCTTTTCGCATCAGAAATGGATAATCATGGCCGGCGCTTGAGTAGTGAATGGTGTTTTTTGATGTATCTACGATGGCGAGAAAGAGTGTAGCAAATTTTTCAGAGCTGGTACTTTGATAAAGCTGGCTGTTGGCATGTTTCAGAATCTCTCCGGGATTCACGAGGTGAAATGTCTGGCCGCGAAGAATGGCCTGGAGGTTGCTCATCAGCAGCGAAGCCGGCAGTCCTTTTCCACTGATATCTCCAAGACACAGAGCCCAGCGGTGTTCGTCCATCTGTATATAATCATAATAGTCTCCGCCTACTTCCTGTGCTGTAACATTTTTTCCGGCAACTGAATAGCCGCTTATTTCTGGCGGTGATGCGGGCAGCATTTTCTTCTGAATGGTTGAAGCCAATTCAAGCTCCCGGTGCATAATCCGGTACGTTTCCTCCTCTTCGTAGAACCGAGCATTTTCAACCACCTGGGCCGACTGGGCGGCAATAATGGATAAAAGCCGCTGGTCAGATTCTGTAAATCCTGCGTTTTGGTCAGAACGTTTATTGTACAATGTAAGAATACCGATCAATTTGGAGCGAGCCATCAGCGGGGCGCTGAGCAGCGAATATATCGTGCTGTCCCAGGTAACATTCCGAAAACGGGAATCATTGCCGGGTTCATTGATCATCAGCGGTTTTTTGTTGATCTGCATCCAGCCGAGCAGGTTTTGGTTCAGGTGAAGAGGAGAGTGTTCACTGGTACTGATCATGCTCCTTACGAGTGTATGTGTTGGGTTTTCCTGGTTTTCGGCCACAAGGGTGATATCTCCCTGTTCGGCACCCAACGCCCGGATCGATTTACCGATGATGGATCGCATTATTTTTTCACTGTCCAGGCTGCCGCTGATCGCCAGGGCAAGATCATTCAGTATGGCAAGCTCATCAACAGCCCTTCGAAGTCGCTGGTTTTCTTCTTTGAGCTGTTGGATATTCTTGTTGAGGGTTTCCGGGTTATCGTTGATTTTCTTCAAGTGATGCCATTATGATAAACTGTTTTAAAAAGAATAAATCATTTTAATGTAGCTATTTAAGCATAAACAAAATTGGATTAATTGCGCATAAAATTTGATTTATGCTGCCCTGCTATGATGATTCCGCCCCGGTCGATCCAGTTTTGGGAGGCCGCCTTTCTTGAAATATTCAATCCAAACCGAACTGTCGATAAGAACATTGTAACTCGAAATCAATCACGGTTTCTGAGGTTGTCGAAAGTCAAGATCCAGGTCAATGGAGAGCTTTCCGGAAATCAAACGTTTTCTTCTTGCACGGTCAATTTCAGGTTGAAGGGCATCTTTAATTAACTGGCTTTTGGTCTTGGTACCTGTAACCTTCATCATTCCGGAAACTACAGCCAGGTTATTTTTTACCCTGTGGTGTATTTCACTGAGCAGAATATTTTTTTCTTTCAGTGATTCTGTTAATTGCAGATCAATTTTTTTCTGTTGAGAAATATCACGGCCAATTGCCACCCAATGTGAATATCCGCCCTCTCCATCTGAAACCGGAACAAGGGATGTGCGGGTCCAAAAGGTGCTTCCATCTTTTCTATAATTAATAAACTCCACTTCACACATGTCCCAGTTGTTCATCGCCTTTCTGAGCCTGTTCAATTCATTTTGAGACGTTTTTTCTCCATTTAAAAATGGACTGTTTCGCCCAATACTTCATCTGCCTTATAACCGGTAATTCTTGTAAATGCGTCATTTATGTATATTATTTGTCGGTCGGGCAAATGACTCGGCTCAGCTTCCAGTATGATTACAAATTCTTTAGCATTTATAATCACTGAATCAAGCAGTCGTAGCCGTTCTTCTTCTTTCCTTTGTTTTGTTACATCATGTGCAAGCGCCATTCTGACTTTATTCCCATTATAATCTACTGTGCTGGCATGTATTTGAACCAGCAACTCTTCTCCTGATTTGGTAATATGTCGGTAAGATCTATCGAATT
>SLOU01000180.1 GCA_007132385.1 Balneolaceae bacterium | reverse complement strand
GGTATGATCCTGCAGACCGAGTGCAACTTTTGAAAGTAAATCTTCATATCGATAACTGTCTGAAAATTCATAGCGACCTGGATTAAAATTTCTCCATCCAAGCAGCGAGGAGACCCATTGTATTTCAACCGGATCAAATTCCGCACCAATATTTTGCAGCTTATCTATAAATTCATTCAATCCAATCCTTTCTTCAATAAACAGGACATCCTCATCATCAAAAGTAATTGCCTGTGGATTATTAATCCGTAAATCCCGTGACAGATAAAAGATTGCAAAAACTGCAAGAAATATAATTAACAGTTTACCGGTCTCTTTTAACAAAGATGTTGTTCTTCCGCTCATTCCAGAGTCGTCATTTTTAAATCGGCTGTCTGTTTGGAGTACAGATAAAGGATATACACCAATGTAGGGTTATCCATTATCCTATAAAATAATATACAATCTATACAATTGATTTTATAACTGCAGAATAACAGTTCTGTTTACAGGATTTTACTGAAAATAGTTACTCAATAAGACTTTGCAAGGCAACAAATTCTCTTAATTTTCGTATTAAGTTATGAGATTAGTTGTTCAAGTTTTGGATGCTGTAAAGCACCAAATGCCCTAAAGAACAGCCCCAGACTCTGATAGGTCTGGGGCTATTTAGTTTTATTTTCGGGACAGAGATGGTGGTCAGGAAATCATTTGAAGGATTTCACCGGCAATTTCCCGGTTATGTTCAAATGCCAGGTTTTTATAATTGATCGTGTCCACAATGGTACCGATCAGGCATAATCCGGCAGTGAATAGATATAAAAGTCCCATTCCGGATTGATTGATATATATCCGGTGGATTCCAGCAACCCCAAAAAATCCGATACATGCCATGATAAGAATCGTAATTGAATCTTTTCTTCGGGCACGATAAATATTACTGAATGTTTGGGCCGACTCATTCCCCATTGGTTCCAGTATTTTTTGAATATATATTGCTTCATCACCTTCGAGTTCAGGCAAATATTCGAAAAGGCTGGCCATAATTGATTACTCTGAAATGTTATTTTGTTTGAATAAATAGATGATCCTTGAAATAAGAACAGGTAGTGCAACGAATCCAGCAGGATTCAGAGCCCAAGCCTTCGACCACTCGCCTCTGAATGTCCAGGAAATAGATCTTCCGAGACCTTCACCCGGACAAAATATTCCTAATTTCTCAAATATACAGAGCGACACTGCCTCAGCAGAAGGATCCATGATGAATAAAATTAAAAGACCTGCTAAGAGAACGATCCATTCAAAATTTACTTTTAAGTATTGAAAAAAGTTTATCAAAATTCTTAATGATGTCGTAATTTGCTTGTTATAGTCTATGATCTCCCAACTGAATATAATACCTAACACTACGAAAATTAATGGAAAAAGTTATAAACAAGATGCAACTATTCAATTTTATCGCAAAGGTTTTTTATTCTAGTTCAATCCTTTCTTTGATATTACTTTCATTTAATTACCCTGCAATGGCTTATCAGGAATCAGAATTGACAGAAAATGATACACTTTCTGTCGTTTTGGAACCGATTAGTGTAGAGGCAACCCACTCCTCGGTTACGCTTGACCGTGCTGCCATTTCGGTAACAAGACTTCAGCGTTCTCAAACTGACATGATTGCGAGACGTGCGTCCTCACTGGATGATTTGACGTTTAATATGCCGGGTATCTGGGTGAGCAATCGTGAAAATCATGCCCTTGGAGAACGAATGACTGTAAGGGGTATGGGCTGGCGTTCTCAATTCGGAGTCAGGGGGATTCAGGTGATACTGGATGATATCCCGTTAACTGTTGCAGACGGTCAATCGGTAATTAATATGATTGATCCGGCAATGGTACAATCGATGGAACTGTTGCGTGGACCATCTGCGACATTTTGGGGCAATAGCAGTGGAGGTGTGCTTTTTATGCGAACCCGCCCACCGGCTGATGCACCCAATTTTATGTACAGGGGATATATGGGTTCTTTCAATACAATGAAACAGGAGCTCCGCTGGCACGACCAAATTGGCGGGATTCGCTGGAATGCCTATGGGTCATACTATGATACGGATGGATTCAGGGATTATAGCGCGGCACAATTGATCCGGGGAGGCTTGTCAGCCGGGTTTAATATCGGTGATAATTCCAACCTAGAAACACGCATTGCCTATGCTGGCATGCCGAATGCCGAACACCCGGGATCCTTGTCGAAAGAAGATGCCGAAAATGATCCATCCATGGCTTGGCCATTCAATGTAAACACACAATCCGGGAAAGAATTTCACCAGCTTATGGGATCCGGAAAGTTCGTCCATGATTTTACCAGCGGGTTGCTTACCGTCCTGGGACACGGGACCTACAGGGATTTGGTTAACCCCCTGCCGGGCCCATATATCACCGTCGACAGGCTGGCCGGCGGGCTGCGAACGACCTACGACTTTATGAACCTGCCGTTTGACCTGCAGGTCGGCGGCGAGATGAACTGGCAGCATGACGACCGGCAGCAAAGGATTAATGAAGAAGGCCGACCGTCTGGGGATTTTGTCATCAACCAGATCGATAATGTCCGCAGCCAGGGTCTGTTTGCAAAAGCCGTTTTTGACATCGAGAACCTGTCACTTAGTCTGGGACTTCGTGGAGACAGAATGGTTTTTTCCGTGGAAGATTTTATTGAGAATATCCAAAGCGATCGGACGTTCACAACCCTAAATCCGAGCCTGGGATTAAACTATGAACTTGGCTCGGCCCGTTTGTTTGCAAATTTCAGTACCTCGTTTGAATCACCTACAACAACGGAATTTAAAAACAGGCTCGGTCCTGATGGGAACATCCTCCCTGGTTTTAACCCGGATCTGAACCCGGAACGAACACGGGGTGTTGAAAGCGGTATTCGAGGGTTTTACGAACCACTGAATATGGAGTATGAACTTGCCGGTTTCTATCTGTCTGTCAGCGATCAAATCATCCAGGAAAGTGAAATCGACGGACAGGCCCTGTTCAGTAATGGAGGTGATGGCGAGCATTATGGAATAGAATTACATACACGGTTACAACCTGCCGGTTTTCTGTCACTGGAACTGATGTATACGTGGATCGATGCCAGGTTTGCGGGTGGTGAATTTGAATTCGGTGAAGAATTCGAAGGCAATAAACTCCCTGGAGTTGCCCCGCACCGGTTCGGATCTACCCTCTCTTTCCACCTGGGGGACCACACCTTGAGCGGTGATACGGAATGGGTTGGCTCCTATTATGCCGACAGTGAAAACACGGCTCAAAACGAATCCTATTTACTTTTTAACGGAAGATGGTCGTATAGCGGGTTAAACATCAGCAATGTAAATATTCAGCCATTTATCTCCGTCTATAACATATTGGATACCCGTTATAACACCTCTGTAGCCATTAATAACAATTTTGGACGCTATTATGAACCGGGAAGCAGCAGAAGTTTTCAGGGTGGACTAAGTGTCAGGTTTTAGAAATTTTTCTCAGGATTTATTGAAATATTATCGAAGTACGCCTTATTTATTTCGCTTATTTATATTAATAATTGCTAAAATAGTTTCAACAAACTATTTTCAGCCAAATCACTTAAATCTCTTAAATATCAACAAAGAGATTATAAGTGAAGAGTTAATGTAAATCTAAGTATATAGTTACTATGAGTGATGAACGTGAAGTAGGAACCGTAAAATGGTTTCATAATGGTAAAGGTTATGGCTTTATCACCCGGGATGGCGGCGAAGATGTTTTTGTTCACTATTCAGAAATTCAGTCTGATGGTTTTAAGAAATTAATTGAAGGCCAAAAGGTGGAATTTACTGTTGCGGAGGGAGAGAAAGGTCTTCATGCAATTGAAGTAATTGCGTTGCAGTGATAATTTTTTTCATGCCGATAATATGGAAAGCATCACGATTCTGTTCGTGATGCTTTTTTTTGTGATTTGGAATGAGTAAACAAAATAGCTGGTTTACAAAAGTAATAGCCGATGTTTTGGTCACACTGTTGATTGCATCATCGGTATTAATGGAAAATTCCTGGTTGGGGTATGTCGTAATAACATACACCTATCTCATGCTGGCAATAAGGATCATGGTTTCCATAAGCAATCAGCTTCAGGCGATTGTAAAGAAAAACTCCTCCAACGCTCCGATGTGGTTTTTTCATCTGCTTTATGGAACCAATGTTCTGCTGCTGACACTTTTCGGCTGGTTTTTAACTGCAGCAGCCTGGGTCTTGATCTGGTTTCTGTCGCACTATCAAAGAGAAAGTCTTAAACTCTAATTTTAAAATAATTTCAAGTTATTATCAGCTTGTTAAAGAATCTGATCATTCTAATTGGATTTATCATATGCTATCTGCTATCCCCGTATTTTGCTATGTCTCAATCCGTTTCGGATGACAGTGAACTTGAATACAGATTGATGCGTGTTACCTTACTGCCTGGTATCGGTACGAATGGCCTGGATGCCGGCAGATTCACAGCCAGGTACTCTCTCAATCTTTTAGCCGGTTATCACGGTGCACTTGACGGATTCGAAATCGGACCGGTAAATGTGAATCGATTTTACAGCCGGGGAGCTCAGTTAGGCGGACTGAATCTTACCGGAGGAGATATGAGTGGAATTCATCTGTCTGCCCTTGCAAATGCCGCACACGGCGATATGAGCGGTGTGCAGATATCCACACTTGTAAACTACAGCACATCCAATCTGAACGGGATTCAATTTGCAGGGTTTGCAAACGTAGCAAATCACACCCAGGGATTGCAGGTTTCCGGATTCGGAAATTTTTCAAGAATGGGAAGTTCCGGCTTGAAAATTGCTTCTTTTGGAAACTTTTCTGCTTCCGAATCGACCGGTTTTCAGTTATCCGGATTTTTAAACGTTTCGGATGTTTTACGTGGTATAACTATATCCGGTTTTATGAATTCTGCCAATCAGCTTCAGGGTGTACAAATCGCGGGAATTGCAAACGCATCCATGCAGGCCGAGGGAATACAGATTGCGCCGATCAATGTAGCGAGAAATTTCAGTGGTGTACCAATTGGCTTGCTCAGTTTATATGGAAACGGCCGATACAATATCGATACCTGGTTCAGTGATGGTGGATTTACACAGATTGGATTTAAAACAGGAACACAAACCTATTATAACATTTTTTCATTTGGGTATAACCCGACAATCAGCGAACGTGATGTATGGAGTTTGGGCTGGACATTTGGCTCCTTTCGAAAACTGGATGAGTGGTGGGATTCGCAACGTTTTCAAAATTATTTCAGAATGAGTGATTTTTCCATTTATCAAATGCATGAAGGTGAAATCGAATTCGAACAGAACAGAATTTTTTCTTACAGGTTTATGCTGGGACGGTTTCTGGCAAGAGGTTTAGGAATATACGCAGGCCCCTCTGCAAATCTGCAGGTAACAACTGAAGAGAGTGCTTCAGATTATAGTTGGTATAGTCTTTTGGATATAACCAGAAGCGGACGCACCTGGCGCTTCTGGGTCGGTTTTTCAGCCGGATTTCAGTTTTTTTAATCATCAGGATAATTTAGTATATGAATGGTAGAATGTTTTTTGTTGTTTCAATATTAACTGTTTATTTCTACGATTAATAAAAATTATCAATCTCTTGTCGCACAATATTTTATCAGTATTATCTAAAAACATTTTTCTTTCCATGATCCCGATCCTTATTTTAGGCTGTTGGACAGATCGGCAAGAGATTTCTCATACAGAAGTGAGTGAAAATCATCCTTTAATTGAATCCATTACATATCAGGTTGCTATGTCCGATACATCAAATACAGACAAGGTTGTTAAGTCAGATGAAGAGTGGAAACAGATATTGTCGTCTTCACAGTATCGTATATTGAGAAAAAGCGGTACGGAGATGCCGTTTGTCAATAAATACAACAGTCATTTCGAAGATGGTGTATATGTATGTGCTGCCTGCGGAAATACATTGTTTCATTCTGATACGAAATATAGATCGGGTACAGGCTGGCCCAGCTTTTGGAAGCCAGTCAGAAGGGATGCTGTTGCTGAAAAGGAAGATCATAGTCTGATGATGGCGCGCACAGAGGTCATTTGTAACCGTTGTGATTCTCATCTCGGACATGTATTTGAAGATGGTCCTGAGCCAACCGGTCTTCGATATTGTTTAAATTCTGCTGCTTTAAAGTTTGTGGATAAAGAATAACCCTCTCTTTAAATCCTGTATGAATTTAAAACCTCAATCTGATCTACAAATGTATGTTGAATGAACCGGGATTTATGCCAAGTCATGTCGGTTGGATTGAAGTAATTTGTGGCGGTATGTTCAGTGGTAAAACTGAAGAACTGATACGAAGAGCCCGGAGAGCTGAAATAGCCGGACAAAAAGTACTTATTGTAAAGCCTGCAATCGATAATCGTTACAGTGAAGCAGATGTAGTATCCCATGATCAATCTTCACTTCCCGGAATTATCGTCGATACTGCCGATCAGATTGTGCTGCTAACCTCAGCAGTCGAAGTTGTATGTATTGATGAAGCTCAATTCTTTGACAACCGAATCGTGGATGTATCCAATACATTGGCCAATGAGGGAAAACGGGTGATTGTGGCCGGACTGGATATGGATTATCTCGGAAGGCCATTCGATCCAATGCCGGGTCTGCTGGCTATTGCTGAATATGTAACCAAATTACATGCAATTTGCGCTGAAAGTGGTACGATAGCCAACTATTCGCAGCGAATCGTGGAGAGTGAATCGAAATTACTTGTAGGCGAACAGGAAGCCTATGAACCCAGATCCCGACAGTGCTTTCGGCCACCTGTAGATAATCGAAGGGGAAAGGTCAGGCAACGGTAAAAATTTGATAAGTAGTTCGGATAAAAACTTTAATGAAATAATTACTAACCTGCATGGATTTGCTACGCGGTGTAATAGGAATGGCTGTTCTTATACTGCTTGCTGTTGCATTCAGTAAAGATCGAAAAGCTATTAACTGGCGGCTTGTTGGTACCGGCCTGGGGATTCAATTCATTTTG
>SLOU01000226.1 GCA_007132385.1 Balneolaceae bacterium | reverse complement strand
CACTACGAACCGTGTCATTTAACCGTTACAACCGTGTAACCCGAAGCTCAGCAGGTATCGATGATCCGGATACAGACAATCGCATTGCTGTGATTTACAGCTCCGGAATCATCATACCGGAAGCCTTAAGCGGCGGGCCTTTTGATACAGATCCGGTTATCACCGCCTCCAATATGGAAAGATCTCTCGACTCAGCCCTGGATGATGATAATGTCAAAGCCATTGTCATCCATATAAACAGCGGCGGGGGCGCGATGAGTACGTCCGAATTGATTTGGGCAAAACTGCAAGAAGCTGCCAATGAAAAACCGGTAATCGCCTACCTTGGAAATGTCGCAGCTTCAGGTGGTTATTATATCGCAATGGGTGCAGATACCGTAATTTCTTCACCAAGCACCATCACCGGTTCTATTGGTATCTATAACCTGATGTTCAATACACAGGAACTTTATAATGACAAACTCGGGATCTATTTTGATACGTTTAAAACCCATGAACATGCCGATATGGCACTGATGACCCGACCGCTAAGTTCCCAGGAGCGTGATGCTCTGCAACGAAGTGTGGCGAACGGATATGAAACATTTCTCACCCGGGTTGCAGATGCACGAAGCATGACCCGCGACGAAGTACATGAGGTTGCACAAGGACGCGTATGGACAGGCAGGGATGCCCTTGATCAAAATCTGGTTGATATTCTTGGTACACTCGATGATGCCCTGTCGATAGCTGCAGAAAGTGCCGAAATCGAGGAGTACCGGGTAATTACATATCCGGCCCGTAAAGACCTGTTCGAAATGTTATTCGGTTCCGCCGAAACAAGTATCAAGACTTGGGTTCGCTCCTTGATACCCTATTCTGAAGAGATCCATACCCTGGATCAGCTCATGAAGCATAACCTCGGACGGAATTGGGCCATCCTCCCGGTTGAATTTAGAATCGAATAAATTTATCCGGCAGATGCAAATCGGCAGATTTAAAATTGAGCAGCTAAGCGAGGGATTTTTTGAACTCCACAAAAACGGAGATCTCCAAAAGATTCATCCTGAACGTTTAAAAAATTTCAGGGAGGAGGATCCGCTCGGAAAACAATCAACTGCAATTGGAATCGACCCACTTTTGATTACGGATGGCCAGGTTAACATTCTCCTGGATACCGGCCTCGGATGGGGACTCGACAGAAACAGCCACTACAAAGATACATCCAATGTGGTTACAAACCTGTCAATTTTTGGTTTAAAACCCAGCGATATCCATTTTGTTGTACTCACTCATCTGCATTACGACCATGCAGCAGGAGCAACCTATGTAGACTCCGGTTTTCAAACAACGGCCACTTTTCCGAATGCCCAATATATTCTGCGAAAAAATGAATGGACCTATGCACTCGAAAAAAGTCAGTCGGGCACCCAGTCGCCCGGAGCCGGCTATCGCCTTGACGAAATGTATAAACTGGCAGCTGAAAACAGGCTCCACTTTATTGAAAAGGAGCGGTACCATCTGGTTCCCGGTATAGATCTGTTGTTATCGGGCGGCCACACCCCGGGGCATCAGGTTGTAAGAATCAGTAACAAAAACAAAACCGCCTTTTATCTGGGTGATCTGATTCCCACCGAATACCACCTGAATCACTATGCCATGAAACAGATGGACGAAGACCCATTACAGGCCAAAAAATTTAAAACCCTGCTTTTAAAAGAAGCCTTTAACAGTGGAGCCATCCTTTTCTTTTATCACTCACTTTACAGAAAAAGTGGTAAACTGGCTCGTGATGAACGAAAAAAATATGTGCTTCTGGAAGAGTAGTTACTTCTAACCATCACCACGGCACCCCTTATATGAATCTGCTGTTGCCCTGTTCATTTTACTTCTTTATCGATGTAGTCGGAACTCATCAGGCTGAGGGCACCCATATACTTGAGTTTGAATCGTACCAGGTCGCCAACTTTATAATTATTCGGGTTGTTTCCAACATTCAGAATCATCATATCTGAGCTGGCATCCGAAATTTCAATCGAAGGATCGACCGGGATCAGGTAATCAGGTTGTACATCCAGGTATCCGATATCCAATATGGCTCGGTAAGCCGTCTTGCCATAGTCTTCATCGTTTACGGATGCCGACCTGCCCTGAGGATTTGTTCCCAAATCTCCTGTCGGTACAAGTGGCTTTTCGGAAATCTCTATAATATGAGTGCTCAATTCCAGCACGCTATCACTCATTCCTTCTATCGTTTCACCATTAAACAGATTTTTACCGAAGAAAAGAGCTTCTCCGACCCGGAAATGATTGATCCCGGCCGGAAGCTGGTTGCGCAACAAAAGAGGTATCGTCACCGTAGTACCTGCAGAAACCAACGGGATCGACTTGTTAAACTGCAAATCGATGATCTGTTTGTAGAGAACCAGCTGTATAAGTTTATCGCCGTTCGGTAAAACCCCATGCAAACAGTTCAGATTTGTTCCCAGGCCGATCACTTCAATACCCGGCAGGCGAAAGATTTTACCGTAGAAGTCAAGCAATTCTTCACGCATTACTCCTTCACGAAGGTCACCCATCTCGATCATAATGATCACTTTATGGATTTTGCCCTGGTTCACGGCCTCGTCCGACAATTCATGCAGGGTTGCCAGTTCCGTATTCAAACTTGCATCCGCATAGCGAACAATATCCGGAATGGTATCTTTTGGTGGAGGTTTGATATAAACCGTCATCGTTTGCGGATCAATCTCTTTAATCCGTTTCAAGTTACTGATGCGGGAATCGTGTACTTCCTTGATACCAAGATTGATAACCTCTTCAAGATAACTGCGTGTACCGCAGAGGAGCTTGGTGGTAATTCCCCATTTGATACTGTTTTCTTTGAAAAGCCGGTCCAGAAATTCATAATTATGAAGTAGTTCGTCACGAAATAGTCTTAAATAAGCCATTTTACTTCGTTAGACGCATTTCCAGGTATTTATTCGTAAATCCGAATTTATTATATAGATGTACTGCCGGATTATTTGGTTCCACGTGTAATGCGATGTCTCCAGTTGTGTTTTTAATTGTCTTTTCCATGAGTTGTTTACCAAGACCCTGCCCACGGGCATCACCGTGAACAGCAATGTAAACCAATATATGTTCAGGGATATACCCTTTCATATTCGTATCATTGATAATGACCACACCCATTATCTCATTATCCCGATGTGCCAGCAATATAAATCCGTTCTGGCCGGCATGATCTCCATAAGCATAGGCAATACAGTTCAGAATTGCTGCTTTGGAATCACCAAACTGATCGAGATGATCGTACAGAAAATCAGCGATCTCGTCCCTTGAAAATCCGGTGGGATTTTGACTGTCAGATTCAATAAAATCAAATTGAAAGCTCATCACTAAACTTGTTTGTATGTCAGGTAACTTACAATAATAAAGGATAATGCAGAAACGGTAATCCCGAATGCATTGGGATCCAGACCGAATGGCAGGTTTTCAAAACCTGCCTGCAATAAAACGGTTGTACCGCCACCCAGAATCATAGCTGTCATCGCCCCCTGCGGAGTACTCCTCTTCCAGTATAGGGCTCCAATAACAGGAACGAATAAACCGGAAACCATAAATGAATACGAGTAGAGCATCAAGTCGAGTACATTTTCCATTGCATAGGCCAACAAAAGGGCAAATGTTCCGATAATCAGAGTTACGATCTGAGAATACCGTAAAAACTGGAGGCTTTCATGGTTCATATCCCGGAAATGCCCGATAATATCTGAAACCACATTGCCTGATGATGCCACCAGGCAACTGTCTGCTGTGGACAAAATTGCTGAAAAATAGGCGGCCATCATCACTCCCATAAATCCAACAGGTAGTACGGTGCGCAGTAGCATCGGAAGGCCTGTTTCGGGGTCGGTATCTGAAATATCTGCAGCTCCCAGGTAGTCAAACATCCCCTGGTCGGCAGCAACACGGGCAAACAGCCCCAGCAAAACTCCCATAAAGGCCATAACAGGCCATTCAAAAAGCCCGGCCAGGTACCAGGCTCGTTTTGCAGTCTTTTCATCTCTGCTGGCATATATCCGCTGATAGAGTGTCATACCTACAAACCAGATCGGTACTATCGACACCCCCCAATAAACCGCATCCTGCCAGGTCAGGTTTGTCAAACCAAGCATCTCCGGGGCAACGGTATTACGAATCGCCTCCATGCCTCCAATTGCACTGTAAGATATTGGAATGCCAACAAAAATAAGACCAAACATTAATATCGTCCACTGAATTGTATCCGTATAAATGACCGCTTTGAGTCCACCCATAACCGTATAAACAACGGCAACTACTCCCATAATCAGTAATGCGGTATTCAGGTCTAAATTGGCAAATGTACCGTCGGCGAGTTTTGCTCCCGCCAGAAGCTGTGAACTCGTAAAGCCGGCATATCCAATGGCCGAAATAATTCCGGCTACTAGTGCAACTCTGGCACTATAGTAGTGTTTGAAGATTTCAGGAAAAGTATACGCTTTATCAAATACCGGATTTGATTTCACTTTGGGTATAAGAAAAACAGCAGCCATCCAGGCTCCGACCAGACCGGTAAATAACATCCAGGAGCCGGATATCCCCATGACAAATCCAAGTCCGCCCAAACCGATTGAAAAACCACCTCCCACATCGGTTGCAACTACGGAAAGACCGATATGGACGCTGTTCATGTTGCGCCCTCCTACATAATAGTCGTCACCGCCCTGATTTTTTCTGTGGAAATAATACCCGAATGCAAGCAGACCGATGACATAGAATACAAAGATCGAAAGATCTATCGGGTTCATTCCTGATTTTGTAAAATGCAGATGATAATTACGGGCTCGGTACCTTTAAAAGTGTATCACTTTTGTAAACAAATGTGAATCGATATCGTTCGGGCGTAAAGAAACCGATTATTTGAGTTTTGAACAAGCGGGATCTTCAAAATCCTGCCAACGATTCAGAGTGCCTGTGGCGGTTTTTCAGAGTCCTATCAACGACTTCTCCGAATACCACCGGCAGCTTCCATTCGGTAACCTTTGTCTCACAGCCCAAACTCCCTTATTTTCCATTCTATGCAACCAGACATTGAGACATACATTCGTCCGCATATCGATACAACTCTTGAGAGTCAGAAGTGGCTGCAACAATCTCAGAAACACGAGAAACTCCTCTCTGATATTCTTGATCCATACCTGGAAAAACGGTCCCGCCAGATCAATGACCCTGTTCTGGATTTTCTGTTTAAGTATTACCATTTTCGTCCGGCACAACTGATGAGATGGTCGCCTGGTGTTGGAATTGCAATTGAGACACCTGATTCGACAGCAGTCTTGCCAGAAATCAGTGAACTGACTATCGACCGAAACCGTGCATATCTTGATCCAGCAAACTTCCCCGATAACCGCAAGGAGTCAGCCGTTTGGATCCTTGAATTACTGGAAAAAAGCACTTCCAGAAAACCATCCTTTGGCTGTTTTGGTATGCATGAATGGGCTATGGTCTATAAAGCCGATAAAGTCAGGCACAATCAGTTACCGCTTAGGATGGAACGGGATAAACTGGCTGAGTTTGTCGAATCGAGGCCGCTTGTTTGTACCCATTTCGACGCATTCCGCTTTTTTACCCGGGAGGCACGCCCTATGAATAAATATGATTTGAGCCGGCAGAACTTCTTGCAAAATGAGCAGGCCGGTTGTATACATACCAATATGGATTTATACAAATGGGCTTTTAAAATGTATCCCTGGATTTCAAGCGACCGGATACGAGATGCTTTTTTGCTTGCTGTAGATGCACGGTATACCGATATGCAGGCCAGCCCCTATGATCTCCGCTCTCATGGGCTTGAACCCATATGCATCGAAACCGAGGAGGGACGGCAAATATACCTGACCAAACAAAAAGAAATTTATGAAAAAAGCCGCCCGATTCGACAAAAACTCATTGAGGAATACCGGAAATTGATTTGCAATTTTTAATACATATTTTCAGCCTTCAGGGCAAGCTGATTTTACCTAATGTAAATCGGCTCCCGTCTGCGTTGATCCACCCCGGACCTGCGACAGCTTCGTTTGCAAGTACTGCAAAAAGTGCTGCTTCCTTGGCTTCTGGATTTAATCCCAACTCCGAACTGGATTCAAGTTTATAACCCGGTAACTGGTGCTGAAGCCTCTCTTTCAGATAACCATTATTCCATCCGCCCCCACTCACAAAAACCTTGCAAGATTCAGCACCTGTTTGATTCCGAATAGCCTCTCCAACGGTTATCGCAGTCAGCTCCAATAGTGTAGCCAGTAAATCCTTAATCTCCAGTTCTTTACTTGTCTCCAACAGGCATTGATTAACCCATTCCCAGTTAAAATCTTCCTGACCAGTGGATTTGGGGGGGGATATTGAAAAAAAAGGATGCTCCAATAACACCTTCAGTAATTGATCGTCCGCTTTACCGGATCTTGCAATCTCTCCATTTAAATCATAAGAATGCCCGGGCACCAGCCTCTTAATTGTCTCATCCAGAAGAGTGTTGGCCGGACCCGTATCAGTTGCAAAAGGACATTTCGGCTCCTCTATGCCTGATTTCAACAATGTGAAATTAGCAATTCCGCCAAGATTCAATAAAACCCTCTCTTCATCCGGATCGCTGAATAGCAATACTTCCGCAAGTGGTGCTAAAGGAGCACCTTCATAACCAACGGCTATATGTTTCTGTCGAAAATCACTGACAACAGGTACACCGACGCTGCTTGCCAGCCAGTCACCATCTACAATTTGGAGTGTGTTGTGTTTTTCAGTTTTTCTGTCGGGTCTATGTAATACTGTTTGCCCATGACTCGCTATGAGATCTATCCCGGATAAGCGGGTTTTATTCGACTTCAAAAAATCATGAATCACACGAAGCCACTCCGCTGTGAGGCGGGCTTCAAATTTCAATACCTCCCCGATGTACGAATTTTCTTTGTATGCTATTTGTCGAAACGATTTTCTCAAAGATTCATCGATTTGCAATGTCTCAAAATCATCCACCTGGATTTGTGTGTCGGTTG
>SLOU01000211.1 GCA_007132385.1 Balneolaceae bacterium | reverse complement strand
TCAATCGCTCAAACTGTCTGTCCAGTGTAAATGTCCTGTGTCCCTGAATCTGTCTGGGTTTTGCTTCCAGCATCCACTCCCCGAATGTCAAAGCCATTTCATAATCTCCAGTTCTGTAATTTTCATAAAAAAGAGAATAGGCTTCCAATTCACTCATTCCGTACGGAGGTTCAGACTGTCCATGCGCGACAGCCGTTAAACCGACAAGGATCCCCAATGCTAATACCAGTTTTTTCATTATTACTCAATTATATTTTATAGTAACCTGTTTTACTACTAAACTCTGCAAAGTATCAATTTATTATTGAAAACGCTGTTGCACAAACATAATTTCGGCAAGATTGAGCGAAAGTTTTATCCCCCAGATTCTTTCTTCAATTAAATTCTGCGCTTCTGTACCTCTGAAACCATATTGGAAACTGATATCAATGGAGGACTGGGCTTGTTGAGATAAAACCCCGATTCCCAAATGAAACATCAGTGTATCGATGCCATGTCCGTCAATATTGAGGTGGCCTGTGTCGTAAGAGGCGCCCGCACTGTACCTGAGATTGGACAGGAAACTTTCCCTTCCTTCAACCACATATGGATGAAACTGCATCCCTACACCATATCTTGACCGGTTAACCAGGTATTCCTCCTGTGATGGGTGAAAACTGAAATCGGTATCATTCCACTGCTGAGCGGTATACTCGGCAGTAACATTAAACTGGCCGGATGGCTGATATGTAATTCCGGCCGAGTACTCGAGCGGAAGACTTATGTTACCGTTTCTGACGCCTGTAGACGGCAACAGGTCTACAAGGCTGAACTGATTGCCTACAAAGCGATATCCGGTTACCTCCCGGTCTATATCGATTTCAACTGGCAGTGTAAGTGCACCCCCGATAGAAATCCGGTCGTTTGAACGAAGCAGATCATTCAAACGACCGTATATTCCAAAACGGTTACCCAATGCTGCTCCGGTGTAACTTTCTGTATATTCAAGTGTACTAAAACGGGGTGAGTCGAAAAAGGTTTCAAAATTGCGATCGATGGAAGCAAGATAAACAGAAGCTGCGTAGCCGATAGCAAAGTTGGTTCCGAAACGATATCCTAAACCAAATTCAAATTTATTGATTCCACCGCTTCCGTCCAGGTTGTTCAGGAATTGAATAGGGGTACTTCCCGGTTCAGGGGCTATGGAGCCCTGACTGGAAAGCTGAAAACTCGATCTTGTAACAGGATAAAATCCGATAGAGACCCCGAGGCTTTGTCTTATTATCGGCAACACCAACTGAAACTGATCTACCGTTAGTTGATTGAATCTCGATGTCTCTATACCGTCGGAGGTCTGGAAATTACTTAACCCTGCTGAAATATTCCCCTGGGTATGAAAAGAAACTCCCCAAAGCGCCGGATTGCTGCTGCTTGCAGAAAAAGAATCAAAAACCGAGACACCCGGCAATCCCATACCGCTAGTAATCGATGAATGGGTGTCTACCGGCAGCCCGACTCCTATACTCGAATAACTGGATCCACCGGCAGATTCCCGATCTGCCTGCTGGGCAACTGCCATAAGCGGGAACAGAAGTAATATAAAGATGATTGTTAAACGATACATTTATTCCGAATCTGATTTTACAGAGGTAATTAAAATTTTTGGCCTGTACTCCTGCGGAGCGTTTTCATCAAAAATTAATGTGGAGTAGTTTATTCCATTTATCGATTCCACGGAAAAATAAAACTTTCCTGCCGGTGGTGAATCAAACAGCACTGAATTTGCATAATCGGTTATATCAAACCGAAAGCTACCACCTTCCTCATCAAATTCTCCCACTAAGTCCGGTTCACGGCCAAATATCAATTCTCCCGGATTTCCGGAATCGATAATGTTGATCCTGGCATTTATCGGTTCAGGCCTGTAGTGGCCAGACGGCAAGGTAGCATTCAGTTGAGACACGTCCGCATAAAGGACCAGTTCGGCATTTGCAATGTTTTTGCTGCCGATATTTTCCTCAGACAGATCCGGGGATATCGAAAATATCTGATCGAGCATGCTGTGTACAGGTAATCCTTCCGGGGTCGTTGACGGTTCCGAACGCTCCATGGTTGATCCCCAATCAACCAGTCGCTGGTAGATTCGAGGATCCACCTCTTCCTCATCACCATTCTCTTCATCATTCCCGTTATCTCCGTTGCCGTTCTCATCATCATTTTCATCTTCAGGGCGGTCCAGAACAAAACGTACAAACTCCTGGTTGTCGTCATCCTCACCCGATTCGGGAGAAATCCTTGCAAACAACACACTTGAGTTTTCATCATCCGGAACCACAGCCAATCCCGTAAATTCATTTCGATATGTTGAATCACGGTCAGCACCCTCGCTGGAAAGGTACTCATTATATTCCTCGATCCAGTTGGGTGAGAGTTCAACTTCAACCGTCTCTGCTCCGGTTACAGTAAACTCTCCCACCTTAGCCGATTCATCGAGTGAAAGCGTCTGTCCAAACCGGAATTCATTACCACGCCAGAATTCATCAACCCTGTACAAACTGAACGAAGAGGTTGCAAGCGAATCTCCATAAACCCGTTCACTGAACACCAGTCTGAGCTTAAAGTCATCTTCCGGCAGGATTTCAGGGCCGGTACTTGTCGTATCAATCGAAGGTTTGATCACTCCGATGGTGTACAATTTGCCGAAAAGCGGATCATCATACACTCCCATGGGCATATAGCGGTGTCTGCCAGTAAATGTATTTGCGGAGAAAGGTTCAATGGTACCGACTGAAATTGTCCTGGTTTCGAGGTTTGCAGAATCATCCAGAAACCTGTTTCCAACATTTCCGGGGTCTTCACAACCGGTTGCCAAGAAAATAAAAGCCGCGATTGCGGCTAACAATATATATCTATGCAAACTTCCCTTCGTTTTTATCGTAAATATTTGATGGCTGGTGAGATATAATACGTTCAGAACTGCTGTTTTATTATTCTTTTGAAAGTGAACCGGCAATTTCCTGATAATAATCTGCAAATTTGGAAGATACATCTTCGGGTGAGCCCTGAATTTTTGAAGGTTCAATGTTTAATTCTTCAAACAGTGAATCTAATTGGTTAGCCAGATGATTTCCGGTAACCACGTGATCACTGTATCTCAGTCCGATTTTAAGCAAATCCGTTTTATTGTCATCTGAGAGTGCATCAATATTGACATCATCCGGTAAACCGAGTAATTCAAGAATTTTGGTGCCTTCAAAAATTCCCAGGTTTTCTGGATGATGCAAGTTGTAAACGATTCTTGTACGATCAAAAATGGCCTGATCCTTGTATTTTGTTTTGACCAGTAACGGGATTAACCCGGCTGGCCAGTCGTGACAATGGATAATATCCGGTTCCCAGCCGAGTTTTATCACGGTTTCCAGAACTCCCTTGTTGTAAAAAACCAGGCGTTCACTGTTATCGTCATACCATTCCTCTGATTTCGGATCCTTAAACATCCCTTTTCGTTTGAAAAAAGTGTCGTTGTCAAGAAAATAAACCTGAAGCTTGGCATTGGGAATACTGGCCACCTTGATACGCATACTTTCGACTTTTTCACCGACTTCGACTTCTATTCCCGACAGTCGGATAACTTCATGCAGCCTGTTTCTTCGGTCGTTAATCGTGCCGTATTTCGGTAAGAGAATTCTGATTTCAAAACCTTTGTCTTGCAGGGATGCCGGTAAAAAGCGCAGTAAATCTGCCGTGTGCGTCATTCTGGCAAATGGGGCGATTTCAGCAGCAGCATAAAGAATTTTCATAATTAATAAGGTTTCTTGTGTTTACCTGTTCGTATCGATCTTTGAATTAGTTTTGTCCGTTTGACAGTTTTGAACGGTCATTATTACTATATATTCCATCCATTTCTTCGTCCGAAATCGAATAAAAGTCCAGCAGTGTATCACTTCGCAGCCCGAGCCGCAAGGTTTCGAGCGAGATCACTTCCGAAGTCGCGATGTTTCCAATATTCACATTGCTGCCAAATTTCCTGATAAACCATACCTGCTGTTCTTTTAATGGAGCTTCGAATATAAGCTTATCCTTAGAAATTTGATCCGTTATTTCTTCAATCAACCCTGAACGTACTTCACCGTTCGGCCGGAATACTCCTACCGTTCCGCTTTCACGGGCTTCACAAATGATTTTCCATGCACCGGCTTCCAGTTCATTCTGAATCATTTTGACCCATTTATACGGCGGTATAATATCATTCGGGTTTTTACTACCAATTTCAGAGAGTACGATAAACTGTTCACTCATCTGACGAATAATATCCAGTTTCCGATTTTCCGATAGCCAGATTGTCCCGTTCGAAACCTCCAGATAACGTATCTGGTATTTTTTCAGGAGTTGAACATAACATTCGAGCTGGTTTCTCAGCACATAGGCTTCAAAAAGTGTCCCGCCAAAAAATACTGGAATATTATACTCCCTGTAAACCTCAAGCTTTTTTTCAAGATTCTTGGTCACATACGAAGTCCCCCATCCCAATTTCACGAGATCGGTAAATTCAGAAGATGATTCACAAAAATCCTCAACCTGACGAACACTAAGACCTTTATCCAGCACCAGTGTAATACCCTTTTTACGAGGCTTTGCTGTGCGCTTTGGAAGATTTTTCAAATGGAATGGCATGTTTAATTCTAATTTAAACGAACCGGCTTAAGATAGTAAATGATGCTTTCTTTATAAAGCTATTGGTAATTTGTCTTATAATTCGTTGTTTTTCGGAACCGGTTTCCCAAAAATATTAGCTCACGGATACGGTCCCTGTCTATATTATCAAGCATTTCAGGTGTGTAACGCCAACCCCAGTTATTGCCAACAGTACCCGGTGTATTCATCCGGCATTCGGACCCGAGTCCCATATAGTCCTGAAGCGGAAATACGGCCTGATCGGATACCGAGAGCATGCCGAGGCGGATCTGATCCCAATGGGGTTCCGAGCCGTCCGACCGCGCATATTTTCGCATCAGGTCCTTTTCATATTCCGAAGCCAATTGATACCAGCCCCGGGTTGTGTCGTTGTCGTGAGTACCGGAATAAACTACACTGTTAGGGAGATAATTGTGCGGTAAAAAGATATTATCCGTACCGGAATCGAATGCAAAATGTAAAATCTTCATTCCCGGGAACCGGAACCTGTCGCGCAGTTCTTCAACCTCAGGTGTGACAAAACCAAGGTCTTCTGCAATGATAGGAAGCTCCCCCAGTTGTTTTTGAATAGTATGGAAAAGGTCGGCTCCCGGGCCTTTCAACCAATCGCCTTTAATCGCATTTTTTTCTTTTGCCGATACTGCCCAATAGGATTCAAACCCCCTGAAGTGATCAACCCGGATCGCATCAAACAGATGAAACATCTGCCTGAAGCGTTCCACCCACCAACGATAACCATCTTTTTTCAGTTTTTCCCACCTGTAAACAGGATTGCCCCACAATTGCCCGGTTTCGCTGAAATAATCGGGTGGTACACCGGCAACCAGTTCCCGGTTGCCCTTTTCATCCACAGAAAAATAACCGGGGTTGGCCCATACATCAGCACTATTGTGATCCACAAAGATGGGAATGTCTCCGACTACACGAATTCCAAACTCATTGGCTTTCCGTTTTAATTCAAGCCACTGATTATGAAATTCAAACTGAATCCAGTTCTGAAAACCAATTTCCGGTGCAAGCTCTTGTTTTTTCCGTTTCAGGGCAGGTTTGTCTCTTTTGGCCAGTTTTTCATGCCATTTGTTCCAGGGTTTTCGATCATTTTCCAGTGAAATAACGTTGAATAGCGTGTAATCCGGCAGCCAGCTTTTATTTTCCAGGATGAATTTTTCCATTTTTTGTTCATGTCCCCGGTCCAGATCCGCATAAAATCGTTCAGAAGCAGTTCTCAACAGTTTTGTCCGAACCTGATAGGCGGCAGTAAAATCAGTTTTCGTACTGATCTCAAGCTCTGATTCATTCAACTCCTCACGGCTTAACAGACCTTTCTGCCGTAATATTTCCGGACTGATCAAATACAGGTTGCCGGCAAACGCCGAATAAGATGTATATGGCGAATTTCCATAGCCGACAGGGGTTAATGGCAGCACTTGCCAGATCGTCTGATTCGTATCTTTCAGGAATTGAAGAAACTGATCTGCAGCCGGGCCGAAATCACCCATGCCAAATTTAGCCGGAAAAGATGTCGGATGTACTAAAACACCGCAAGAGCGAGGAAACCTCATAAGTCAGCCGTTCATATTAAATTCTCGTGAAACCTTTTACTCAATGAATTACTTCATGGGCTTTAGTATGAGCCCTGCTAAAGGAGGAATTGTCACATCTATGTGGGCAGGCCGTCCATGCCAGTTTCCCTCTTTGCCTTGTACGTACTGGTTACCTTTGTTACTTCCCCAATAGTATTCGGAATCACTGTTGATCAGCGTTTCATACTCAACGGGCTCCGGCACGCCTATTTTATAATTGTAGTGAACTGTCGGTGTAAAGTTTAAAATAAATATTAGGTAATCATCCGGATTTTTCGCTCTTCTGACGAATGAGATCAGGCTGTTATCGGCATCACTCATATCAATCCATTCAAAACCGTTCCATTCCGCATCAACTTCGAACATTGCCGGCTCGTTTTTGTATATCTGATTCAGGTCTTTGACCAATTGCCTGACCCCTTTGTGCGTATCCCACTGCAAGAGGTGCCAGTCGATGGAATACTCATGGTTCCATTCGCTCCACTGTGCGAACTCTCCACCCATAAAAAGCAGTTTTTTCCCGGGATGGCCGTACATATAGGTATATAGCAGGCGCAAATTTGCAAACTTCTGCCAATCGTCTCCCGGCATTTTTGAAATCATGGACTGTTTCTGATGAACCACTTCATCGTGAGAGAAAGGCAGGATAAAATTTTCCGTAAAAGCATAAATCATGGAAAATGTAAGCTGGCCCTGGTCATATTTTCGGTAGATCGGGTCTTTGCTCATATAGTTCAGGGTATCGTTCATCCACCCCATGTTCCATTTATAGTTAAACCCCAACCCTCCCAGGTAGGTGGGCTGGCT
>SLOU01000208.1 GCA_007132385.1 Balneolaceae bacterium | reverse complement strand
CGTGATTACCACCGACCACGGTTCGATCCGTTCCCTCCGGGATACCAAGGTATTTGGCGACAGGGATGCGGCTACAAACCTGCGCTACAAATATGGCCGCAATCTGAAAGCAGATAGTAATGCAGCCATTTATATTGACAAACCTGAAGAGTATCACCTGCCGGTGACACCCCCGGCAAACAGCTATATCATTGCCAAGGAAGATTACTATTTTGTGTACCCTACCAACTACCACAAATACCAGAATATGTACCGTGATACTCTTCAGCACGGGGGAGCTACTATGGAAGAGATGATTCTTCCGATTGCCACGCTTGAGCCCAAATAGAAAACGGGATGTAAACAGTGATCAGGGCGTGATTATGAATGAAATCTTTACCAGCCAAAGTGAAAGTGAAACCATGCAAATTGCATCTGATTTGGCAAAGGAGTGCCGTAAAGGTGATATCATCTGCCTGGAAGGAGAACTTGGAGCGGGAAAAACCCGGTTTGTAAAGGGGTTTGCAGAATATTTCGGAATTGAGCCCGGTTCAGTAACCTCCCCGACATTCAATCTGATCCATGAATACTATAACGAAAATGCGATCCCAGTTTATCATTTCGACTGTTACAGATTGGAAAGTGCAGAAGAGGCACTTGATATTGGTGCAGAAGAATATTTTTATGGAGGTGGCGTTTCAATCATCGAATGGCCAGAGCGAATAGCTGAAATTTTGCCGGATGAAATAATTCGTGTTATTATTAGGGTCACCGGTGAAAATTCCCGGCAAATTGAAATACAATTTCCAAGTGAAACGTAAACCTTGATGGCAACCCGAAATAAAAGATTATCTTACAGGCTGGATTTACTCCCTGTGATTATGCCTTTTCACAGAAGGGCATCGAATCAGATTCAGCGCGGAGATCTTGTGTATTACGGGCCCTGTCCGGAATATTACGGTATTGGCGAAGTCGTCAAAACGGAAAACGGCCATTGTGTCGTTGATTTTCGCGGTACAGGCCTTCTGGGAATTCAGAAAGACGTTTTTTCCAATAAATATATTATCCCGATTCATAAACTCAATCTGGGGCATATTCTCAAATCGACGTAAGACAACGTTCTTTCAGGCCAGTATGAAGCACATTTAGTCAAAGGGGATCAATTCCTCGACCCTCTCTGCCGGAAAGAATAGAAAGTTGAGATCCTATTGATACCCAGAAGGCTCTGCCGCGGGGTAGTTCATTCCTTATCCCGCCCGATCAGCCAAAAGAAAATAGAAAGAAATAATCCCGGGTAGAACGGTTCAATTCCTAAAAAGGCATAAGCATACTCCTCAGTCTGGTAGATTGTTCCGAGTGTAAGCCAGATAAACGATACGGCTGTACATCCGATCAGGGTAGCATGGACATATAGAGGTTTCAGGCGGAAAACCGTAAGGTAAACACCCAGTACAGGTATCAGTAACCCCGGGATAAACACCGATCCTAGAACATACCAGAGATCAATCACGCTGGGATAGATGATGATCAGCAGAATACCCAAAACGGCCGCAATCAGGATACTTATCCGCGTTAGAAAATTGCGGTCGGTATGAGGGAAGAACCGGGCCATGAAATCCCGGCCAAGTGTCTGACCTGACAAGAACAGATAACTGTCGAGAGTTGACATAATCGTAGCGAGCAGCGTTACAAAAAAAAGCCCTTTCAAGCCGATCGGCAACAAGGTTTCAGCCATTTTCGGATAAACCAGGATCGGCTCTGTAAGGTCGGGGCCGAGAAGTGCCCATCCGTACATTCCGCTGAAAGCGGTCAGAAAGTCGAAGCCGCTCCAGAACAGAATGGAAATAAATATACCCTTACGCGCCGTAGCCGGCGATTCGGCTGCTGCCGCACGTTGATGAAAGCTGGGATCAACAAATGTCCACAAGGCGATAAAGAACCAGACCAGGATATACTGCCAGCTGTGTCCACCTGTGATATCGCGGTACTCATCGGGGACACTGATCCATAGATCCCCGAACCCGCCAAACTCGGCGATAGCAAAATAGAGCAGCATGATAAATCCACCAAACATCAGAATGACCTGCAGCAGATCGGTACGAAGCACAGCTCCGAATCCGCCAATTGTTACATACATGACCGAAAACAGGGCAACAAGGGACGCATAAAAGAGGAATGGACCGGTTCCACCGGTTATAAACTGAAATAACAATCCGAGCATCAGGATATAGGGGGCCGGACTAACAAGTATAAAGATCGGAATGGCACTGAGGCGGCCGGCGTTTTCACCATACCGGTTAGCAACCGCTTCAGGAATGCTGAGGGCTTTGTTCATTCGGATTTTACCAGCCAACAATACGGCAAACAGAGCTGAAAACAGATAAAATGGCACCCCGAGAATAAGCCATTGCGATATTCCGAATTGATAACTGTACTCACCGACTCCTAAAATTCCGCCGTACCAGGTTGAGACAAGTGTAGCGACAAAAGCCGGCAAGGTCACTTTCCGGCCGCTGAGCAAGAACTGTTCTTCATCATCTTCAAGCCAGTCTTTTTTCCAGCTGAGCCAGACCAGCAACACGAAATAAGAACCGATCAGAATCCAGTCTATCAGGAAGAATGTTGCACTCAAAGTTCTTGCAGGTTGTTTACGATAAACAGCAGAAGATCACCCTTTTTATGTGATATCTCAACGGTTTCTTTTACAGCTTCATTGGATGTGCCGTCTCTGACCCCATTCTCCAGGGATTCATTCTTTAACGGGTATTTCAACCCCAGAGTTGTAATTCCGTCAACTCGTCCGGAGAGCGGGAAAAGTGAAATAGGAGTGCCTATGGTAAATGACCGTCGAAACTTGCGCGGCAATAGTAGGATCTCTCCGTACAGGTCTATAAACCGGATCCGGCATCGGCCATCATCGTATTTTGTGAGTACGGAGAGATTTTTGAGGGTGTGATCCAGGCGCTTTCCTGCGGCACCAAACACCAGAATTTGTTTGTAACTGCCGTCTGATTCCCGAATCGCAACGTCCAGGGCTTTTTCAAGATCGTTGGTTTCCTGGTCAAGATTGCGGATAACTCGCCCGCGGTACCCCTCGTCCGGTATGAAACTGTCCATATCCCCTGTAACGATATCGGGTTGCAGGCCTGTCTGCAAAGCATGATTTGCACCTCCGTCGGCTGCAATAAAGAGATCTGCACTCTCAGCATGATTTCTTAAAACTCTGTCGGATGGTGTCCTGCCGTCACAAAGTATTACGATTTTCATTTAAACAGAGCTTGAATCATGAAGATTTTAATTGTTTTCTATTGTCGTAACCCTTTTTTTACAAGGCTCGAAAAGAATGTACAACAATGACGCCGGTTTAGAAAAACCTGCTGAAACAAGAAATTTTACCGGTTTTATAGCGGTAATAAACCATTGAGTGGATATTCTTCGTTTAGTTAATATTGAGTTTTTACAGAATTAGAAGTCTATGTTTAAAGAATTTATTAAAAAAGTGAAACAGTTTGATTCGGTGGGAGTTTTTTCTCATATCCGGCCGGATGGTGACTGTATCGGTTCCCAGGTGGCTTTGGCACTCTGGCTGGAAAAAAACGGGAGTTTTGCGAGAGCATTTAATGATCACCCGGTGCCGCAGAACCTGCAATGGCTCTGCAGTTATTTCCCCATTGAGATTCCTGACCGGGAATTGACAGCCCAGTGCGATGCTTTCATTGTTGTGGATGGCAATGCTCCGCACCGGTTTGGTAGTTATGAGATCTACCAGCAGGAACATCCACGTACATCCTTTATGATCGACCATCATCCGGATCCGGAGCCGGCATTTGATCTGAGTATATCGGTCGATACGGCATCTTCTACCTGTGAACTGATCTATAACCTGTTCAGTGAACACGATCCTGATCAGATCGATGAGAGGGTGGCAAAAGCACTGTATACCGGAATTATCACAGATACAGGTTCATTGCAATATAACAGTGTAAAGCCGTCTACGATGCTGGCCACAGCCGAATTGTTGAAGAGAGGCGGGTTCAGTCCGAATGAAGTTGCCGAACAAGTTTTTTCCAACCGTACACCTCAGCAGTTGAAGCTGCTAAGCCTGGCGCTTAATTCCATTCAGCTTTATGAAAACAATCAGATTGCCATCATGTACGTTACAAGAGAGATGCTGGAAAAAACAAATACCACAAATGATGACTGCGAAGGTTTTGTCAGTTATCCGCTCAGCATTGCCGGTATAAAAGCAGCGGTGTTGTTAAAAGATATTGACGACAGCGGTATCAAAATGAGCCTCCGTTCGCGAAGCCGGGTGGATGTAAATGAATGGGCCAAGAAACTGGGTGGCGGAGGACATAAGAAAGCTGCGGGAGCCTCGCATCCGGGCCCTTTGAAATCGGCTATTACCGATGTGGTCAGAATTGGAGTTAAACAACTAAAGAACATTGAAAACGAGAGCGTATTACCATAAAAAATTCAGGTCGATCATTTTTTTCAGCCTGCCGTTGATGATCCTATTGCTGACTGGTTGTTCAGAATCTGCCGAACAAGGCTCAGCTAATGAAAACACGCAAGGAGATACGCTGAGTCATTTTTCAGCCACCTTTGTTGAAGAAGTGATTAACAACAAGCGAACTTCCGATGAGATGAGTACGGAGTACCGGCAGATGGTAGATGCTGTAACCCACAGCCGTATGAATGCAATTACAAACGCTGTGGAGAATGCCAGTCCGGCTGTAGTCAGCATCACCGTCACCGAAGTGGTTGAAGGAAGAGGAACGGCCCAGGACGAATTTTTTCGATATTTTTTCGGAATTCCCCGTGAATTTACCAATATGGGCTCCGGTTTTATTATCAGTGAAGACGGGCTTGTTATTACCAACCAACATGTGATCGGAAATAATGCCAAGGAAATAATGGTCGCAACAATCGACGGTTATACCTATGATGCCACTTTGATTGGCGGGGATGAACTTACTGACCTTGCCTTGTTGAAAATCGAATCGGACGACCCTTTTCCCTTTGTGGAGTTCAATGACTCCGACAATGTGATCGTCGGTGAATGGGCGATTGCGGTTGGTAATCCATTCGGACTGTTTGAAGACGGACAGCCTGCAGTAACCGTCGGTGTGGTAAGTGCCAAAAACAGGGATTTCAGGTCTGATCCCAACAATCCGCGTGTTTACATGGATATGATACAGACCGATGCAGCCATTAACCGGGGAAATTCCGGAGGGCCGCTGCTCAATAGTGAGGGAAAAGTGATTGGTGTGAACACATTTATTTTTACCAGCGGATACAGCGATGGATTTATCGGTCTCGGATTTGCAATTCCAAGCAACAGGGCTGAAAGAATCATCAACCAGCTTCTGACGGGCGATGACCTGGCACTGGATTATGATCCCGGAATGGATTTCACTGTGATGACCGAACAGCTGGTACGACGTTATCAACTGCCTGCCATCCAGGGATTGCTGGTAACCAGCGTGAACAAGGGTGGGCCGGCTTTTGAATGCGGTGTGATGCCCGGTGACATCATCCTGAAAATTGGCGGGGAACGTGTTCTGAGCGAAATGCATGCATGGGCTCTGATGCATGAATATTACGAAGGTGACAAAATGGACCTGGAACTACTGCGTGACGGGCAGGAATATGAAACAGAAATGCTGCTGAGGAAACGGGTAAAACCGGAAGAAAATGAAGACTAATCCCTAATCAAGGGCATTTCCGGTCTCTGTGCGAAGGCCTTCTATTCCCATTCGAATTTATCTCCCGTTCATATTCATCGGAAGCCCGGACATGGGAAAAAAGTTGAAGCTTTGAGAACAGCTGCTATGGAGTAGCGCAAAATTGAGCTAAATAATATTTATTTCTCGTCCTCAAGGTGAATTTCCGGATCCGCATGTTTTGATTCATTCATCAGCCACATCAGATACTCCTCATTGCCTTCCTGTTCGGTGAGCGTCAGCGTAATAATACAGGGACATTCGTAACTGTGCATATCCTTTACCAGACTGGTAAGTTCATTGATATTGCGGTAGGGGGTTTTGGCGATGAGGATACATTCCAGGGAGGTTTCCACACCCCCTTTCCAGTGATACATCGACTCCATACCGTCAATGATGTTTACGCAAGCGGCCAGACGTTTTTCTATGATCGCTTTGCCAATAGTATGCGCTTCTTTCTTGTCTTTGGTTGTAATGTAAACAAAACGAAGATTTTTGAACATAACCGGATTTTATTTACTTGAGATTTTTAAAAAGATACATGAAGAATAATACAGGAAATTCGCTGTCTTCAAATTAAATAAAAAGATGGATATTGGCATCTAAGAATTGATAATCTGAATTGAGACCGGATTGTCCGTCTACCAGGACGGCAAAAAACAAATATTGCTGATTTTCCATCACAACACAAACTCTTTTTACGAGTTGATCTCCGTCAGAAATAACCGTATTTTTGGGGGCTCTGATTCTGTTTACTTTATTGAGAGCCAAAAACACTGTTCAGGAATTCTGCAGCAGTGTTTGAAGAAAAGCGAGAGTGGCGGAATTGGTAGACGCGCTAGATTTAGGATCTAGTACCTTTACTGGTGTGGGGGTTCGAGTCCCCCCTCTCGTACTTTAAAATTAGAATAAAAATGCGATAACCCTGATACTCAGTTTACTGAAGGAGAATTATACGTGGACATTTCTGTTCAAGAACTTACGTCGGTCGATAAAGAAGTAACGATCAAAGCCAGCCGCGACGATTTGGCCCCCAAATTTGACGAGGCATTTAAAAAATATCGCGGGCAGATTCAAATGCCCGGATTCAGACCCGGAAAAGTGCCGTTGTCTATCGTCAAGAAACGGTTTGGCAAGGAAATCGAGATAGAAGAGATCAACAAGTATGTTCAGGAGGTTTTTGAGAAAGAAGTGGTACCCGAATATGAACCGGTAGGGGAAACCGAAATGCTGGATATGCAGTGGGAAAATGACGAGTTGGAAGTTCGTTTTAAAATCGGGGCAAAACCGGAAATAGAACTCGGAGATTTGGCGGCTCTTGAAGTAAATAAAATGGTACATGATGTGACCGACGAAGAGGTGGACGAGGAACTTGAAAAAACCCTGGAAAAACAGGGGAATTGGGAGGAAGTGGAAGGTAAAATCGAAGAAGAGCACCGGGTCATTG
>SLOU01000144.1 GCA_007132385.1 Balneolaceae bacterium | reverse complement strand
ATTCCCCGATCGCCCACCAGAACCACCTGCTGTAAACCAAAACGACGGCGAAGCTTGTCTGCCTGATCGGCAACGGTAACAGGATCTTGCGTGTTACCCGGATAGACATCAACGGCTACCGGGCAGCCCTCGGCATTGGTCAGCATCTCATAGACAATAATTTTTTTACCTTTCTTGACATCGCGGTTAAAGCCGAATTGTATGAGCGGACAGGTGCGGCCTTCGTAATAACTGCTGGAAATATCATACAAGGCGTGGGCGCCCTCGCCCAGATGTTCTCCAGCCAGTTTCTTTTCGATTCTGGCCTGCCTGTGGTAAAGCCAGTCCATGGCAGCGTAGAGATCATCCTCATCGGCATCGGTTATCTGCAGCTCTTCGGCCAGTGTTGTCACAGGCCACAGCCGCACGCTTTCCAGCTTGGAGCCGGGATGAATGATTTGTTCGGCGATCATGGCCAGTACAAGGTTTCTTTGCCGGCTGGGTTTGGAACTGATCATGGAATCGAGCCTGATTTTTTTTATCGTTGCCAATACTGCCTGGACATGGCTATGAGCCGGACTCGATTCAATGGTAAAAAGGTCTTCGGGAGCAACCGCTACAGCCCCTTTGAGGAGTTTTTTAAGGCCCTCAACAAGTTCGGGAGGCCATTGCGAAAGGTTGGCTATAGTTTTTTTCTTGACCTTGCCTGCTTGTCGGTATGAAGTGCGCAACAGAATAGCCGGAGGGGAATTACGATTGGGAACCACGTCAATGTACATGACTACTATAATTGGGTATATTTTTTATATAATGCTGATTATACAAAATAATAATCCAATTATCAAGAATATTACATGGGTACTAATAAAATAATATTTTTATTCCTAACTATAGTATTATCTATTTTTTATATCCCCTTGGAAGGCCTATTTTGCAGGGAACTTCAGGCTAAATAGAATACTAATTTCTTTGTCAAGTTTATCAGCTTCTTCGATCGCCGATTCCCAGTCGATATTTTTAAAATTTGGAATTTATTTTTTCGAGCATGACATCTACATTTATAATCTGACATTCATCGAAAATCCTGCTCCTTTGGTTGTGGTTGAAAAATTGAAATTAAAATGGAATTAAAAACCGGGATATCATTTAATCAAACAGTAACAGGTATTTTTATACTTATTTGTCTGACAATAATATCGAGTCTGTTAATCTTTCATATGTTGACGAGGACAAGAAGTGATGAATCGGATCAGCGGATTCTACAGGTAGCCCAAACAAGGGGGCTCATCGCTTTCTGGGATTTTCTACTCACGAATGAAGACGGGTGGATTTCCTATTATGACGAAAATATATATGATACCGGTTATAACGTGGTATTGAGACGTATTGGTGACAAGCAAACATATACGGTCCATTCCTGGCCTTATAAAGATGATGACTCAAAAATAGTAATTGATTCTACGGGTCCTTTTGGACATGCTGTTCGTTTTAATCATGGATACATTTTTGCCGAATCACCAAGAAATACTTTCGATCAGTCTCCCCTGGATATCAATGAGCGGCGTCCTTTCACTCTGATCGCCTGGTGCAAGTTCATTGGCCGCCGTCATTTTGTAGCCGGAATCTGGGATGAAGGGGGCTGGGACAAATATGGTGGAAGACGACAGGTGGCTCTTTTTGGAGGCCTGTTTCAATCCAGGAGTGTAATAGGCCATATTTCGGCAACAGGGGCTTCCAGCTATCCACAATCGTTGATACAAGGGTCACAGTATGCCCGAAAGCGTGCTCTTGATGGCAGAGATTTTGAAGATGATCAATGGGTTGCTATAGCCATGACATTCGATCCCGATACGGATGAAGTCAAGGTATATACTGATGGTGCGGCTACAAAAACTTTCATAACAGACCCTGTAGCAAATGATGTTTTCAAGTATGATGAACCGGTTTCCAGTAATCCATACTATTTTCCCTGGCCGATCTATTCACCCCGATCATTTATACTGAAATTTAACGGTTATGATTTTCAAACATCCGGCACTTATGAACACTGGGTGCATGTCGACACTGATCACAATTCGATTACATATGGCAGGAACGGTAAAGACCTGTCTGCGTTACAGCAGGAATACCAGGTACATTTCGATATTCTTCGTGATGGTAAAAGTCTGTTATCAAAACCGCTTTCTTTTTTAGCCGTAAATGACAGGAGCATTGCGTGGCCGGGAACCGTAAAGATACAAGTGGGTGATGAAATTGTAACCTCACTTAACCGCATGGAAAAAGACGATTGGGTGCAGGTTGGTTCGACCATACATTATCCGATTCAGGAAGGTGCCCCTTTTACTTTTGGTAGAGCATTGGGTTTGGGTAACGAACCCATAGATACCGGGACACAACTTTTCATTGATGGTGTAGCTGTTTTTAACCGGGTATTGAGTGCTCAAGAATTGAATGATTTTAGTTTTCTCCGTAAAAGTAATACAGCTGAAAATAAGGTGAATTGAGCAACCTGGAGGGTATGCTTAATGAAATTGCTGAAAACAGAATATCTAAAAACAGCAAAATCACGTTCTCAAATGTTGAGTTTTATGACAGTAATGGAGATCTGACACCTGTCGCATGGGTTATAACCTTCTTAAAAGCCGGCACGGGAAGGCCTGAAATACAAAGGTGGTACATGTTCCTCCTCTTCATCATGTTTCAGCACTGTATGAAGACGTACCAGACTGTAAACAAAAGAGGATACTCGAAGATTGGCATCATAATACCAGGAATTGGTGGCACCCAGAAAAAGGCCGTTATAATAAAGCCGTTCGATCGCCCATTGTGCGTATTTCTCCGCTGCGGACAGCCATTGACCTCGGCCATCCAGTTCATGCATGTCCAGCATCAGCTGTATCGCTGTAGCGAATAGATCCGCTCTTATATGATCATAGTCGTCATATGGAATGGCATCAATGGCTGCATAAACTTCGGCGACAGTGCGAGCCTGGTCATAAAACCGTTCATCACCGAACCGGCGGTATAAATGAACCCAATGAAGTGCATCTTCGGTTGCATAACCGACAGGGTTGCTACCATCTTTTCGTTTTCCAAAAGATACTTCCGGAGTCGAATCGGGTAGAAGATGGTGGAGTGAATCCGTGTACGGGACCGTAAACCCTGTAAAGCGGTCACCGATACGGGATTTTTCCAGGTAAGGCCTCGCCCGGTCCAGTGCAATTGCAACATTACTGCCACTTGGGCGGTCCGGTAGAGGACGGTAAGTCTTTTCACTTAATACGGGCAACAATCCGATATGTGGAATGAGGACTTCATCGTAATGATCCAGAACTTCTTCGATCCACGAAATGTAGGTATCGTTGCCGGTTTTGTCATAAAGAAAAGCCCATAACCGTATCCAGTAACCGCTTTGACGAGGAAAATCAAGATTATGGCGCCTTAACTGTTCGATTAACTCCGGCGGACGGGGAACAGGTAATGGCCGATCGATCCAGGCGTGCCGGTTAAATACAAAATTTTCGAAGTCAATGATATGGTTTCTTACTCCTGCAGCCTGACGGAGTACGGCCTCCGGATTCTTCTCCCAGGCCCGCTCCCAAAAAGCCGTGGGTGGATCATCATTATATTCGTGGTTCAGATATTGGCTCGACTCCGGTTGGCCTAAATAGACATCATAGTAGACATGTTCTCCCCATGGCCAGAGTCCGGTTGCTGTATCGGTGCATTGGTTAAGCCAGTATTGCAAATAATCACGGCCGGCCCGGCGGTATCGCTGGTCACCGGTTATCTCAGATACGAATTCCATGGCTTCAAGCAGCGGAATGTCAAATTGCAGGTTGGCTCCGAAATGTGCCCGGTCATGCTGTCTCGGGCCCGTCGTCGGTAACGAATAGCCGGGATGTTCAAGCGTGCGAACATCCAGAATACTCATGAAAATCGGGCTGTGAGTCTTTCCGTATCTGTCCGTGCCAAATTCCAGCATGGTATCCATAAAGGAAAGCACATAACCGAGATACCCTTTATCCGGATCAAATGAGCCTGCCGGTGTCGGTTCGTCATGATATTTCCGGAATCCGGTATCAATTCCTCTATCCAGCAGCCATTGAGTAAGCAGACGCATTTCAAATGCTTCCTGTGGAAATGATCCGCTATCAAGGGAACCGGAATCACGAACAGGCGCAGTGGCTTCAGAGCGGAGATCGTTGTTGCCCTTATGATCTGTTTGTAATCTGTTGCTAACATCCCATTCGGGTACATCGTCAATGCTGGAAAAAAGGCGAATTTCGCGTACCTGTGCATAGGTGTCGCTTTCACGTTCTGTACCCAGCAAACGCACACGAAGCATCTGAGTGCGGACTGGCAAGAGATCGACGAGCAATCCAACCCGGGAATCCACCTCCCGTGTTCTCACCCTGCCGTTTGTATCGCCGAGAAATTCCCACTTTTCACTGTTCCAGGCATAAACCTCGAATTCATTTAATCGCAACAGGTCTTCATCGTCACGGATTGTGGTCACTTCAATGGCTACGGCCTGAATTTCATCGTGTATCAAAACGATCAGGTTTGCAGGTTGATCTGCAAGATCCTGAGTTATACTGTTAAACGTCTCTCCATTTTTATCAGGGATGAGGCCCGGCAAGGGTACATGGCGCATTCGATGTGCGCGGTCAGCTATGATTGAAGCGTTGCTGAGGTCAATGGGTTCGATCCTGCTTATACTTTCGGAGAAATGTGCCGTGCCGGCCACGCTGTCCAGGTATGAGATATGAAAAAGCAGGTAAGAGAGGAACAGCAAAAAAACCATTCTGTGATTCCGTGGTCTGCCGGGTTTGATATGGTTTTGTGTTTTAATCATTCTGTGTGTTCAAAAATATTCCATCTGCAGCCATCAAGCCGGTTGTTTGGCAATACTGCCGTGATGGTATAGATATTTAGTCATACTTGAAAACCCACCTGCTAAGCAGGTGGTAATGATCTTTACTAAATATACAGCAAATAGCGTGATGATTGTAAAATACCTGATTTCGGGTATTTGTAAGAGTATAATAATTCCATTTTTTAAAGAAAGTAAAAATATTAATTAAATCTTTCCATCATGGCCAACATGATCATCATGACCATCATGACCTGAAGCAATAAATGAAATTTTTTTGTCGAATAAAGATTTGCTTGTAAGTTTCTTTAATTAAAGATAAGCTTGTAAGTAGCTTTAAATAATGCATATTCACCAATACTTGCAGCGTAAATCGGAACCGAATACGATAGATTATACATTGTAATATATGGGGGCAGAAAATGAGCTTCAATCAATACCAAATTAGAAGACAATTATGAAAAACCTGATAACCGAAATCGATATTAAAGCACCGTCGGATAGAGTTTGGAATATTCTGATCGAGTTTGAAAGTTATCCGGAGTGGAATCAATTTATCCGCTCCATCGATGAGTATCCGGAGGAAGGGAAGCATTTCAAAGTGACGATACAACCACCTGGAAGCAAAACTATGAATTTCCGGCCTACCTGTCTCAAAATGCAGAAAACCAGGAGTATCGCTGGCTGGGACACCTTTTCATAAAGGGCATATTCGATGGAGAACATATATTTGAAATCGAAGAAACCAAAATCGGTACAACCAGGTTTGTACAAGGAGAGAACTTTCGGGGCATTATGGTTCCACTGCTGTGGAAAAAACTTGAACCGGGTACCCGCAAAGGATTTTAGATGATGAATCAAAAAGTTAAAGAACGGGCTGAAGCTTCCCGCGATTGACCGATAGAAGAATTTCAGAATGAACATCGAAGAATACCGATCTTATTGTCTTTCACTTCCGGGAACCGAAGAAAAGATTCCGTTTGGTCCCGGAGCCCTCGTCTTTTTTGTAATGGGTAAGATGTATGCGTTAGTGGATCTCGATGATTTTTCATTGATCAACCTGAAATGTGACCCACTGAAAGCGATTGAACTCCGGGAAGAGTACGAATTTGTAACGCCTGGATACCATATGAACAAGAAGCACTGGAATTCGATCCGGTTGGATCGGCCAGTTCCGGTTAAGCTCATCAAGGAATGGACACGCCACTCTTACGATCTGGTGGTGGCAAAGCTGCCGAAAAAAGACCAAGAGGCACTGAAACGAATATCAGATAAATCAAGTGAATAATGTTTTCTTCACTGGTGATATCGCCTCTAGTACTTATCCAGGCAAGGCGGGATGCAACCGTGCCGGTACGAGTCGAAGCAGCGTATCGTAACAGGGGATTTTTATAATCAAGTCAACAGGCAATTGATGAAAATAAACACGGAGCATGAAAACACAATTCTACACGGCATCCAGTCTGGATGGTTTTATTGCAACTTCCGACCATTCGCTTGACTGGCTTTTTCAGTTCGGTGAGGTCGATGAAACAAGTTATCCGGATTTTATACGAGAGGTAGGCGCACTTGCCATGGGATCGCACACCTATGAGTGGATCCTTCGCTATCTTGTTAAAGCAAAAAGTGAAAGTCCGCAACCCTGGCCTTATGAAATACCAACCTGGGTTTTTTCATCACGCTCACTGCCTGTCATCGAGGGTGCAGATATCCGGTTTGTGGAAGGAGACGTCCGGCCGCTGTATCACCCATCCGATCCCGGATATATCGAACGATGATATGAACAGCAGCTACATAGAGGCCGGCGTTGGCTCGGGTGATGCCGTCACCCGGTGCGGTCTGTCCGGCAATGGTAATATTTGGTTCATTGATTACAAGATTGGATTCCAGAAATATGGTGCCGGGAATACCAAAAAGAATCGTCCGGGGGCCATCGGCCGACTCGATCCCGTATCGAAGCGACCCGGGGCCCGAGTAATCGAGTTTGGTCACATAATATGCGTCGCCACCCCGACCACCATATGCATAGCGGCCAAACCCTTCGGCGCCTGGAAAAGCGGGTAGCTGGGCCGTTGCAGAAAGAACATGGAAGCCTGTCAACAATAAAGCCATAAATATGATCTCCATGACCAGGTGCTCAGTTTCTCAAGTACGCCGATATAGTTCAACTATATGTGCGAATAATTTTGAAAAAATAAGTCAGAGTCCACTCTAAAAAGAGCTATTTATTGAAGCTGATATTTTGATGTAAAAGCCCAAAAAAACAAGAGCTATGTTTTGCGAGGGCAAAATGGGTTCAGGAATGGAAAAAGGAACGTGATTT
>SLOU01000023.1 GCA_007132385.1 Balneolaceae bacterium | reverse complement strand
GGTCGTTGAGTGTTTTGCTGTGTGTGGTTGTTTTTGCAGCAAGCGGAGCAATATTACATCACGGCTGGGCAAACTACGATCAGGATACGGAACTGGATTATACAGGTATTATCCTTAGCAATGATATCGGTAATCCGCATACCTACATCGACCTGGAAGTCATAGACAGAGAAGACATAGAGATTAAAGAATGGGAAGTTGTACTTGCTCCTGTCACCCGGATGAGGAACCGTGGCATGACCGATGATTCCATGCTGGCTGTTGGGGATACCGTTCGTGTGGTCGGATACCCTCACCGATCCATCGATGATGAAATGCGGGCAGAACGTATTATTATTGGTGATGTGACCATTGAGCTTCGCTGATGCCGATAATGGCTTTAGCTGACAGTCAGGGTATTCTCCACTGGATTGAGCAAAGCGCCCCGGCGGTTTTTTTCCGCCAGTCGATATGGCTTTATCCTGCCGTGGAAATTGTACATATTATCGGGTTCGCCATTTTAGTGGGCTCTGCTGTTCTGTTTGACCTTCGCCTTCTCGGTATGGCCCGAAAGCTTCCGGTTACGGAATCTATTGCCCATCTCATCTTCTGGGCTCGTATCAGCTTTCTGGCCGTTTTACCCAGCGGGTTCATTTTGTTTATGGTTGAAGCCTCCAGTATGGCCATAAACCCTGCTTTCAGACTCAAATTGATATTGATCGTGCTTGCCGGCTTGAATGCTGCGGTTTTTCACCGTTTTACTTTGAAAAGCATTGAAGAGTGGAACATCGACAAAATGCCTCCGGTTTCAGCAAGGATTGCAGGCGTTATTTCCATTCTGCTTTGGTTCAGCGTTATCGCCTGCGGGAGGTTGATCGCCTATGTCTGAATTAAAAGTTTCCACCCGGCCAACGACATCTTTCCCGGGAATTATACGAACGCGATTACCAATACCCCGTATGTAATCATCGCCAGTAATCCAGCCGCAATGGCCAGCGGGAACTGGGTATAGACGTGATCCATCAGGTCGCAGCCTGTGGCCAGTGAAGAGAGGATGGTGGTGTCGGAAATGGGGGAACACTGGTCGCCGAAAACGCTGCCACCGATCACAGCCGCAAAACAAAGCGTCAGGAAAAACTCGTCGGGAACAATCGCCCATGCAAGTGGTACGGCTACTGGAAAGACTACGGCATAGGTCCCCCAGGAGGTTCCGGTGGAAAACGCGATAAGCATACAAAGTACCATCAGCAGGCCGGGCAGTATGAATGGCGGAATCAGGTCTCCGACAATCGCCACCACATATTCGGCTGTTCCGACAGCTTCAGCGACCTCTTTTAGTGTCACCGCGAGGGCCAGAATAATGGCGCCAATCGTAACTCCCTTGCAGCCGTCGATAAACCCTTCGATGGCTTCCTGGAGCTTCATGCCCTTGGCAATGGCAATTACAAAGCCAACCAATACCGCCAGCACGAACGCTTCGGCAATCAAGAGGGTCGGATCATCCCGGCGTCCCATAATAAAGTAGGTAACCACATAAGGGATGATTGCAATGGCCAGCAAAGCGCCGATCGGCCCGAAAAAATCGATCAGGCCCGGGTTGTAATTTTTGGGCACTTTCTGTTCGGTAAGTTCATCTGCCGTCATCGGTGTGGCCCCGGGGCGGTCGACCAACTCCTCTTCCCTGGATCGCTGAATGGCAGCTCGCATCTTTTTACCGGGTACCCAGGGAAGCCATTCCCAGGCAAACAGAAAGGTGATAAGAATGGCAAAAATGGCATAGAAGTTGAATGCTACTGCCGAGAAGAAAAAAGCGACGCTCTGCTGGGTGGTTTCAAAAAGAGGCAGGGTACCGATGATTAGTCCGCCTACATAAAACGGCCACACATTAAACGGGATCAGAGTAGCTGCAGGGGAGGCAGTTGAATCGACCATATAGGCGAGTTCTTCGTGCGAAACCTTGTGTTTGTCGGCCACCGGGCGCACTGTTGCCCCGGTTAATACGGTGCTGATAGTGCCTCCCTGGTGGAAAATCAGGCCCATGATCCAGGTAAAAAACTTGGCCGTCCGGGGACCTCGCACCATTTTGTCGCTGGCCCAGGAGGCGAATTTTTCAGCCCCGCCGGTGCGTGTCCAGATACCGATCAGGCCACCAAGAGCCCACAGGTAGACCAGCAGTATCAGGGCGAAACTTTCGGTCCCGATAGAAGGAATCAGAAAGCTTTCAACAATATTGACATTACCTGAAATCACCCCGCCCAGGCAGATCCCGATAAACAGGGCACTGACCACTTCCCGGGTCCAGAATGCCAAAACTATGGCTACCAAGGGCGGCATAATCGACCAAATACCGAAATGCCCGTCCTGTTCAGGGAAATGAAAAAACTGAAAGGCACCGGCGATAAAAAAGGCGATCAACGCACCGGTATAAATACGTCGCCTGGTAGCGGGATCCCCTAACTTTCTCGAAAAATACCCGGCCTGATCAGTCATAGGTGGTTAGATAGGTTGGATAGTCAGTGTGTGGGAAGATAACAGATGGGAATGAAAATGCCGAATCCACCTGATGTGGACCTCTTTATGGCGCGAGCCGGTAATTTTATGGCGCAAACAGGTGATCAAGGGTCGATTCATTTTGATGAATATGCGTATGCTGTCTGAAGATGTTTTCACAGTATGACTAACCCCTATTTCTGTGTTTTTAAGTGGAAACGGATGATAGCTACATTATTTTGAGACATGTAATTTATTGCTTATTGCAATTCCCGCTATAACCGCAGTTATTCCAAGCACGATCTGAACAAAAATGTAGAAAAATCCGGCTATGACAGAGCTTCCAAACAGCATGAAAGCTTCTGCACCAAAACCGGAATAGGTGGTATAGCTGCCTACAAAACCAACCAATATAAACAACCGGATTGCGTCCGTAAACCACTCATGCTTTTTTGCAATAGAAAAAAGAATTCCAATCAGAAAACAGCCAGCTACATTCTCGATAAATATAGCCGTAAATAGTTGTGGCTCCCCGGCGAGATGATAAACGGTCCGTTCTGTCAGGTTTCTGAATACGGCTCCAAAGGCGCCACCGAGGGCTACGAGAAAAAGATTCCGCAAAATCGGGTCTGGTTAATTAATTTTCTAAATTATAATTAGACGGAGATCACGTAAACTAAACCATATCCAACACCCACTGAACTCACCGCTACGATCACCTGCAAGAACAAATATTGGGCCGTTTTCTTTAAGGAAAACTTCATCAACTCCAATGCTTCGAGGGCGAATGTGGAGAATGTCGTATAGGAGCCGAGAATCCCGGTGGTAAGAAACAAGATGGTTTGAGGCAGTCCGGGATCGAACAGATCGATCCATGCGAGGATCAGTCCTGCCGTAAAACATCCAAGTATATTGACCACAACCGTTGCGGTGTATACCTTTGACGTGCCTGCAACTTTGAATACGCCCAGGCCCGTCAGATATCTCAGCGAAGCCCCCACGGCACCTCCCGTCGCGATAATCAGAATTTCAGGCATGATTTAACATATAGTTCAAAGTTGAAAACTCAATAACTCAATAATACACTCAATGATAACGGTCAAGCCAAACCAGGAATCACAAATACTCATGATTCATCAGTATCACAACTCAGCAGGTTAAATGGAACCCTCACTATAAATCCTTGAAAAACACCCCATTCACAAACAGCATTTTCCCGTTCTCCCAGAAACCGCGGAACAGGGGATTATCGACCATATAAACGACCGAGCCGCTCCCCATTTGCTGAACACCGAATGTGAGGGAATGTTCCAGGTTTGATTTGGCCTCGTGGCCGACAAAACCGCTCATATGGGCCCCCGGTTTGGCTACTCCCACGTTCCAACCGTCTTCCAGGTACGAGTATGCTGAGGCATCACCTTTCAGAGAGAAATAATTTTCTTCATACCCGAATGCCAGCGGGTGTGTGGTATCGAGGGTAATGCGATAGATCGAACCCCGGTTGGCAGTGGTTACCGCTTCTCTTTCCCGGTCGCCAAACGTTTTCAACAGCTCTTCCGGATCAGCCGTGATATCTTCTTCTGTCTCGCTTTTTGAAGAAAGATGAAAGCCGTCAATTCCGGCCAAAACCCCATTGGCGTCCCCGATGGCGATCAGTCTGCCGCCGGCCCGGATCCAATCTTTCAGTTTGTCGGCCGAGTTGCTGCTCAATACCCCGCTATAGTTGCCCGATGGCAAGACAATTACGTCAAACTGACTCAAATCCACTTGTTGAAATCGATCGGTGTTGACGATAGTCAGGGGATATTCCAGTTGCCGGTCGAAAAAATGCCAGATTTCACCTGCTGAGGTAGATGATGTTCCTTCACCCATCAGCATCATCACCTCCGGCGTATCGATGATCCGGACATTGGCTGAACCGAAATCGGATCCGGTTGCCACAAATCCTGTCTCAGCCCTATGCAGGTGACGGGCATGTTTACTTGCTTTTTCGGCGACAATCCGGTCAAAATCATCCAGATTCGTATTTCCGGCCCGGGTTATAATCAGAGACCCTTTGTGATACTCTTGTCCATCCTTCGTAAAGGATACCGTAGTGAACCTGGCCTGTACGCCTTCATTGAGTATATCTGCCAGAAACCGGGCATCGTCCATCGAGTTCCACCGTACGATGTAGGCATAAAGCATCTCCGGCTCTGCGGTTTCTTCGAATGTGCGAAATTCATCGGCCGATATCTCAATCTCCGGCTCCATTCTGGACGTCAAGGCATAACCGTCAAGTCCGAAACGGTAATGGGCTTCCCAGGCGGTGATATCGTATGTCAGGGAGTCTGTCAGTTCCGGTTTGGGTTCAAAAAGAACACGAACCAATTGTGATTTGGGCTGGTATGCACTTATAAGAATATCATCATTTTCAACACTTATGCGGCTGCTTTCACCGGTCTGGAAGTTGTAACCGTCAATATTCCGGCTTGATCCGGCGCGGCCGTAACGGATATGCTGATCATCCAGGTAGGCCAAAAGTGCGTGGATGTTGTCTGGGTGGTTACCGGCTTTCACTACGTATGTTTTGTATTCACCTTCGGGATTATTCATCGAATGGTGAAAATGGGAACTAAACTCGCTGATGACCCTTCTGGCATGCTGTGATGTGACTTCCACGGTGGAAAGACCAGTGGTATGGTGGCGGATAAGGCGGTCTCGCAGCGTCAGCGTATCGCCTTCCGGGATGGTTATTCCCCGTCCGGCGAGTCCGTGTCCGGCTTGCTCGTAAGTCATTCCGATTGCCCCCTGAAACGTAGGCCAGGTATCGCCATAGCTGGGGTAAAACAGATCAAACCGTTCCCGTGTAAAGTAGAGCCAGCCTTCTTCATCAAAGTAATTGGTATGGTTAAGCCCGATTGTGGTCTGGAATTCGCGCTGCCAATCGGTGATAGCAGTGTGAAACGGTTCGGCTGCCGGGGCAAAGTAATGAGGAGCCGTATAGCTTTGTTCGTGATAGTCAGCATGAACATGTGGCATCCATTCGTTGTAAATTTTTGCCCGGTACCGGGATTCTTTTTGAATTTGCCAGGCCCAGTCGCGGTTCAGGTCAAAATAATAATGATTGGGCCGCCCGCCGGGCCAGGGTTCATGGTGTTCGCGAGCGTCGATGAGCGGGTTAAATCCGGTACCTTCCATCTGGTTGTACCAGTTCACATAGCGGTCGCGTCCGTCGGGATTAAGCATCGGGTCGATGATCACAACGGTATTATCAAGCCAGCGGCCGGTACGCATGTTGGCAGGATCCGCCAGTTCAAAAAGTGTTCTCATGGCTGCTTCAGAGCTCGAGGTTTCATTGCCGTGAATATTGTAACTCAGCCAGACAATCGCTTTTTGAACATCGGTCGGGTCACCGTCCATCAGGCCTGTCAGGCGAAGGTTATTTTTCCTGATTTCATCGATATTGCTGAGATTTTGCGGAGTAGTAACCACCAGGTAGACCAATTCTCTTCGCTCATATGTGGTGCCATAATGATGCAGCGCTACTCTGTCTGATTGCTCAGCTACATGCTTTACGTATGATAAAACACGGTGATGAGGTGTATAGTGGTCCCCAAGCTCATACCCCAAAAATTCAGCCGGTGGCTGAACAGACTGCTGAGCCTGAAGTGTTATAGAAGACGATATAATAAAAAAAGAGAGCAAAAAGAGGGAGAGTATCTTGTTCATCGTCAAGAAAATTTAGGCCGGTGGTAAAATGAAAGCTCCTAATGTAAGGAGGATCTTTGAAAGAGATCAAATAATACGTTGAATCTTTGAATTCAATACCTGATTTCGATATTTAAAATATAACCGGAGCCATTGTGGAAAAATTCATGAAAAAATTTGTAGCCGGCAAAACCATTAGGCTGCCTGTTTAAAAACCGATATTTTCATGGCAGTAATGAATTAAAAAAATGTCTGCGGTTGAGGTTAATGTTCTGTGTTGTCGCCTGAATTTCAAACTTTCTAACCGGGCTAACCAAGGTATACTGAATTATGGCCACTAACGAGGAAATTGCTGATAAACTGCGTGAAGTTTACAATCTGATGCAACTTGCAGGGGAGAATCGTTTCAGGGCGATTGCATTTGATCGTGCAGCACAAACGATTGAAAGCCTGAGCGATCCTGTTCAGCAATATATCGAAAATAAAAACCTGACCGACCTGAAAGGGGTGGGAAAATCGATCGCCGAAGATATCTATACGTTTGAAGAAACCGGGTCGATGCCAGTTCTTGAGCACCTGAAAGAAAAAGTACCGGCCGGACTCGTCAAATGGCTGAATATTTCGGGTCTTGGCCCGAAAAATATTCTCAAGATTCATAAGGAACTGGGTATCACCGAGGTTGATGAGCTGAAGAAGGCCTGTGAGGATGGGCGGGTAGCTAAATTACCGGGACTGGGGAAAAAATCGGCCGGGAAAATTGTCAAATCGATTGAGTGGCTCCAACAGTTCGGCGAGCGGTGCCTGCTCAGTGAGGCGGCCTCCATAGCACAACCGATGAAAGATTTTTTAAATCAACAGCCTGGAGTGAAACAGATAGAAGTTGCCGGATCATTGCGTAGAAGCAAGGAGACGATCGGTGATATCGATATTCTCGTTGCGGCTGAACCAGATGATGCGGAGAAGATATTTGATGCGTTTGTGAATCACGACCTGGTGGTCGATGTGCTCGGCCGGGGGGATACGAAAAGTTCGATCCGGACCGGTGAAGGCCGGCAGGTTGATTTGCGGATCGTCTCGGAAAAAGAGTATCCTGCGGCTTTGATATATTTTACAGGCAGTAAGGAGCACAACGTGGTGATGCGTCAGCGGGCCAGATCACGGAATATGTCTCTCAATGAATATGGTTTATTCGGGTTAACCGGGGAAGGGGAGACCGATTTCGATCAGCCGGTGGATTTTGCATCGGAAGAGGATATTTACCGCAGGCTCGATCTTCATTTTATTCCGCCGGAACTGCGTGAAGATCGGGGCGAATTCGACTTTTTCGAAGAAAATGAGACATTTCCGCTGATAGAATTGAATGATGTTTGCGGGGTAGTCCATGCGCACAGTACCTGGAGCGACGGCAAGTATACGATCGAGAAAATGGCACGTGCCTGCATGGAAAAAGGATACGAATACCTGGGGATTTCCGATCACTCCAGGACGGCTGCCTATGCCGGCGGACTATCGATCGATGAAGTACAAAAACAGTGGGAAGAGATCGACCAACTCAATGAAAAGCTAATAGAAGAGGGGGCTGATTTTGTGGTTTTCAAAGGAATTGAATCGGACATTCTGAGCGACGGTTCGCTGGATTACCCGGATGAAATTCTGGATGGTTTTGATTTTGTGATTGCCAGTGTTCATTCGGGTCTCGAAATGCCTCAGGAGCAGATGACAGAGCGGTTCATGAAGGCGATTGAACACCCCGCCGTTCAAATGATAGGTCACCCTACGGGACGGCTGCTTCTCCGGCGTGATGGAAGCAAGCTCGATATGAACAAACTGATCGACTGGGCGGCGCAGCATAATACGGCTATCGAGATCAATGCTAATCCCTGGCGGCTTGACATGGACTGGCGCCACGGTAATCTGGCATTGGAAAAAAAACTGTTAACCTCAATCAATCCCGATGCCCATTCAATCGACGGAATTGATGATATCCGCTATGGTGTCATGATCGCACGCAAGGCTAAATTCGGGAAAGAGCGTGTTCTGAATACACTTTCGGCCAAAAAATTCCGTAAATGGCTGGAATCGTAATATATCACCGCATCGCCGGGATCTGCCCGCGAATTTCTCCGCGTTGATTCCGTTCCGTTGCGATACTGATGTAAAGATTACCATCCCGAAGTGCCTGCAAAATTGATGGACGAAGCTCAATGTAATTATTCTCTTTTTGGAAGGTTCCATTTCGACGATCTTCAGAAAGCTCTCCGATTCTAAGCCCGTGAATCCGGTTGCCGGTTTCTCTTTCGGATCCGTAATGTATCGATGCACCACGATACCCGCTGCGAAGATCTTCGAACCTGCCTTCCACATAAAGGGTATCGGCACTGAGTGTTACAGTAAATACACCCGACCCCGGCGAATTAACCGGCGGCACATGTTTGTATCCGGCCAGGTTGATCTGGGCTTGTTGCTGTGCCAGAAGGTCCTGCAAAGCAAAAAAGGACAAAATAAGTACTATGAAGGATAATTTTTTCATCAGCTTGATTTTTTATTGATATCCTGTAAACGTACCAATACAACGAATTAGTTTGTATGAAATCGATTTGTCCGATTCGCTCATGATCCGGAAAGTTATTGCTCACACCCTGATATTATGGCCGGTCGGAATCTTTGCAATTACATCGAGAGCCGGCTGCGGATCTCCCATCACATAAAAGTGAATTCCCGGAACCCCGTACTCAAGAAGTTCGGTACACTGTTTTGCACACCATTCGATACCGATCTGTTTGGCATTATCCGGATCAGCCTGCAGCTCATCGGTCAGAGGGTCGGGAATGTTAAGGTGAAAATATTTTGGAAGCGTAGTCAGGTGGCGATGTGAAGTCAGAACCTTGATTCCGGGTACAATGGGTACCTGAATGCCTGCCTCACGGCATTTTTCCACAAATCTGATATAAGCTGAATTATCGTAAAACATCTGGGTTACTACATATTCACCACCTGCGACTACTTTTTCTTTCAGGCGCTGGATGTCCCAGTCGAGATTCGGTGCTTCAAAATGCTTTTCAGGATACCCGGCTACTCCAATGCAAAAATCGGTAGGATCCGCATTGGCAATATCCTCCATATAAATTCCGCGATTCATGTTGGAAATCTGCTTTACCAGGTCGATGGCAAACTTGTTTACGGTACCGTTTTTGCGGAAATTGTATGATACACCGGAATCATCCCCTCTGATAGCCAGGACATTGTCAATTCCAAGGTAGTTCAGTTCAATGAGGGCATCTTCACTTTCCTCTTTGGTAAATCCCTCGCAAATCAGATGAGGAACCGGATCAACCCCGAAACGATGGAGAATCGCAGCACACAAACCGATGGTACCGGGACGCTTCCGTTTGATATGTCTTTTTACGGTGCCATCAGGTAGTTCCTCGATATAGGATTCGGCAGCATGATAGGTAACATCGATAAAAGGTGGATGCACCGGCATCAGCTTTTCGATCGAATCAAATATCTGTTTAACGGATCTTCCCCGTTTTGGTGGGATGATCTCGAACGAAATTAAAGGTTCCGTTGCTTTTTCGTAATGTTCTATAACTTTCATACTGCACTTTATGCAACTTAAACGTTAACTTGTACTCGATTATAACTGAGCTCTATAAATTAAGTCAAAAATTTCAAAAATATACATGAAACTTGATCATCCCGTTTTTAAGGAATTAAAAGATCGGATTCTGGTTCTCGATGGCGCAATGGGAACGATGATTCAGGACTATAAACTGTCTGAAGAAGACTTCAGAGGGGATATTTTCAGGGATTTTGATCACGAACTGAAAGGCAACAACGACCTTTTGTGTATGACAAAACCGGATATTATTCGTGAAATTCATGAGGAATTCCTGAAATCCGGTGCGGATATCATTGAAACAAACACATTCAATTCCAATCCGATCTCCCAGGAGGATTATCATCTTTCTGACAAAGCGTACGATATCAATATCGCCGCGGCCAAAACTGCGAGAGAAGCGGCCGACACCTGGACTCGCAAAGACCCGGACAAGCCCCGGTTTGTTGCAGGTGCTGTCGGCCCGACCAATAAAACACTGTCTCTTTCTCCCGATGTGGAGGATCCGGGGTACCGGGCAATTTCATTTGAAGAACTTGTGGAGGCGTATACCGTTCAAATTCGTGGACTGGTTGACGGCGGGACTGATTTTTTATTGGTTGAAACTATTTTTGATACGCTAAATGCCAAGGCAGCGATCTACGCTATTCATCAGCATGCCCGAAAATCGGGAAAAAAACTTCCGATCATGATTTCCGGAACTATTGTTGATCAAAGCGGCCGGACACTTTCCGGTCAGACAACGGAAGCGTTCTGGATATCAATCAGCCATGCAAATCCACTGCTGAGTGTTGGCCTGAACTGTTCGCTCGGTTCCGATCAAATGCGCCCATATATCAGCGAGCTCTCTAAAATTGCGGATTGCAACACCAGTCTCTATCCAAATGCGGGGCTTCCAGATGAGATGGGCGAGTATAACGAGACGCCCGATTTTATGGCCGGACAATTTGCAGATTATGCAAAGGAAGGAATGGTAAATATCGTTGGAGGTTGTTGCGGGACTACACCAGACCATATTTATGCAATCGCAGAAGAAGCACGCAATCATAAACCCCGGCAAATCGCGGATCTTCAGCCATACCTCCGGTTGAGCGGTCTTGAACCACTTGTAGTACGGCCGGAAACCAATTTTGTAAATATAGGAGAACGGACAAATGTGACCGGGTCCAGTGTATTCAAGAATCTAATTAAAAATGAAGAGTATGAAGAGGGTCTCTCTGTGGCTCGTCAGCAGGTGGAGAACGGAGCCCAGATGGTTGACGTCAATATGGACGAAGGGATGCTCGAATCGGAAGAGGTGATGGAAACGTTTTTGAAGTTGATGGCGTCCGAGCCGGATATCTCCCGTGTACCTGTGGTGCTCGATTCTTCAAAATGGACGGTCCTGGAAACCGGACTTAAAACCATACAGGGAAAAGGAGTCGTGAATTCGATTAGCCTGAAGGAAGGTGAAGAAGTCTTCAGGGAACAGGCGCGAAAAATCCTGGATTACGGGGCTGCCGTGATTGTAATGGCTTTCGATGAAGACGGGCAGGCCGATAACATTGAGCGCAGAATCGAAATCTGCAGCAGGGCCTACAGGATTCTGACTGAAGAGGTTGGTTTCAAGCCTCAGGATATTATTTTTGATCCCAATATCCTTACGGTGGCTACCGGTATGGATGAACACAGGAACTATGCAGTCGATTTTATAGAAGCAACCCGCTGGATCAAGAAAAATCTGCCGCATGCCAAAGTGAGTGGAGGCCTCAGTAATATCTCGTTTTCTTTCCGGGGTAATAACCGGGTCAGGGAAGCGATGCATTCCGCATTTTTATACCACGCTATCAAGGCCGGGCTCGACATGGCAATTGTGAATGCAGGCCAGCTTGAAGTCTACGAAGAAATACCGGAGAAACTGCGTGAACTTGTCGAGGATGTTTTACTAAACAGGAGGGAGGATGCAACCGAACGCCTGATCGACTTCGCCGAAAAGCTGAAAACGGATGACAGTGAAAAGATCAAGGAGAAAGAGGAAAGCTGGCGGGACAACCCGGTAAAAGAGCGGATCAGGCATGCACTGGTTAAAGGCATCGTAGACCACATTGTAGATGACGTGGAAGAAGCCCGGCAAATGTATGACCGGCCGATTGAGGTGATCGAAGGGCCTATGATGGACGGTATGAATGTTGTGGGCGACCTGTTTGGCAGCGGTAAAATGTTCCTCCCGCAGGTGGTAAAAAGTGCAAGGGTCATGAAAAAAGGTGTGGCTCACCTGATACCTTTTATTGAGAAGGAGAAAGAAAAAAACAACGATCAAAAACCGAAAGCCAAAGTACTCATAGCTACGGTAAAAGGGGATGTCCACGATATCGGTAAAAATATCGTATCTGTTGTCCTGCGTTGCAATAATTTTGAAGTTGTCGATCTCGGTGTGATGGTACCGGCCGACAAAATCCTTATGGAAGCGAAAAAAGTAAAAGCAGATATCATCGGTTTGAGCGGGCTGATTACCCCTTCACTGGATGAAATGGTGCATGTGGCGAATGAGATGAAACGGCAAAAATTTGAAACCCCCCTTCTGATCGGAGGAGCAACAACCTCAAGGATACACACGGCAGTTAAAATTGCACCACAATACGAGAACCCTGTGATTCATGTTTTGGATGCGTCACGTAGTGTGACTGTGGTGAGCAAGCTCGTTGGCAACGGCCGGAAAGAGCAATTTGTGAACGAGGTGAAGGAAGAGTATGTAAAACTCAGGGAACAGTTTGCCAATCGTCAAAAAAGAAAAAAGACCCTGACGATCGAAAAAGCCCAAAAAAATCGCACGGATATTGAATGGCTTCAAGAAGATATTCCGAAACCGCTGGAAACGGGCATTGGTTCGATCGGGGATATGCCACTTGATAGTTTAAAAAAATACATCGACTGGTCTCCATTTTTCATAGCCTGGGAGATGAAAGGTAAATACCCGGCTATCCTGGAGGATAAAAAATATGGAACAGAGGCTAAGAAGTTATTTGACGATGCAAACCGGCTGCTGGACCGGATCATCGAAGAAAAACTGCTGAAAGCCAAAGCGGTCTATGGAATTTTTCCGGCAAATGCTGTTGGTGATGATATAGAAGTTTACAAAAATGAAGACAGGGATAATGTTTCAGCTGTATTGCATACGATTCGTCAACAGACTCAAAAAAGACGCGGACAACCGAATAAGGCGCTTGCCGATTATATTGCACCGAAAGAAACCGGGATTGCCGATTATATCGGAGGGTTTGCGGTAACAACCGGAATCGGTTCGAATGAACTTGTATCGAGATTTGAGAAAAATCTTGATGACTATCAGGCGATCATGACAAAGGCACTGGCCGACCGTTTGGCAGAAGCATTCGCTGAATTTCTGCACGAAAAGATACGAAAAGAGATCTGGGGATATGCCCCGGATGAAGATTTCACAAACGAAGAGTTAATCCGGGAAAAATACAGGGGTATTCGTCCTGCGCCTGGCTATCCGGCTCAACCGGATCATACCGAAAAACGTACCCTTTTCGATTTACTGGAAACCGAAAAACGTACCGGAATTACATTGACTGAACACTATGCGATGAATCCGGCCGCTTCGGTAAGCGGATTGTATTTAGCTAACCCGGCAGCTGAGTATTTTAATGTGGGTACAATTGGCAGGGACCAGGTGGAGGACTATGCTAAAAGGAAAGGTATGGGGCTTAAGGAAACAGAACGCTGGCTGGCCCCGATTCTCAATTACACACCTTAAGAAGTAGGAAACGTAATATCCAAAAGCGGTTAAAATCGTATTCCATCTGACAAATAAAATGTATTGATTTTGTAACCGGTGGTGTAATAACCATTGGGTAGATTGCGCCAGATTAACTTAAATCTTTTCAAAGATTATAAAATCAGTCCGAAACCTGTTGCAGTTCAAAATCACTTCTGTCACTTCGAAAAATTGTCCAGATCCGGAAACCGTCACGTGTATAAGCCAGTATTTCATTGTTGCCGTCGTTATTCAGATCGGAGAGCAGGGGGTAGCGCATCCCGCTTGTCGGCAGGTCGTAGATTCTGTTCCCGGATATCAGATCCCAGGCGTAAAGACGCCCAAAATCGGCGAGAGCGACGATGTCTCTTCGATTATTACTGTTCAGATCTGTAATGACAGGCGAGAAATCCTCGGAGCCCGGCTGACCCATATTTTGGGAAAACCGAAGCTGGCCTTCGGTGTTTACCAGGAAAACCGAACCGTTGCTGCTTTGCAGTAGAATCAGATCTTCACGCACCAGGTCTTCGTCGACCCGAATCATCTCGTTGTACAAACCCGGTGTTGTGTTCAGGCTGCTATTGGAAATATTAAGAGATTGGGTAATCAGGGAGTCGCCGGAGGTGGATGCAGCCAGCGTATCGGCAAAAAGCTCCCTGGTACCGGTTACGTACAGATTTCCGTTGGAGGCGGACCCGAATATGTAGTTGTCATGGATATAGGGTGAACCGTTAAAGCGGGATTCAATAAAGATTGGAAAACCTTGCCTTCGTTCACCGTTGATATCCCAGCTGTGAAGGCCGTTTTCGGCAAATGCAAACAAAGAACGTTGTTCATCCAGTGGAGTTATAACGGGTTTTGCACTGATCACACTGTTGGCAGTTTGTGGCCAGCCGGAGATATTTTCACCCCTGGAATCGAGAATATGTACGTTACGGTCGGCAGTAGCTACAATAATTTCAGCGACGCCGTTGCGTGTGACATCTTCTACCTGCAAGGGTGTGGTGATCACTTCGCTGAGTTGTATGGGAAAGTTGGGCAGCGGGGTTCCGGCTTCATTCCAGGCGTAGATCTTGTTACCGGCCACTTGCATGATCACATTCTGATTGTTGCCGTACCAGTCGTAAACGACAGGAGAACCGAGCGGTGTATCGCCATTGGTAGAAGCCTGCGTTACAACAGAGCCGTCCGCTGAAAGCACATAAACGGTACTGTTTTCTGCAGCAAATACCAGTTCATTTCGGCTGTTCCCGGAGATGTCAGCTAACACCGCAGGACCGGTAGTCTCGGATGCAAGTGGATAGATCCATCGCTCCCTGTAGGGAACATCTGTAGTTTCACGTTCCCGGCTGGAAATAATGACATCCAGCGGATCCGATTCGCTGGCCCTGGATGTTGTTATGGTGAACAATTCCAGGTTTGAACTCAGCGCTCCAAAATAGTTTTGAGGGTGGAGCCAGGGTTGTATATAGCTGTTGAAGACAGGTGTATCGACATAGGTAAAAGAACTCACTTCGGACGGAAGGCTTTCACGAATATCGATATAATGGTCTTCATAATAGATCACCTGCCGTCGGTTGAAATCGGTCCCAACTGCTTCGACCAGGCCCTTGCTTCTCGATATTGCAATCGCATTACCATGAATTCCAAGCCAGAAATTGGTCATTGTCGACAAGTCCGAGCCGATCAGATTTCCCAGCCAGGGGCTGTGAACCATATATGTATCATCATCCTTTTGCAGAAGATCCTCGGATGCAAGGTTTTCTATAATCCTCCGGAATTGCCCAGGATCTTCTACTCCGCGCAATAACATAAATTCACTGGAAGACATGAACCCCGATTCGGCAAAAGCAGCAAAAGCAGTTTCGGAAGTAAGGGCAGAAGCAAGCTCGCGATAGATATCCGTGTTTTCCGACAGGTATTGATCGAGTTCACTCAGAGGATCATCTCCCTGGGGCGGTACCATGCGGGGTTCCATTTGGAAGATAGAAAAAGCCGCACTGTTAGCGGAAATATACCGGTCGAGTTGTAAATTGCGAGATGGTGCCGATATGCTACGAATCAGGGGAGAGGAATCTTCTGCGGTTAACATTTGCCCGGCCATACTCCAGATGACCGATTCGTCCGGGTTGTTTTCCTGCATGGCCATCGCCAGCGGAGAGCTTCCTTCAAACGATCCTATCAGTTCGGGGCGATAAGAAACCTGGGCCACTTGTTCGACCCATCGTTCCATATTAGGCATGTTGAAAACAAAAGACCCCGGTTCCTTCTGATCCTGAGTAAGTTCCAGGCGGGGAACCTGCCCGTTTAAAGCACGAATCATTGCTTCAATAGCCATGCTGGATTCACTAACCAGTGTGTAAGAGCCCAGATCAGTGATATAGAATACCCGGTTTTCTATAAAAAGCTTGTCGATGGTGTAATTATGAAAATGGTACCTGTTTTGGGTAAAAGGCCGCTGAAAATGGTTGGTAAGCAGTCCGGTCAATCCGTCTACTTTCCCGGTAATCCAAACCGGCTGCCAATCGTTGGCAGTATCAGGATAGATCAGAATGGCATGGAGGGGAATCTCAACTTCGGAGTGTTCAAGCAATTGACCTGTGACTTGAATGGCTGAAGTGCTAATATCCTCAAAAAGCGGGATATAAGGGGCATTTAACATTTCGTTAAGTGTACTGTTCTCTTCAGCAATGATCAGAAAGGGGGCCTGTGCCGGTATCAGTTCGTTCCAGCCTGAAGGTTCTGATTTGCCGCAGGAAGACAGGATAAACCCTGTAATGGCAATAAGTGCAATCCATTTACGCATAAAAGGAAAATTGGAATCGATCCATATAATAAGTTTGAAAACGTAAGGTTATAGCCATAGCTTATTTAGTAAAGATAATAAATTTTGTTCCAAAGCTGATGAAGCAAATAACGAGAATCCTGTAGGATAAAATGAGTTTCCTGAATCCATTTCTGTTGATCGGGCTTCTGGCCATAGCCATTCCGCTTTTGATCCATCTTATTAACCTGAGAAGGCCCAAAAAGATACGGTTTTCGACTCTTGTTTTTTTTGATTCGTTAAAAGCCAATACCCTGAGACGTATCAAAATTAAAAAATGGCTGTTGTTGCTGATTCGTATGGCAGCAATTCTGCTGCTGTGTTTTGCACTCGCGCGTCCGTTTATTCCATCAGAATTTGGAGGGGTCTCGGACCAGGGACAACCGGCTGCTGTGGGTATTTTAATCGATAACAGCCCCGGCATGGACCAGGTAGACCGAAATGGCCCCTTCCTTGATCAAGCTAAACGTATTGCAGAAGGAATTATTGAGAATAGTAAAAATGAGGATCGAATTATCCTGGAAGTCTCCCATGGCCCGTTGCTCGACCTGCCGGCTCTGCCGCGCGGAGGGGTTCTTTCACAGCTCAATGATATTGAGACGGTAAACAGGGGTAATTTTTTGATGGAAAATTTGGATTTACTGATTAACCGGCTGAATCAAACGCCCCAGCCGGTAAAACGCCTCTACCTGATAACCGATGGGCAGGCAACCCAGTACGAACGCAAACAAGAGGAATCGTTAAGTGAGATCGCAGAGGAGATGGCGATTCATACCTATAAAGTGGGAGAAGATGTACAGCCGAATGTGGCTATAACCGGAATGGAATTGCAGTCGGATGTGATCAGCAGTGATCAGCCCATTCAGGCCTCAGTGCAGGTAGAAAACTATGGCAATAGTGCAATACAAAATCATTTTTTAAGCCTGGAGTCGGGCGGTGAAATGGCTGCCCAACACCGGATCGACCTGGAAGGGGGACAGCGTTCAACCTATGAGTTTGAGATCATACCGTCGGGGGATGATTTCATTACGGGTTTGTTTTTACTTGAAGGTGACGAACTGACATTTGATAACCGGTATCATTTTTCAATTCGTATTCCCGACCGTCGTAGAATTGCAGTCATCCGGGAAGAACCATCAGCAGGAGTTACATTTGCATCGTATCTGACACCGGTTCTGGATGCAGCACTTGCTGCGAACGAACTGCTTGAAGTAGAGACTTTTTCCTGGGATGAGGATTTTATGGGTGGAGGAGATCCACCGGATGCCATTATTCTTGACGGGATTGACCGCATTCCCGCACATGCACTTGACGATCTTGTCAGTTATATCCAGATTGGTGGCGGGTTGTTGTTTTTGCCTTCGGCGCAAGGAGATTTGCAGTCCTATAACCGGTTTTTCGAACGGGTCAATGCCGGCCGGTTCGTCAACATAGAAGGAAGTTACGGATCATTTAATACTATCGACCGCCTGGCAAGACTCCAGGATGGCCATCCGATCCTCGAAAACCTTTTTGATAGAACCGGGGATGAAGAAATCAGGGTCAATCTTCCGGAGATATTCTATAAACTGGAATTGGAATTAAACGGGGGAAGCAGCAGTTACCGGTTACTTACATCGGAACAGGGAAGCCCGATTTTGGTAGAACGGGCATTTGGTGAAGGGCTAATGATGATCTCATCCATCGGCGCAGATCCCGGCTGGTCCAATTTTCCGATCAAACCGGTATTCGCACCTCTGTTTTACCGTTCGGTACTCTATCTGGCGACAAGTGAGCGTGGAGGGCTTTTACAGCATCAACTCGGGGATTCATTCGAGTTTCAACTTCCTGGAAGCCCCGAGCAAATAGCTATAGAGGTTGGTGAACATGAGGTTGTTCCGGAGCGAAGATCCGGTTTCCAGGGAATCGAGATCCGGGATGAAGCAAAAGAGTGGACTCCCGGGTTTGTCACACTTGTGGTTGATGGAAATAAAATTCCGGTTGCTGTAAACCAGCACACAATGGAGTCAGATCTGCGTGCGTTAAGTAACCAGGAACTCAAAGATTTTTTAGAGCGCCAGTTCAGGTCAGCAACCGTGAATCGCATCATTGGAAACGAATCCGAAATAGCAGAACAGATGCAGGCCGCCGGCTATGGACGTGAAATTTGGTTTTGGTTTATTATTGGTGCTTTTATTTTATTGTTGACGGAGTCAATTGTAGCTCGTTTATTTAAGGCTGAATCGATAAGTTAATTTACATGCAGATATCAACAGATATACACGGATTGTTTGTTCTACTCCTGGCAGCTTTTACGCTCGGATCTACATTTTTGTCAGCCTATTCGATTTTGAATGTAGTAAGGCTCAGAAATGTGCGCTTGAGCTGGAAAGCCGGAAAGATGAAGGGGTATCCGATATTTTCCACTATTTTTCTGATTTCAGCAATATTAATGAGTGGCGTGGTGTACCAATTGTCACTTTCCCAATATTATCCGATTGTTGGATGTTATATCTGGATAGGCTTGAACTGGTTTACTGCCAGTTACCTGGCCTCAAAACGATACATCACGGATCACGGAATTGTAAAGAATATTAACGACCCTTCCCAGACAGTGGCCTGGTATCAGATAACCGATTTTGTGGAAAAGCCATCAGAAGGGGATAAAAATTATATTTTCATTTACCAGGAGAATGGAGATGATGAAAGATGGCAAAAACGATGTATTCGACTTGAACTGACAGTACCCTCTCTTAAAGTGAAAAAGTTCAAAAAAATAGTTTCATACAAGCTTGGTAAAACAATCAGTCCGGAGCTGGAAGCGTTTATGGATGCAGGTGCATTGAAATAAAGCGGTTACAGCGACCAAATTATAATTTAACCGAATAATTCCTCTTTGATAGAAGAAGTTACACCCAATAATCAATTAGAAAAAGAAAGAGCCCTGCTCGTTGGCGTATACGGATCTGATACGCTGCGTTACGAAGCCGAAGAGTATATTGCTGAGCTTGAGATGCTGGCTTTTACGGCAGGTGCGATCACGGTGGATAAGATATTACAAAATCGGATGCATCCGGATCCGGCCAGTTATGTTGGCAAAGGGAAACTCCAGGAGTTGAAAGCGATCATTGGTGAGCTAAAAATAGACGTACTGATTTTTGACGATGATCTGACAGCTACCCAGATTCGCAACATTGAAAAGGGGACCAAGGCAAAAGTACTTGACCGCAGTGGATTGATACTGGATATATTTGCATCCAGAGCGAAAACATCCGCAGCAAAAACCCAGGTGGAACTGGCTCAGCTTCAATACCTGTTGCCTCGGCTCACCCGTTTTTGGACGCACCTTTCACGTCAAAAAGGTGGAATTGGTACCAAGGGGCCGGGTGAAACCCAGATAGAAACGGACCGCCGGCTGATTTCAAGGCGAATATCTGTGTTAAAAGGTAAACTGGACAAGTTGGACCGCCAGCGCACAACCCAGCGCAAAGGACGAGACGATCTGGTCAGGATTTCGCTGGTTGGCTATACCAATGCAGGTAAATCGACCCTGATGAATACACTTACCGAAACCGATGTCCTCGCTGAAGACCGGCTTTTTGCAACACTCGATTCTACAGTTCGCCGTCTTGACCTGGAAAACCACACGGTTCTTCTGTCCGATACTGTTGGATTTATCCGGAAACTGCCACATGATTTGATTGAAAGCTTTAAATCAACCCTGGATGAAGTACGTGAGTCGGACTATATGTTGCATGTTGTAGATGCTTCATCTTCAACGATTGAAGAGTATATTGATGTTGTCGATCAAACACTGGATGATCTTGGAACCAGGGGGAATAAGAAACTTCTTGTATTTAATAAAATTGATCTGTTGCCGCCGGAAGCGCTAAAAGAGCTGAAACAAATATACCCGGATGCGATCTATTTATCTGCAGCCAGGGCAATTGGAATTGGTAAGCTGAAAGATCACCTGGAGAAACTTATTGAAGAGAACTATGTAAATTTTGAGTATAAAATTCCATTATCTCAATACAAAGCTGCCGCTTTTTTACATGATGAAGCGGTTGTTGACAAGGAACAATATGAAGCCAGCGGGGTCATAATAAGCGGAAGCATGTCAAAAAAGGTAAAAAACCGATTTGAAACATTGCTTTTGGAAATTGATGGCACATCTGGCCAATAATTTTACAATATTAAACATCCGGATTAATATCGGACCAATCAGATATGATAGCTCAAAAAATTGTTAACGAAGAGTTTACCCCTCTTTCACCGTCAGATTCTGCATCCAAAGGTTTGGCAAAGATGGATGCTTGGCATTCGACAACTTTGCCTGTGGTAGAGATGACGACTGGTAAACTGATCGGTCAGATTCGTCTTGAACAGCTTGTGGATCTCCCGGATGAGAGTGTAAAGATTTCATCACTCAAGCTCGAATCTCCGGCAGCCGTATTTAATTATCAGCATATTTTTGAAGTAGCAAGACAGATGCTGCTGCACGAAGTAAGGTTTTTGCCTGTAATCAATACCGAACACACCTACCTGGGTATAGTCGAAAAGAAAGCGGTGCTCGAAGTACTTTCAGATTTGCTCAATATTTCGGTCTCGGGTTCCGTTATTTCAGTTGAATTGGAATCTCAGGATTATACGCTGAGTGAATTGGTTCGTTTGATTGAATCGGAGGATGCCCGGATTCTCGGGGTTGCTGTGGAGGCACCCAAGGGAGTAGTGGAAAATTTCTTGGTTTCATTCAAGCTGAATGTAAAAGATACGTCCAGCATCAGCCAGTCTCTCAGAAGACACGGGTTCAGTGTACAATCTGAAAATCAGAGTGAACTGTTGCAATTTGATATATCGGACAAAGCCGGAGAATTGCTTCGTTACCTGGATATATAGCACTGATAAACGTATCATTTTATTCCGTTCGGTGTAACGTCGTTGCCCGGTTTCACGGAATCTCCCGGATGCCGGTGAAATCATAAATAGATTCTAAAAATGTTTCTATATTTACCCTAATCAGACTGTCGGTTCCCTTTGCTTATATAATGTGAAAAATACATGATCCGCCATACCGTTTGTCCAGTTTTACTGATTGTTGCCATTTTCCTGGGTTCGGCTGTAAACGCCTATTCCCAGGACCTGCAGGAGTCTCCCGATCAAACCTATCAGACAGCACTGCTGCTCTTTCAACAAGGTCTGTATGTAGAGTCGATCTCAAAGTTTGAAAAAGTTTACAGGGAAACACAGAATAGTACACTTGCTGAGTCGGCCGGCTATTACATCGTGAAAGCCAACACTCGCGTTGATCCGACTCTGATTGAACCTCTTACCGAATGGTACGTAAACAGGCACCCGCACAGCCGGAGATCGGGGGAACTTTTGGTTGATCTTGGACATAACTACCGGGACAAAGGTGAATATCGTACGGCTTTAAATCATTTTGAGCATGCTCTCAGAAATCCGATCCGGGATACAAGGCGTGTGGATCTGCTCTACCAGATGGCTGAAACAGCAGCAGATGATCAAAGTTATGAGGAAGCCCGTGATTATTTTCAGAAACTGGCAGATGAACATCCTGATTCCAGATGGGCACCGAGAGCTCTCTATGCAAGAGGGAGGCTCTACCTGGCGGAGGAATCGTATCCCGCAGCCGCTGAAGCATTTGAGCTGCTAAGAGACCGCTATCCGGACGATGCCATGACACGGCGAATCGGGACAGCCCTTGGCGAATCCTATTACCTGCAGGGAAGATACGCCGAAGCCGTTGATGCTTTTGAAAATGCACTTTCGGATCTCTCTGGGGAAAACCTTACCAGGGCAGTTTATCTGTTGGCGGAAAGTTATAATATGCTCGATAACCTGGATGAAGCCTCCCGGCATTACCGCTACTACCTGAACAGGGTGGATGATGAGATGGGTGCCAGGCTGGCCCATTACGGGTTGGGTTGGGTTTTCCATAAACAGGGCATATATCACTGGGCAGCCGAATCGTTTGCCAGGGCAGTCGTAGGTGACGATGAAACAGCACGCAAAGCGTTGTATTACAAAGGTGCCAATGAGAAACTGGCCGGCAGATACCGTCGTGCGTTGGACACTTTCCGCGAATTTGGTGAAAAATACCAGGATGGGCTTTTCCAGCAAGAAGCTTATTATGAATGGGCATTACTGGCTTTTGAAGTTGGCCGGTATCCCGAAGCTATTGAAATATTATTGCCGCTTGCAAGAGAGTATGAGACTCTGAGTCAACCGGGTGATATCATTTCGTTGCTGGGGGAAGCGTTTTATGCAAATGCCGAGTATACACGGGCTCTTGAGGCATTTGAGATTGCAGACGAGTTGACAGATGTAGACCCGGAAGTTAAACGCAGGGCGCGTTTTCAGCGGGCATGGGTCCAGTACAGCAACCAGGCATATCAGCAGGCTCAGCCAGAATTCGAGCAGGTGTATAACGAATCTTCGGCAGAGTCTGAAATTGGGGCTGAGGCGCTGTTCTGGAGTGCCGACAGTCATTATCAATTACAGAATTATGGGCCTGCATCCAGCCAGTATTCACGTTTCATCAACGAATTTCCCGAACATGAGCTGGTAGGTGCTGCAAATTATGCACTCGGCTGGGCTCATTTCATGATGGGGGATTTTCAGGAGGCGATACCTCCGTTTATTGAATTCAGGGAAAATTATGACCCGCCATCAATTGCACTGTATCCGTTTGATACGGATGTACAGCTCCGGATTGGAGACTCCTATTTCGCACTCGGAGAGTATGAGAATGCTATGGAGTATTACAATATGACAATCGGTGCCGAACCAGGCGGAGACTACGCTATGTTCCAGGTGGCAAACAGCTATTATCGTATGAACCGAAATTTTGATGCTGTTACCGAATTTCGCCGAGTGCTTCGAATCTATCCGTTTAGTTCACTGCGAGAGCAGGCACAATATAATGTTGCATATATCTATCTGAATACAGGAAACTACGATCAGGCGATCAATGAATTTCAAACGGTTATTGAGCGGTATCCCAATACGGAGTGGGCGGCTAGGTCTCAGTATAATATCGGTGATGCTTTCTACAATGCAGGTGAATTTGAAATGGCGATTGAGGCTTACAAGGAAGTTCTGGACCGGTATCCTCGCAGTGACTATGTCCTTGAGGCGATTGATGGAATACAGTTTGCCCAACTTTCCGGTGGTGATGAAGATTCCAGCACCAATGTGATGGAAGAGTTTCTTTCCAGAAATCCAACTTCACAAACAGCCGATCAGCTTCGTTTCCGTCAAGCTGAAAATCGTTACCAGGCAGGTGATTTCAATGCTGCAGTCGAAGAATTCCGACAGTATATCCGGATCACCAACAGAGATGATCTACTGCCGGATGCTCACTACAATCTCGCTGATTCCTATCTGCGCGTGAATAACAGAAGTGAAGCAATGAACAGCTATCGTACCATTGTCGAGGAATTTCCGGAGACTGAGCGGGCAGCTTCGTCGCTCGAAAATCTCGGTCAGATGCTGTACGAGGATGGAAACTATCAGGCTTCTGCAAACTATTTTGAACAGCTTCGGGAGATGGGGTCGCGTTATCATGAAAGAGCTTATATCGGGTTGGGCCGGGCCAGCCTTGCAATGGGTAATTTACAGGACGCACGTCAGTATTACGATAATATCCTGGAAGTTTCACCCGGCAATGATGCAGCTCAACTTGGACTGGCCAATGTTTTTTTTGAACAGAACCGGTATTCGGATGCCAGAGAGATATACAGAGAAGTATCTGACAGAAGTACTACCAATATCGGCGCTGAAGCGCAGTATATGATTGGCCGCAGTTTTCAGCAAGAACAGAATTTTGATCAGGCACTGAATGCCTATTCGAGAGTCAGCGTGCTTTATGAAGCGTATATGGAATGGGTTGGACTCGCCAAATACCGGTCGGCTGAAATTCATATCCTGAACGGACAGCGGGGTGATGCGTTAAACATACTGAATGATGTCAGGAATAATTATCCTGGAACGGATGCCGCCGATAGAGCGCAGCAGCTACTTGACAGAAACTGATAAACGGCTCAATGATTCAAAACGTTCAGGGATCAAGAAAACTGCGGGGAACAGTTGAATTGCCGCCGGACAAGTCGATATCACACCGATCAGCTATGTTTGCGGCAATTGCTGAAGGTGAAAGCCGTATTGAAAACTATTCAGATGCTGCCGATCCTCAAAGTACTCTTTCCTGTCTGAAACAGCTCGGGGTCCAGGTAGAATCAAGTGATGGATATGTTCGGATTCAGGGGGTTGGGCGAAATGGATTGCAGAACCCCGAACAGGATCTGGATTGTGGTAATTCAGGTACAACCATGCGCCTTCTGTCCGGTATTTTATCGGGTGCCGGTGTAAAATGCCGGTTAACAGGGGATGAGTCGCTGAGCAAACGGACAATGAAAAGAATCATTACTCCGCTAAACAGCATGGGGGCAAAAATTGAAGGACGAGACGGAGAATATGCACCTCTTCAGATTGAAAGAGGTGAAGGCATCCGGGGCATCCGCTATCCGTTGCCCATAGCCAGTGCCCAGCTCAAATCGGCCGTTCTTCTGGCCGGCCTGTTCGCAGACAAAGAGACAGAGATCATAGAAACGGTTCCCAGCCGCGATCATACAGAACGGTTATTGCGATTACCGGTGGAAGTCTCCGGAAACACTACGTTTATAAGAAGCAACCGTAATCATCCCCTTCCCAGGCAAAATTACCGGATTCCCGGCGATTTTTCAGCCGCTGCTTTCTGGCTGGTAGCCGGATCAATTCATCCTGACGCTGAAATTGTTCTTGAAGATATGGGGCTGAATCCAAGTCGTACAGCAGCCCTTCAGATCCTGCAGCAGATGGGTGCCGATATCGAAATCGCTGTTAAAGAGGATCAGTTCGACGAACCGATGGGTACCGTCACGGTGCGTAGTTCGGGACTGAGAGCAGTCAAACTCGATCCTTCACTAATTCCAAATTGTATCGATGAGTTACCGATATTGATGGTAGCTATGTGTTTTGCAGAAGGACGGTCCGAGATTACCGGTGCAAGTGAATTGCGTCATAAAGAAACAGACCGCCTGCACGCAATGGAAAGGTTGTTATCTGCCGCTGGTGAAAAATTCGAAATGAGAGCAGACGGCATTGTCATTCAAGGACAAGGAAGCCACATACCGGAAAATACCGTATACGACAGCGAACATGATCATCGTATTGCAATGTCGGCTGCTGTAATGGCATTGATGGCTGACGGTGTATCAAAAATAGAACATGCGGAATGTACAGCCATCTCTTATCCCGGATTTTGGTCGGACCTTGACCGACTGACACGTTAATACGTGTATTTCTGACAAGCCCACCCCGGTAAACTACGCTTCCATGCCAATAAGTCAGTTTATGGAAGCCCATTCTTTTCTTGGCATCATCGTTGCATCAGTAAAAGAAAACCTGATAGAATGATGAATGAATTTACAATAGATATCGAAAAGAAACTGTCGCGCCTCGGACGCGACATACAGGAGTTTGTCGAAAAAATCGTACCGGTACACGATATGGAAGGAGATTTTTTACCTGATTCTGATATTGTGGAATCCGAAAACGAATTCAGGATTGAAATCGATCTGCCCGGTATGAATAAAAATCAGATTCGTATTGCATTAAAAGACAATGTACTTCGGGTCAGCGGTGAACGAGAACTTCAACTTCAGGAAGGTGAAAATTTGAAACGTAAAGAAAGAAAAGCGGGAGTTTTCTCGCGTTCTTTTGCCCTGCCCGAGTATATCAGCGCATCGGATACATCCGCAAGTTTTAAAAACGGTGTGTTATCGGTCAGTTTGCCGAAAAAAGGCGAAGACAAGGAAGGGGAATCGATACCGATTCAATAAACCGGCCCTGATCGCTGGCCGGGAAACAATACGGAGTACATTCTCTGTGAATCGATCTGTAAGGTAAACAGTTTATTAAACGAAACGATTTTAAAACCAACAATAAAAGAAACAAAATTATGGGTAAGATAATAGGAATTGACTTGGGAACTACGAACTCATGCGTCTCCGTGATGGAGGGCAATGAGCCTCTCGTAATACAAAACTCGGAGGGTGGCAGAACAACTCCGTCGGTGGTTGCATTCTCGAAAGACGGAGAGCGATTGGTTGGAGCACCGGCCAAGCGGCAGGCAATTACCAATCCGGAGAAAACCGTTTCCTCCATCAAGAGATTTATGGGAAGAAAATATGCCGAGGTAAAAGATGAAATCGGACAGGTGTCCTACAAAGTAACGAAAGGCGACGATGGTACGGCAAGGGTCCAAATTGACGACCGAATGTATGCTCCGCAGGAAATTTCAGCGATGGTTCTGCAAAAAATGAAACAGACAGCTGAAGAGTACCTGGGGGAGACAGTAACAGAAGCAGTTATTACTGTACCTGCCTATTTTAATGATGCTCAAAGAAAGGCTACCCAGGAAGCTGGTAAGATAGCCGGCCTCGAAGTCAAGAGGATCATTAACGAGCCAACCGCTGCCTCACTTGCCTATGGTCTTGACAAGAAAAACGACGATCAAACCATCGTTGTGTACGACCTTGGGGGAGGTACATTCGATGTATCGATACTCGAACTTGGTGACGGTGTATTTGAAGTAAAATCAACCAGCGGCGATACACACCTCGGAGGGGATGATTTTGACCAGAAGGTGATCAACTTTTTGGCTGATGAATTCAAAAGAGATGAAGGTATTGATCTCAGAAAAGATCCAATGGCCATGCAGAGGCTTAAAGATGCGGCTGAAAAAGCCAAGATCGAACTCTCCTCGTCACAAAAAACCAATGTTAATCTGCCGTTTATCACAGCAACCGATTCAGGGCCGAAACACTTGAATATCGATTTGACCCGCTCCAAATTTGAGCAGTTGATCGATGATCTTGTTAAGCGGACTATCAAACCTTGTGAGAAAGCGATGAAAGATGCCGGTTTTTCCAAAAAGGATATCGACCAGGTGATTCTTGTCGGTGGATCCACACGGATTCCAAAAATTCAGGAAGTAGTGAAAGAGTTTTTTGGCAAGGATCCGAGCAAGGGCGTGAACCCGGATGAAGTGGTAGCTGTAGGCGCTGCAATCCAGGGTGGCGTACTTTCCGGTGATGTTGATGATGTGGTATTGCTGGATGTTACACCGTTAACACTCGGTATTGAAACCCTTGGTGGTGTGATGACAAAGCTGATTGAATCCAATACTACAATCCCGACCAGCAAGAAAGAAGTCTTTTCTACTGCCGCCGATAACCAAAGCAGCGTGGAGATACACGTTTTACAAGGTGAAAGGGCCAGGGCTCAGGATAACCGTACACTTGGACGGTTCCATCTGGATGGTATCCCGCCGGCACCCAGGGGTGTACCTCAGATCGAAGTAACTTTCGATATTGACGCTAATGGTGTGCTTAGTGTAAGTGCGAAGGATAAAGGTACCGGGAAGGAACAGAGTATACGAATTGAACAGAGCTCCGGACTATCCGATGAAGAGGTGGAAAAAATGCGTGAGTCTGCTGAAGACCATGCCGAAGAAGATAAAAAGATCCGTGAACAGGTCGAGAAGATGAATCAGGCCGACAACCTTATCTTTTCAACCAGGAAACAGCTCGATGAATATGGCGACAAGATTTCCGATGGGAATAAAACCAAGATCAACGAAGCGATCGAAAATCTTGAGAAAGCTAAGAACGAAGAAAACTTCGATCAACTCGAAAGTCTGATTGAAGAGGTAAACCAGGCATGGGCAAATGCTTCACAGGAGATTTACCAGGCAACTGAGCAGGATCAGCAAAAGGCCAGCGAGGGAGCAGCCGATAACGGTGCCCCAGGCGCTGAAGAGGCAAAATCTGAAGAAGGAGAAGAAGCCGTGGATGCTGATTTTGAAGTCGTCGATGAAGAAGATGAAGATGACAAGAAAAAATAATTTGTTGAACCGTAATTAAGATAGGAAAGGGCCTCTCCGAAAGGAAAGGCCCTTTTTGATTATAAAGCAATTGAAAGGCACGGCAGGCCGGCAAATGATTCAGTTTTCTTTTTGTTTGACAAATCCGTTGTGTCCTCGTCTTTGCAGTTCTCTCAGGGCTCTTTCTGCTTCATTTTGATCTGTATAAGTACCAAAGTAGACACGGTAGACAATAGTGCCGCCGAAATTGGTTCTAAACACTTCAGACCCGTTAATTTCCGAAACTTTGACTTCCGCACTCCTACGGTTATCAAATGACGCAAGCTGAACGGTAAAAGTTTCAGGGCTGCTGCTATTTTCACTGGTTACCGGTCTGTCTCCTTCCTGTAAAAAAAATACCTCAACCTGGGCAGTTCCTGATCCGATCATATCGATCTCCTCAGCGGCTCTGCGGGAGAGGTCGATAATTCTGTCTCCGACATACGGCCCCCGGTCGTTAATGCGAACATCCACACTTTTCCCATTTTCCCGGTTTAATACTCTCACAACTGTATTAAAAGGCATGGTTTTGTGTGCGGCCGTAAAATCATCCATATTATAGGTTTCTCCGTTTGCCGTGGTTCTTCCGTGGAATTTAGGCCCATACCAGCTTGCTATACCAGCATGGAGCATTACCCCTGCTTCAAGACTTTCGTCATAAACAGGGCCTGTTGCAACAGTTCCGGTACGTACTACACCGCAGGAAGTTAGCAGGATACCAAAAGTCAGAATATAGATCAGGGGCAGGATAGGGTAGTGTAATCCTGTCATTACATAGTTTTTTTAAGGTGCAAATGGTGTTAGATGGATCTGAATAATAAGAAAAAAAGCGATGATCAGACAAAAAAAGCGTTAACGTGTATGTATAGCAGTATTGTCAGAACCCCAGGTTATTGATAAATTCCATATCAATGGTATAATAAGAAGCATAAGTAGTGTCATCACCTACTGCTTTGATATGCGTGGTCATCAGTTCTTTGCAATCCCATTCAACAGCATTCTCAACAACACCCTCGGCCGGAATCGATTTGGAATTTATTTCCTCATCGCCACACTGATAAGTAAAATAAACTTCGTTTGCTTGCGATTTTGCCGTCGTTGTTACATTGACAGATGACAAATCCCTGGGTTGAAGAATCATCCAGTTAATTGTATTCAGGTAAGGATGATCCGCTTCCATATGCTCAACGGCATCGGATGAAACCACTGACTTCACTTTTTCAGCATGATCCTGTGCTGAAGTTTCGGTAATCCCTTCACCAAAGCCAGACCTCTCCTGGCTACCAATGCTAAAATCGGAAAAAGGAATGTATACAAGCAGTCCCAATGTGATAATCAAACCTGTAATGATACTTTTTCCTCCCATAATAATCTTCATAAGGGTTAATGCATTTGATGTCGTAATTAATGACCCTATTGAATCAAATTATCGCATTTAACAGAATAATTTTAATTAGGGTATTCTAATAAATACATTCCCCAATAATCGGGCTTTATACCTGTTTCAGGTTGATTTTTCGGTTGAGCCGAAGAGCGGATTCGAACCGCCGGCCTACGCTTTACGAGAGCGTTGCTCTACCCCTGAGCTACTTCGGCATGTGCAGTTTTAAATATAGCCAATATGAGTTTGCCGAATCAATCACTTTTTATTTCAACATCATTCTCTATCTTTGTGTGCTATGACGGTTACCCTGATAATCATTGCACTGACTTCGGTTATTTCACTAATGGCTCTTTATCTAACTCCGCGACTGCAGGATTGGGGGATGTTGCGTCCTTACCGCACTCTGAGAAAGAAGAGCTGGCATGAATTGATGACATCCGGCTTTTTGCATGCCAACTTTCCTCATTTATTGGTTAATATGTTTGTACTGTTCTTTTTTGGTATGGAACTGGAACGTACACTCGGGCCGGTTCACATGGTAACGGTTTATCTGAGCGGGATTTTGATCTCTTCACTGCCCACACTTGTCAAATTTCGGGATGATCCGACTTATGCTACCATTGGTGCTTCAGGAGCGGTTGGAAGTGTTCTGTTTGCATTTATATTTATTTTTCCCACGGAGAATCTATATCTGATTTTTTTTCCGGTGGCGATTCCCGCCTGGTTGTTTGCTATGCTGTATCTTGGTTACAGTATCTATGAAAGTAACCGGAGAAGGGGTAAAATCAATCACGAAGCGCATATAGCCGGTTCGTTATGGGGAGTGATCTATATGATCTTTTTTGTACCGAATAGCCTGGATCATATACTCACAATTTTCGGGTTATTGTAAAGCTGCTTATTGCGAAGAGAAAAATAAAGCCTTCGGCGACTTGGTGCCAAAGGCTTTATTTAGTTTTATACGATGCTAAAATTCACCCTTTACGATCGCGGAAATCGTTCATAAAGCTGACGAGAGTCTGGACGCTCTCCATGTCACATGCGTTGTAGATACTGGCTCGAATACCGCCTACGCTTCGGTGTCCTTTCAATGTCACCAGGTCTTCATCTGCAGCTTCTTTCAGGAATTCAGCTTCCAGCTCTTCACTGGAAAGACGAAAGGTTACATTCATACGCGATCGGGAAGCTTTTTCAGCGGTTCCCCTGTAAAATTCATCCCTGTCTATTTCATTATATAACAGGGAAGCTTTTTCTTCATTGATTTCAGCAAAAGCATTGACTCCTCCTTTTTCACTAATCCAATCGAGTACATAATTCACGGTATAGACTGCAAACACCGGAGGGGTGTTGAACATTTTTTCCAGGTGAGTCTGGTACTTCAGAATTGTGGGTTTTGGATCGGGAAGTACGTTTTCCAGGAACCTGTCATGAATCATCACAATGGTTACCCCTGCAGGCCCCAGGTTTTTTTGGGCTCCGGCATAGATCACCCCATACCGGTCCAGATCTACCGGTCGGGAAAGGAAATCGGATGATGCATCACATACCAATGGAGCTCCGTTACTTGCAGGTTCTTTGGGAAATTGGGTGCCAAAGATTGTGTTGTTGGAAGTAAAATGGAGATAAGTGGCATGATCGGAAAGATTAAGGTCGTTATCTGTCGGAACCCGCGTGAAATTGAGATCTTCACTGGAATAAGGGACATGCACATTTCCAAAATATTTTGCTTCCTTGATAGCTTTGGTCGACCAGGACCCGGTATTGATATAATCGGCGGTTCTTTCTTTGTTAAGTACATTCATTGGAATCATCATGAATTGGGTACTCGCCCCGCCGGTTAGAAACAGCACATTCCACCCCTCGCCGGCATTTAATAGCTTTTTCAGCTTTTCACCGGCTTGTTCGTGTATTTCAGAGTATTCCGGGCTACGATGGCTCATTTCCATGATAGATCGACCTTTGCCCTTATAATCCAGTAATTCGGTTTGCACTTTTTTGAGTACTTCGGCCGGCAGTGCAGCAGGTCCGGCGCTGAAATTGTGAACGCGTTTCATGTTTTCTCAGACTAAGTTAAAAAGTATGAATGATAAGTCCTGATCGTAACTTGGGTTCAAACCAGGTAGATTTTGGAGGCATCAGAAGTCCTTCATCCGAGACATGTACTAGCTCTTCAATGGAAGTCGGGTACATGCTGAAAGCCAGGTCAACATCTCCCTGGTCAACTCTTTTTTCGAGTTCGGATGTACCGCGGATTCCGCCAACAAAATCGATATTGGCATCGGTCCTCGGATTTTTGATGTCAAAGATCGGTGAAAGTATACTGTTTTGAAGCCTGGATGCATCGAGACTTGAAACAGCATCTTTTTTCTTCGGTTGTGGCAGGGTCATCCCATACCAATGACCGGCATAATATATCGAAACATCCCCCTTTTTTGCTGGAGTGGCATTAGCACCTTCTGATAAAGTAAATTGCTTTTTCAGCTGGTTGAACTGATTCTCGCTGATCGATTTAATGACTCTGTTATAGGGTAAAATTTTCATCTGATCGATAGGGAAAAGAACGGCAGGAAAGTACTCAAATTCAGCTTCTCCGGGGTGAGTGGAATGCTTTTCCCTCAGCTCTTCCGCTGCCCTTGAGGCGCTTTTACAGCGGTGATGTCCGTCAGCCACATATAATTTCGGAATCTCAGAGAAAGCTTCAGACAGATCGGCTTTAGCCTCCATTTTCCATATTCTGTGCCACACCCCATCGTCCGATTGGAACTCAATAAACGGAGGAGAGGTGATCATTTCTTTTTCCATGAGTGAAGAAACATCAGTTGTATCCCGGAATGTCAGCATCACCGGTTCCGCATGAGCCGATTGTGTCAAGATATGACGGGTTCGGTCGTCTTCTTTGTCCGGGCGGGTTAATTCATGTTTCAGAATTACATCGTTGTCATAATCCTCAACGGATACACAGGTGAATATCCCGGTTTGTTTACGATCTTTAGTTTCAAGCTGATAGATATAAAAACTCTGATTCTCGTCCTGGAGCATACTCTCGCTTTCCAACAGATTACGCAGGTTTTCCGCTCCCTTTTCGTATACCTCGTCAGCATTAAATGGAGTTCCAGCCGGCAGATCGATTTCCGGCCGGATCACATGTAAAAAACTTTCGGGTTTCCCTTGTGCCATTTGTAGGGCTTCTTTAGTATTAATGACGTCATAGGGAACACACGATATCTCAGAAGCTTTATCTGGTTTTGGCAACCAGCCTTTAAAAGGGTGAATAATAGCCATGAAGTCCGCTTTTTGTTATTTTTAATTGCGCTAAATAATACGGATTCTTTAATTCTATCTCAGGTTTAATCCCTAATTTGCATAAAAAAAATAATAGAGCCTGTTATCTTATAAAAAACAACGATTTATAATTTTCCGAATGGATTTATTCAGTCATTTAAAAATGCAAAAACCAAAAGGCAAGAACAGATATGAAAGTACCGAATAACGGAGACAAACTTAACAAGGATCAGCAGGAACAGCTGTTGTTTGTAATGCTCATTCAACAACACCAGCAAATAGCCATGATGGGAATGGGCAAAATTAAAAATCCGGCTACAGATCAGGTGGAAAGGGATCTGAAATCGGCAAAATTTGCAATAGATACGTTAAATATGTTGCAGAAGTACACCGACGGCAATTTACCGAAAGAACTTAAAGAATATATGACCCAGACGCTGACCAATTTGCGCCTTAATTATGCAGATGAAAAAGAAATGGGTGAAGGGGAGGTAAACAATGGGCCGGAAAAAGAAAAAAACGGAGATGAAAGTTCAGAAGATTAAAGCCGGAGGAGGAGTACCCTTTCGATACAATCATGGGAAAACAGAGGTTTTACTGATCTTCAGGCGGGGAATATGGGATCTTCCGAAAGGGAAAAAAGAGGATCATGAAACATTTAACGAATGTGCGGTCAGAGAAGTGATGGAAGAAATCGGGGCATCAGAAGTGGAATTGAGCAAGCAACTGATTGATACCTACCATGAGTATCGCCAGAACGAAATAAATTATGGCAAGACTACCCGTTGGTTTGCCATGAAAATCATGGATAATGAGTCGGGATTGCAGCCTCAAAAGGAAGAACAGATTGAAGAGTTGGAGTGGTGTACATTGGGACAGGCAAAGAAACTCGTTGGTTTCCCGAACCTTCAGGATGTTTTAGAAGACTTTGGAAATAAAATGTTATAAAAAAATCCGTGCAGAAGTCATTTGGAAATTGACCGATCCACACGGATTAGATATTTGCTTGTAATCTCTACGTTACCCTGATCCCTGCTTACCATTCCTGTTATTGGAGATAAGCAAGCGGATCATGCTGCAGTAACAAAAAGTCTTTGTTTTGTTCGTTCAGATGCCTCAGTTCTAGTTCTGTAATCTGAATACGATCGGAAGGCTGTATTGTACACGAACAGGCCGTCCTCGTTGCATTCCTGGTCTGAACTGGGCAGTTTGAACAGCCCTGATTGCCTCTTCATCGCAACCTCCTCCAATCCCGCGGATAACCTGGGGATTTTCGACTTCACCTTGTTCGTTCACAATGAACTGGACGTAAACACGGCCTTCAATTCCGGCACGTCGGGCCATTTCCGGATAGCGGATTCTGCTTTGAAGCTCCGCAAGTCCGCCAATCAATTCCGGCATCTGCTCTACAACCACAAAGAAATCCTCTTCAGGTTCATCATCTTGATCTGGTGGAGGAGGTGGTAGATCCAGAGGATTGCCCAATGAGAGCTCAGCATCGATCTGGAAGTCAATATCTTCAATAATCTCGTCATTAGGTACCTCTATGGGCACGGGTGGACGAGGGGGTGGCGGTGGTGTTTCAATATGTTGTGTTTGAATGATCTCCTCCATCTCAATAACTTCCTGCTCATCCAGCACATACTCTTGAATAGGGCCGCTCCTAAAGTCAACATTTACGGCAATGATGAATATTACCAACGTTAAAAGAAGTCCGATCTGCATAAATACTGTATAGTATGAACGAAGATCTGCTTCCGGATTTTTTCTTTTTTTCATTTCGCTAAAAAGCTTCGTTAAGGGTAGACCGACATAATTATACTCTATTTATCGGTAAGATGCCAAACGAATGCTTTACTTGATTTATTATTTTTTTGCGAAATGAATTAAAATAAAATAAAAAAAGCGTGGCCAGTAACGACCACGCTTTACATTCAGTTTAGTTTTAAAACTTTGTAATTTAGTTTTGGAGCCTGAAAACAATGGGCAAACTGTACTGAACACGTACCGGCCGTCCTCGCTGCATTCCAGGACGGAATTCAGCGTTTTGTACAGCGCGTACCGCTTCTTCATCACAACCTCCTCCAATCCCGCGGATAACCTGGGGATTTTCGACTTCACCTTGCTCGTTTACAATGAACTGGACATAAACACGTCCTTCAATTCCTGCTCTTCGAGCTTGTTCAGGGTAATTAATACCTGCTTGAAGCTCTTGAAGTCCACCAATCAGCTCAGGCATCTGTTCTACCACCGTAAAGAAATCTTCCTCTTCTTCCTCTTCTTCTTCAGGGGGTGGTGGCATAGACATTTCATCACCAAAACCGTCCTGGTCAAACATACTCATATCGACATCATCATCGATAATTTCGTCATCAGGAACTTCCTGTGGAACAGGAGGCCTTGGTGGCGGGGGTGGTGTTTCGATGTGCTCTGTCTGGATGATTTCTTCCATCTCTATTACTTCTTGTTCATCCATCACATACTCTTCAGTTTCTCCACCTCGCCAGTCGACATTAACGGCAACAATAAATATCACCAGTGTTGCCAAAAGACCGATTTGCAGAAAAACCGTATGATATTTGCGTAAATCCGCTTCAGGTTTCTTTCTGGTAGTCATAAGAGATCGTTCTCCTTGAAATTGCATTGAAATTAAAATCTAATTAAGCAGCGCTTAAATTTCAGAAAATTGAACTAAATATTCAAGTTGCTGACATACATATATTCTAACAGGAAAAAAGATGTTATTGTTCCTTCTTTTTTGCCCTTGTCGGTAATCTAGATGTAATAATTTTTAAAAAAATGATGGCTGCAAGGCATCCGGAAACATCTGCAATGGCATCATAAGGATCCATATTGCGGTCTACCGGGAGAACTTCTTGCAGGATTTCGATCGTAATACCGAACAGGCTTCCGGCCATAAAAATATAAAAGAGGGGTAACGGCTTACGGTCTGATACGAGTTGAATCAACCCGAGAAGAAATGTCCAGGATCCAAACATGAGAGCGTGCCCAAGTTTATCATACTGGAACAGAGGTTGATTGGAAATATGCTCCGGAGGCAGTAAAGTCAGGGCAATCGTTACAATGGTGAGTAAACTGAGTGCCAGGTAAAGCAGATATTTGTGTCTCTCAAGGAAATCAATTAACTGGACAATCATAAAAGGTCAATTGGTTTAAGGGGCTTCCCGGTTCGCTTCTCAATCTCTGTCGCTTTCCGATAGCCATCCAGTAAAGCCCTGGCCGAACTCCAGGATGGATCATTCGTGATAGCGATATATGCAGAAATCGAGCCGGCAAGGATATCTCCGAATCCGGCTCTCGAAAATATTTGAGTATCATAGCCGGTTAAATAGTTTTCACCGGATTTGGTTCCAATAAACGTGGGAGATCCCTTGGATACCAGGGTGATTCCTTTTTGTATGCTGAACTCAGCAGACCAATTGATCCGTTCATAGTCATCGGTGAACGGTTTACCCCTGAGAGCAGCAGCTTCCCCCGGATGTGGGGTTAGAACCCAGTCGGATTCTTCAGGCTTACCACTATCCTCCAGGGCATACAACGCATCTGCGTCAATAAGGACAGTACCTTTAAAGGATGTCAATAACTGTTTCGTAAAAGCGATCGTATCCGGGTTACGGCCAAGCCCGGGCCCAATCAGTAAAACCCCCTGTTTTTGGGAAAGGATTTCTGTTACAGATTCCAGGTGACCGGATTTAAAATGGAAATCGGAGTCATATCCCACCGGAGCCTTGATTATTTCAGGAAGTGTTTGCTCGTAGATGTTCAGCAGGCCTTTGGGTGTAATCAGAATGACGGCTCCTGCTCCCGACGACCAACTGCTTCTCGAGGCCATGATAGCGGCTCCTGTCAATCCTTCAGAACCGGCAATGATATAGACAACCCGGTCTGCGTACTTATGACGGGCTTTGCGATGAATGGTGGGTAAATAGCTGTCCGATTCGGGCGAAAGCAGGGAACAGGTGTATTCTCGCAGATGTGCCGGAAAGGAAAGGTCAAAGGGATGTATCTGCCCTGTGTATTCCGGACCGCTGCCAAGATAGAATCCCAGTTTCCTGATCCCAAAACTCAGTGTGTGGTTCGCCCGGACAGCTTCAGGCATGGGAATCCCTTTATCGGCATGAAGGCCGGTTGGGATATCCATCGTATATACCGTACAATTCAGTCTGTTGATTAGTTTGACAGCCTGGTCAAACGGGGTGCGCAGGTCGGTGGTAAGGCCGGTGCCGAGCAGGCCGTCGACCACATAATCAAATCCTGAAAGATCCTTCTTGCCGAGTTCACCGATTGCAGATAAAAAGTGAATTTCATTTGTTTGACCGGATAATTTTTTCAGCAACTGGTAATTCTTTTCCGCGTCGGGTGACAACTCATTAACTCCGCTTACAAATACGATGTGACAGCGGTGCCGGTGATGAATCGACAGATACCGGGCCACAACAAGTGCATCCCCGGCATTGTTTCCTTTTCCACAGACAAAAAGTCCGTTAGAACGACCGGGAAAATGATTCGCGATTAATCCGGCTGCCTGCAACCCCGCCGTTTCCATCAGGGTAAACCCATCGATTCCAAAATCCTCAATCGTTTGACGATCGGTTTCACGGCTCTGGGATCCGGTACCGATTTGAAAAGAATATGGCAGTTTTTCGAAGGTCATGGTTTGAGAACGGTTACTAAGCTGTGAGGGTATATCAATATGAACGGGCAAAAAGCACCCGTTTTTTAGATGGTTTACCCGAAATTATACATTTTCCGGGAGAACCGTCTTCAAGCGGAATGAGCCTGATTGTGGCTTTGGTTTCATCCTTGATTTTCTCCTCGGTTTCGGCGGTTCCATCCCAATGAGCGTAAATAAATCCACCTTTTTCGATTTCCTCTTTAAAATCTTCGTAGGAATCTGTATTCCGGGTTCGATCTGTCGTTCGTTTTTTCGCAGCATCCAACAGATCCGATTGAATCAAGTCCAGGGTTTCAGAAATTCTGGCGGCGATGTTTTCCCGGCTGACAATATTCTTGTCACGAGTATCACGCCGTGCCAGCTCCAAATTATTATTCTCAATGTCTCTTGGTCCTACGGCAATGCGCAGAGGGATCCCTTCGGCTTCGTGCTGGGCAAATTTGAATCCGGGTTTATACTGGTCCCGGTCGTCAAGTTTCACAGATATACCGGCTGCCTTGATTTCCCGGTAAATTGGATCAGCATAGTCGAGGACGGATTTACGCTGATCTTCATTCCTGTAAATCGGGACAATCACAACCTGTACAGGGGCAAGTTTGGGAGGGAGAACCAGGCCACTGTCGTCGGAATGTGTCATAATCAATCCTCCCACCAGGCGTGTGGAAACGCCCCAGCTCGTAGCCCAAACGTGTTTATGTTCCCCGTCGTCGTCCTGGAAAGTGACATCAAACGCTTTGGCAAAATTTTGACCCAGAAAATGGGATGTTCCGGCCTGCAGGGCTTTACCATCCTGCATGAGGGCTTCAATACAATAGGTATCTACCGCACCGGCGAAACGTTCCGATTCGGTTTTTACCCCGGTCTTGACCGGCATAGCCATAAACTCTTCGGCAAAGGTTTTGTACACATTCAGCATTTGCAGGGTTTCTTCCACGGCTTCCTCCTTTGTTGCGTGAGCGGTGTGCCCTTCCTGCCATAGAAATTCCATAGTTCGAAGAAATAGACGAGTCCGCATTTCCCAGCGGACCACATTGGCCCATTGGTTGATCAGAATTGGCAGATCACGGTATGACTGAATCCAGCCGCGGTAAGCGTCCCAGATAATGGTTTCGGAGGTGGGGCGTACGATCAGTTCTTCTTCCAGCTTCGAATCCGGGTCCACCTCAACTCCGTTGGTAGTGCTTCGCAGACGGCTGTGTGTGACTACAGCGCATTCCTTTGCAAAGCCTTCCACATGCTGTGCCTCCTTGGAAAGAAACGATTTTGGGATAAACAAGGGAAAATAAGCATTTTCATGACCGGTCTCCTTGAACATATCATCTAGGGCTTTTTTCATATTTTCCCACAATGCGAAACCGTTGGGACGTATCACCATACAACCGCGAACAGGAGAGTGGTCGGCCAGCTTTGCATGCTTGACAACATCAAGATACCATTGGGAATAATCGTCATTGCGATTGGTTATTTTTTTCGCCATAAATTACTTTGATTGAGTTCAGTCCGTCTTATACTTCAGTTACTTCAGTGCTAAAAAAGCAGTATAAAATAGGTTTGATTCGTCTCAAGTTAAAGATCGTTTTATGGATTTATTATCAATTTTCAACGGGGAATAAGAAACTTGCGGTTTTTCCGGCTTCCCGGAAGGGTGATTAAAAAGAATATTTTTTTAATTAACACTTCACCATTGCAAATGAAAAGTGTTATATTTAAGTCTGTTTTGTTTATGAAAACGATCTGTTCCAGTGAATAGAAATGGCGTGGTAGCTCAGGTGGTAAGAGCGTCGGATTCATAACCCGGAGGCCGAGGGTTCGACTCCCTCCCACGCTACGGAATTAAAAACCCTATTGTAATTTAAATACTTTGGGGTTGATTTTTTTGAGGGGCATTTGAAACGGATTCAGGACAGTTACCTGTAACCCATGTAAAAATAAAACAGAGATTGCTCCTCTTGAGACTACTATCTAATTGGCAATGCGAGTCAATACTATGGAATATATAACCAAACATAATAATTATTAAAAAAGCAACCTTCCCGGAAAAGACTGTTTAACAAGAACTCTATTTACATAATCTCAAAACCAAAAGGAATAATTACGATCCTTTCTATCTTGTTTGGAAATGATCTTTATAATATTCCTTCTATTTTTAAAAAATACTCTGTAAGACAATCGGAGAGAGCATGTTTCATAAGATAAAAAGTCTGAAATAAATTAAGTGAGGGGCTATGGATAAATCTGTTTTTCAGAAAATCGTAGAATATGCCACGGATGCAGTAGTCGTTACGGATGCACCTGCACAAGGGGCCTCTGAGAAAGAAACTATTATTTTCGTAAATGAAGCATACGAAAAGATGACGGGATATTCAAAAGAAGAGGTGATAGGAAAATCTCCTAAAATCCTGCAGGGGTCGGAATCAGACAAAAAAGAACTGGACAAATTAAGAAATGCCTTACAGTCCAACCAGCCCGGCCATGCACAACTGATCAATTACAAGAAGAACGGTGATAAGTTCTGGAGCAGCATTTCCATTTTTCCGATTAATAACGATACCTCAGACGACAAATATTGGGTGGGGATCAAACGGGACATCACAGAAGAGAAACAAGATCAAGAGTTCATTAAAATATCCCTGCGGGAAAAAGAGACTCTACTTATGGAGATTCACCATCGGGTAAAAAATAACCTTGCAGTTATTTCCGGACTGCTTGAGCTGGAACTTTATCAGGGTAACGGTAAAACAACAAAAAGGTTTGTTCGCAGCAGTCAATTGAGAATTAAGTCCATGGCGAAAATCCACGAAATGCTTTATCAATCTGAATCATTATCAAAAATTTCTTTCAAAGGCTATGTCGAAGAATTTATTTCAGCTATTCAAAAAACGATACAAACAGAGAGATTTAACCCTCAATTCACATTGAATATCGACGATATTGCCTTGAATATTAACCAGGCCATTCCTTGTGGGTTAATATTGAATGAATTGATTTCCAACTCACTGGAATATGCTTTTCCTGACCGGGAACAAGGAACTATTTATGTCACACTTACCCGTCAAGATGGCGATATTTACTTATCCGTTGAAGATGATGGAATAGGGGTGCCTGAAGATTTTAATTTCTCGAAGACTCAATCACTGGGTATTACTCTCATTAAAATATTAAGCAATCAGTTGCATGCAGATCTCCACATCGGAAACTCAGAAACTGGGTTTAAATGCTTACTAACTTTTGAAATGAAAGAAGTATTAAAGGGATCGGCTGGTAATATTGTTTAGTCTTTGCAAACCGAAATTATCCTTTTTATTCGAGTCTAGAGAACTAATTAGTCGAGTGTCACAAAAACGGACAAACGGGATTCATTATTGACTGACTTGCTCTTATGTCCACGGCCAGTAGTGTCTTCTACCAGTAATATATCACCGGTTGAAAAACGCCGAACGGTTCCATCCCCGATTTCCACATCCACGGCACCATCCAGCATGATAATATATTGACGTTGCGGTGCATTGTGCCAATCGTAGTCATACTCGGGGCCTGTTTTCCGAAAAATAATGCCAGTGGCTTCCATCTGTTCGGAAAGGTGACCAATATCCCCTGCATCATTAAGATCAATTTCAATGTCTTCAAAATGAGACTCATCGTCCGGTCCGGTATATAATCGAGTGATTTTCATGGAAAATTTTATGTTGGTGTGATTTTTTCTTTGTCCACCATGGCGGATGCCAGGTCCTGATAAAATGTACTTTTATCCTGGTTTATCGCAGAACCCAAACCCGGCTGTACCCTTCTGAAGGGGCCGGGATTGGTATACTTCGATGAAAGTTGCCTTTCGGAGTGTTATATGTCAAACACGAATCTCGGGCAACCTTTTCTCTATCATCTCCCTTTTGGATTCGAGCCAGGGTGGAAGGATTAATTTCTGTCCCAGTTTATCAGGATCTTCATCCACTTCGTAGCCGGGGCCATCTGTTGCTATTTCAAACAATACCCCGCCGGGAGTCCGGAAATAAACGGAGTGAAACCAGTGCCGGTCTATAACTTCCGAGGGATGAAGTCCCATGTCAATCACTTTTTTACGCAGGGCAGTCAGCTCGTTATCATCTGCGGCACGAAAGGCCACATGGTGGACAATCCCCCGCCCGTTTGCTGAAGGTTTAGGTTCTTCCGTTTCAATAATTACCGATCCTCCGACCGGCGCATCGGTTGTGTAATGCCATCTGTTGCCTGTATGTTCGGTTTCATCAAATTCAAAGACGTTTTTTAAGATCTCGGCAGTGGGTTCATGTTCATTCAACCGGAGTGTGGTCCCGCGGAAGCCTCGTATGTTGTATTCAGCAGGTACGGTGCTTTTTTCCCAGCCTGGTATCTCTTCAGACTGTTTATCAAACACCAGTTCCAGTTGCAGACGGTCAGGATCTTTAAAACCGATCGCCTGCTGACCAAACCGCTCGTAAGGGCCGTCAAAGTCAATTCCTTTTTCTCCAAAATGTTCGGCCCAAAATTCCAGCGAGTTGGAGGGAGCTGCAAGCGCGACCTTGACTGCTTCCCCTAATCCGGGTTTACCCTGACGTGCCATCGGCCAGGGGAAAAACGTGAGGCCGGATCCAGGTGTGCCGCCTGCATTCCCGTAAAACAGATGGTATGTACCCGGATCATCCTGATTTACAGATTTTTTTACCAATCGCATTCCAAGAGTTTCTACATAGAATTCGGCATTCCGTTGAGCATCCCCGGCAAGTACCGTGATGTGATGAATTCCTTTATGATGAGTTTTCATACTGTGCTCCTCTATTAATATGGATATGCATTATTTGATATTAAACTAAATAATTATGAAAACCATTCCATGAGTTTCAAGCATCTATCAATCAATCACATTACCATCACCGTCAGAACTTTCCCGTCGGGATAGAGAAAAGTGGTCTGATAAAGTCCTGCATGTCGTTCAGCTGCCGGAGAATCAGCCGTGCCATTTTATGAGATTTTAAATCCGGAATTCAGGCATTTTATAGTTCATCCAAGCGCAAATTTTTGAAAACCGTTCGCGAAGCGGGCCTGCTTCTGGACACGGAAAAGAAAATGATGAAGATTTTAGAAATGAAAACGATAACACTACTTTTAACATGTAGTCAATTGAATGATAAGCACTTATATAAAAAAATTAGCAGTCATTCAATCAAGAATGACTGCTAAATATCATCTACAGACGGCTATTACCCCATTTGCAATTAAAACTTAATTCTATCAAGGCATCACTGCAATAGTTATATTCACGTATTTTACATACGTGAATATACGTATAATTGCAAATTACTTCAATCTCCCTTCTTCCAGGGCATATCGTACAAGACCAGCAGTATTTTTTTGATTTAATTTATGAAGCAGGTTTGAACGGTGCGTTTCAACAGTTCTCGGGCTGATATACAATAGTTCAGCGATCTCCTGGCTGGTATAACCATCCACTATCAACTGAAGTACTTCAGATTCCCTTTTGGTGATTGGAGCAGCTTTTTCCTCAGTTGAATTATTTTGAGTCATATTGGTATAGTGACTCGCCATCAGTTTGGTGATCTGCTTGCTGAATACCTTATCTCCATTGGCAGCAGAAATGAGTGATTCACATAACTGTTTCTTATCAATCGTTTTCAGTAAACATCCCGATACTCCGGCTTTCAATGCCTGGTTTAATTGGTTGACATCAATCGTATTGGTTAATATGACCACCCGGGCATCTTCGTTGTGCTCGTAAACTGTCTGCATAAATTCGTGAATATTCAGTTCTTCAAGGGTGTCCGAAACAAGACAAACATCCGGGGTGTGTTTTTTGAACAGTTGAGCAGCCTCTTTGGCAGTGACAGCTTTGTCTACAACGCGGAGCGAATTGGAGTTGCTCAATATTATCGTAATGCCTTCGAGTAGGATTTCATTGCTTTCTGCAACCAATATTTGAGCTTTAGCCATGTCTGTATCCCTATAATGAAACGCAATGCGAATAGCCTTAATATAATAGATTCCGTGTAAATGTAAACTGATCAGGATCAGAATGTTAATTTGAAAGTAAAATCAAAAAGATATGCATCGCTAACAGACTTTTGACAGACCATAGTATTGTTCGCAGCCAGTTGCCATCTGTCAGCCGTTTAACCAGCTCATCATCGTAACCTTTTCGTAATTTAAAATGTATCGGTGCCTGGATAAAGAATGTGGAAAGCCAAATGAGTATGACCAGGATCAAACCAACAAGGTGGTAAAGAAAGTAGGCTTCCGATTTCAAAGCAAGCGTAAAACTGGTGACCAGTTCGAGCAGCATTAACGGAGCAGCAAGGTATGCTGTGCGTCTGTTATGAAATCCAATGTGCTTTTTGAAATCTGCCCGATGAAATTTTGGCAGAGACGGATAGTGTACAATCTGAACAAACCAGATTAACCCGGTGAGAATAAAACTGCAGGTACTGTTTAAAATGAAAATCCAAATGATTTCTTCCGACATATCACTAAGCGAATGGTTATCAGATTGTTTATTTTCTGCCCCTTGATGAATCTCCTTTAATAATAACACTTGAAACAGTAAAAAATTAATGAGCTGGAAAAGAACGCATAACTGCGGTGAACTCGACCTGCAGCATACGGATGAAACAGTTATTCTAAACGGATGGGTGGATGTACGCAGGGATCTTGGCGGAATCATTTTCATTGATCTGCGCGACCGATACGGGATAACACAGGTCGTGTTTGATCAAAAAAACAAGGAACTTCACGCACAGGCCGACCAGCTCCGATCAGAATACGTGATCGGGGTCAAAGGCAGCGTGACCGAGCGGGACAATGAAAATATCAATCCGGATAGGGAAACCGGCAGGATCGAAGTTCGTGCAGTTGACCTTGTGATTTACTCCAAAGCCGAAACGCCGCCATTCGAAATCAAGGATGATATCGAAACCGGCGAAGAGATCCGGCTGCGTTATCGTTACCTGGATTTGCGAAGAAAGAAATTGCAGGACAACCTGCTTCTTCGGTCGAAAGTGGCGCACACGATCCGGAACTTCTACCATGAGAAAGATTTTGCGGAAGTAGAAACACCGATGTTGATGAGAAGTACACCGGAGGGCGCACGTGACTACCTGGTGCCAAGCCGGGTAAATCCCGGTAAGTTTTTTGCCCTTCCTCAAAGTCCGCAGACCTACAAACAGATTTTAATGGTTTCGGGTTTCGATCGTTATTACCAGATCGTAAAATGTTTCCGGGATGAGGACCTGCGGGCCGACCGCCAGCCAGAGTTTACCCAGCTCGATGTAGAGATGTCGTTTGTCGACGAGGAAGCGGTATTCGCCATCCATGAAAAACTGATGGTCCGCATCTGGAAAGAACATATGGGAATTGATCTGCCGATACCGTTTCCCAGGATGAGCTATAAAGAAGCGATGGAGTCTTATGGATCGGATAAACCGGATACCCGTATTGAAATGAAGATTGCCGACTTGTCGGGGATTGTGGGAAAATCCGGATTCAAGATTTTTTCCAAAACAGTTGAAGACGGCGGGAAAGTTGTGGCAATTACTGTTCCAGGCCAGGGTGCGATGGGAAGGGGAGCACTCGACCGTCTTACCGATGAAGTAAAATCACAAACCGGGGCGGCCGGGTTGATTTATATCAAATCGGAAAGCGGAAAGCGGAACTGCAGTGTAGGCAAGTTCCTGGATGAGGATACAGTTGAAAAAATGGCTCAAAAAGCCGGCGCCGGCTCTGACGACCTGGTACTGATTCTCGCGGGCTCTGTTCCAAGGGTGTACCACCAGATGGGCATTTTGCGCCTGATGATGGGGAAAAGATACAATTTGATCAATACCGAGAAAGATCACTTTCTGTGGATTACCGAATTTCCACTGGTAACCTGGGACGATGAATCCGCCCGCTTTCATGCTCTGCATCACCCGTTCACTGCACCGGTTGATGATGATATTGACAAAATGGAGAGTACACCCGAAGTGGTAAAAGCCAGGGCTTATGACCTTGTGCTGAATGGGAATGAACTCGGTGGCGGATCGATCCGGATCCATGAACCCGGCTTGCAACGTAAAATGTTCAGGTTGCTTGGGATCGGTGAAGAAGAAGCCCAGGAAAAGTTCGGGTATCTTCTCGATGCGTTTAAATTCGGAGCCCCCCCCCATGGCGGTATAGCTTTTGGACTCGACCGCCTGATAATGTTAATGGCCGGGGCCCGAAGTTTACGGGACGTGATTGCATTCCCCAAGAATCAGCGTGCTCAGAGCCTGATGGATAACTGTCCGGACCGCGTGGATCAGTCACAATTGGATGAATTGCATATCCGATTGAAGAAAAGCATTGAAAACAGTGTTTAAAAGGGATAATGAACAATCAAGTTGCTAGTTGTCAGTTTAGTAGGTGTTATCACTTTCCCGTAGCAAAATTCATACATAATATAGGCGATGGATGTAGTCCAGAGATATATTCAATCCGTTAACAACAAATCGTACAACTATTGAAAACTGCAGGAATTGATGGCTGCAAAGCCGGCTGGTTATTGATTACATTCGATGACAAGGACGCAAAGTACGAGGTTCTCCGCTCAGACCAGGATCTCGAAACTGTATTTAAAAAGTTCGACCGGCTGTTTATTGATATACCGATAGGCCTGAATGATGAAACGTATACTCGCACCTGTGATCAGCTTTTAAGACAAAAGCTCGGATCTGAATATGCATCCTCGGTGTTCAGCCCACCGATTCGTCCGGCTTTGCACGCACCGACCTATGTGGAGGCGAACATGCAAAGCTATGAGTACACTGAAAAGAAACTCTCATTGCAGGCATGGAATATCACTCCGAAAATCAAAACGGTTGACCGTTTATTACAAGAGGAACCGGCGTATCAAGAAAAAGTGATGGAAAGTCACCCCGAATTACTGTTTATGAACCTGAACGGCGGAATGATTTATCAGAAAAAAAATACCAAAAAAGGCTTGAAACACCGTTTGGAGCTGGTTGCCGAGTTCGAACCGATTGCGGCTGATTTTTTTAGAGAGATCAAGGAAGAATTTCGCCGAAATGAGGTGGAAGAAAATGATATCGTGGATGCGATGGCTTTGGCATATGGGGCAAAAAATTCTATTGACAAACCGATACGGACTCTTCCTGATAATCCTGAAGTTGACAGTTCAGGCCTGAGAATGGCTATACACTACTTGTAACTGAACGGATAGGCCGGAGGTTAACTGTTTAAAATGTTTCGGTATTTAACTCCGGCTTTATAGACTCTGTTTACACCATTGAAAGCGGCAATCCGGTACGCTTCGGTAAATGACGGATAGTTAATCACATTTTGGATGAAATATCGTATATCGCCATTAGAGGTCATTACACTTTGTCCTATATGAATCAGATCTGTGGCATTTTCTCCGATAATATGAACACCTAGCAGTTTCAGGTCCTTGGTTGAAAAGACGAGCTTCAATAACCCTTCATTGATGTGGTTTAGATCGGCCTGAGTGACATTTTCGTAAGATGCACGGCCAACCGTTACTTCCAGATCGAGTTTCTCTGCATCCTTTTCAGTTAATCCGATTCCAGCCATTTCCGGAATCGTATAGATACCGAATGGGATGTTATCAGAAGAATTTTTCGACGGGATATCAAACATGTGACAGGAGGCCAGTCTGCCCTGTACGAATGATACGGATGCCAGTGTCGGAAATCCGATCACATCTCCGGCAGCGTATACGGATTCCACCCGGGTCTGATAGTGTTCACTCACCGGAATAAATTTTTCCTCCGTAAGGCCAATACCCTGTTCCTCCAGGCCGATATCCTTCGTGTTAGGTTCATAGCCGCCAAAATAAAGGATATGTTCCGTTTCAATGACCTGTATCCGGTCTTCCTGATTGGTTTTAAACCAGACTTCCCGACAATTTCGGAGGTCATTTTTTTCAATTTTATTAACTGTTACTCCATTCCAAACGGTAATCTGACGTTTTGCAATTGCTTTTTTAAGTTCTTCTTTTATTTCGTGATCAAGATAGGTCAGGTAATCTTGCTGGTCATTCAGTATAGTAATTCGTGTGCCCAGAGAACCAAAAATAGTGGCGTATTCAAAAGCGTTGATCCCACCTCCCATTATGACGAGCCTGCGGGGAATGTGGGTCAAATCGAGAATACTCTCATAGTCCAGGATTTCTGTATTGGAAGCGATCTTATTAGCAGGTGGACGGGGTTTACTACCGGTCGAAAGAAGAATCTTTTCAGCACTGTATGATTTTTTGGATCCGTCTGTATCGGTTACTTCCACAGTGTGAGGGTCTGTCAGACGACCGAAACCACGTACCGTATCAACTTCATTTTTGATTAGATCTTCTTTGACTTTTCTGTTTTTAGACTCGAGGATGGCCTGTTGATACTGCAGCAGATCTTCCATTTGAAATCGTTCAAAGGGCCGACGGCCTTTTTCATCGCCAAACTGTGAATGAAACCGGTGAATGGTCTTTGCAGCCTCGCGAATAGCTTTGCTTGGGATCGTGCCGGTATTGATCCAGGTACCTCCAAGATGATCGGAATTGGCTTCGACCACCAAAACTTTTTTGTCAAATTTAGAACTTTGCATTGCACAGGAAAAACCGGCCGGTCCACAGCCAACAACAATCAGATCATAGTCAAAAGTCATAAAGTACTTTTTTTGCATGAATGGGTAAGGGCAAAAGATAGAAGAAAAATGAAAGATAGACAGTGATAATCGGAATATGATTACATTTTTATTTTATTTTTCCGAACCTTTTGTTTTGAGGGAACGAATAGGAGATGTTATTTGATTATGTGGTACCGACAACAGCGACTAACATGTTGTCGTTAAAATTGTTAGGAACAATTGAAATCTTAAATTTAACATAAAGGGATACTAAAAATGGCTTATCAACTTCCAGATCTTCCTTATAAGTACGATGCACTGGAACCGCACATTGATGAACGAACGATGAAAATTCATCATACCAAGCATCATCAGGGATATACAAATAAAGTGAATGCAGCACTGGAGGGTCACCCTTTTGCCGAGCTGCCGATCGAAGAGGTATTGAAAAGAATCACTGAAGTACCAGAAGACAAAAGACAGGCAGTCATTAATAACGGCGGAGGATATGCCAATCATAAATTATTTTGGGAAATTCTTTCTCCAAACGGTGGCGGTGAACCCGATGGTGAACTCGCTTCAGCGATTGATAGCACTTTTGGCAGTTTCGAAAAGTTTAAGGAAACATTCAGTAACTCCTCAGCTGGCCAATTCGGCTCCGGGTGGGGTTGGCTCTGTGTGGATAAAAAAGGAGACCTAAAGGTCGTTTCAACACCTAATCAGGACAGTCCGTACATGAACGGATTAACACCCATACTCGGACTCGATGTGTGGGAGCACGCATACTATCTGAATTATCAAAACCGCAGGCCTGATTATATCAATTCTTTTTGGAATATTGTCAATTGGGAAAAAGTTGCTGAAAATTACGAATCAGCAACATCCTGATGAAATTGACACAGAAAATAGAAAGGCGCCTTTATCTATGTAAAGGTGCCTTTTTCATTTGTATCCGGCGCTACAATCCCTCTTATCTTTCAGTTACTCAATCCGAATCTGGACCACACCCAGCCTGCAAAGGCAGGCTGGCCATTTGTTTGTATACAGTTATACGAGAATGGTTTAAAATTCGTATATTGTAAAACAGAAACAAAGTATCATTAAATCATAAAAAATTATGCAATTTGGATTTGGAATCGGCCCCGACACCTCGTGGATGAGAAAGGAACTTACCGATCTTGGTGTTGAAGAACTGACAACACCTGAAGAAGTTGATCAGGCGATGAAGCAACATGGTAAAGGAACCATGCTATTGGTGATTAATTCGGTCTGTGGCTGCGCAGCCGGGAATGCCAGGCCAGGCCTCAAAATCGCGCTGGAAAAATCACCGCACAAGCCGGATCATCTTGCAACCGTATTTGCTGGCCAGGACAAGGAAGCAACAGCTCATGCAAGGGATTATTTTAGTGATTATCCACCTTCCTCACCGGCTTTTGCCTACTTTGTTAACGGTGAAGTGAAAGCGATGATTCCACGCCACCGTATTGAAGGTCGAACAAGTGAAGAAGTTGCTCAGGATCTGCTGATGGTTTTTGATGCTTTTGCTGACAAGAAAGAAGCTGAAGCAGAATAGATATTATCTATTATTACCGAATCTGAAATCATTTTACAGGCCCGGACTTCATAAAGCCCGGGTTTTTTAATGATTATTGCTTTTGACCTGCTGTTGAGTCATTTTTAAGTAACTTCTGCTACAAGGATACGTATCATTCCACAGTACATTAGTATTTGGAAATCATAAATATGTGGAGTTGAGGAGTATAACTTTGAAATTCCCAATAAAGAACACCCGGAGAGATGGTTCAAAATCGACTGATCTATTGGCTGATTCCCGGCATTGCAGGACTACTCCTGTTCTTTTTGCTTCGAAGTGAAATTGATTTCCTGGCTGATGCAACAATTCAATATTCCGGTGACAAGGCAGTTGAGCTGAGCACATCCATTCTTCAACCGCTAAATATTGAAACGGATACACTTGGTGTTATTGCATTTCGGCAACAAAAATACGGCCTTTATCAGAGTTTAAGGGATTCTCTGAAAGAAAATGTCCCGCTTGCTTCACAGTTCAACGCACAAAATTTTTATCTGCATGGGTGGGAGGTCATCACTGCCGGGGTATTGGACCTGAACGACAGTTTTAATCTTACGGCTGGTTCCATTTACAATGCAAGTGGGATCTATCGCACCGAATTTGATAACCGTGGTCATTTAAAACGCTTTACCATGAATCGTGAACGAGGGGGGAATTCTTTTGTCGAAGGGGATTCACTGCCCGAGATTGCGAGAATGGTGATCGAGGATATTTTTTCCTACGACTTGCAGGAATATGAATTTATGGGTGAAGATGTAACTGAGGGTGCGGCTGACGTATATGATCCCGAAACCGAGGAGTTTTCATTACAACAGCTTACGCCAACAGGTAATCTCAATCATTTTAGATGGCAAAAAAAACAGTCTGATGACGGCTATGAAAGGTTTATAGAAGTTGAGCTTCAACCGGTAATTTTTCAGGAACATAGCGACGAAGGTTATCGGGAAATTGCGGGTGCATCTGTGGTTCATTTTGAAGCCTATCACGAATTGGAACAACTGCCGGCAACCAGTATCGCCGAGGATTTTGTCATATTTTTCTTTATCGGCATCGCGCTTATAACTCTTTTTGTTTTTATTGAAGGGTTGGGGCAAATGTTCAAGGGGAGGGTTGACTGGAAGCGGGTTCTTTTTGTGAGTCTCGTTATACTGATCGGAACATTTGGCTGGCGGGCACTTTACCTGTTGAATTTTACCGACATACTTACCACGCAGGCCAATTTTGTCGTTCAAATCAACCAGTTGATTTATGGTTTTGTTATGGGTCTTTTTGCCGCCCTGGCATATATCGGTTGGGAAGCGTATGCCCGGAGGGAAAAAAAGTTTCAGATTAACCTGATCGATGCATTTTGGCAGGGGAAATTTTATTTCAGGGAAACCGGCGAATCCATTGTAAAAGGATATTCTTTGGGAGGTATTTTACTTGGACTCACCGCAATCATGGTGTATGGTTCAGGTCTGTATCTTTTTCAGATGGATAGCCAATTCGGATTTACAGAACCGATGAATAAACCGAGATTGCTTACCATCAACCTCTCTGTAATTGTTTCTGCTGCACTTATTTCAGTGGCCATGATTGGAATACTGTACAATTTCTTTCATAAAAGAATAAAACACTCATTGATTGTAATGGGAGTAAGTATTCTGATTGGAGGAATTCTGTTATCCGTGGTTGGCCGGTTTTTTGCAACGAATGGAACGATTTTTAATGAGGCACTTATGTTTGTGGTTTTGGCTGTCCCCTTATTTTATGCCTACAGGGAAAGTGGGGTAATCAGTGTGTTTGCAGGGTTATGGATGATGGCATCTATCATTGCAATACTTCCCTATGCCGGCTCTCCTTCTTTCGAAGTGTCCCATGTGGCCTGGATCCAGGGTCTTTTTATTACAGTACCGTTTGTTTTTGGATTGATCTCATACCGGAACGGGCCGATGGTCTCTGAATTCGAAAAATATGTTCCGGAGTATGAGGAGAAGATGATCCGGACACTTCGCATCGAAAACGAATTGCAGATCGCCAGACAGACACAGGAAAAACTGATGCCACTTGAAGCTCCGGACATTCAGGGAGTAGAACTTTTTGGCTATTTTATACCGTCTTCCGAAGTCGGTGGTGATTATTTTGATTATGTGATCACCAAAAACCTGAAAGGGGAAGAAGAGTTGTCGATCGCTATTGTCGATGTATCCGGCAAGGCAATGAGAGCGGCCATGCTTGCTGTCTTTATGTGCGGTTTGTTGCGTTCACGAATGTATACCGATGAACCGGCGAACATTTTACGTGAAATTTCTTCGGTCATATATGAAAAGACCGATCAAAAAACATTTATAACCTGTCAACTCGCTCGTTATGAACCGGTAATGCGCAAGCTGAGATTGTCCAATGCCGGGCACTGTAATCCTATACTTAAGCGAGCCGGACAAGCCCGGTTTTTACCATCCGATGAACCCCGTTATCCACTCGGTGTCCGTGAATTTGTTGCATACAGGCAGTCGGAAGTTGAACTTCAACCGGGTGATCTGCTGCTATTTTATTCAGACGGATTTCCCGAAGCTACCGATGCAGATGGCGATCGGTTCGGTTTCGAAACGATGCTTAGATTTATTGAATCTGTTGAAACGGATCAAAAATCAGCCCGAGTGATTGCAACAGAGGTTAAAAAAAGGATTGAAGAGTTTAGCAATAATAACCTGGCAGACGATACAACCCTTCTCTGCATAAAAGTTCAGTAGTTTCTTTATGCACGTTTTTTCTGGCGGTTGAGCATATCGGATACGATTTTTTTTGAATCGGCAGTATTCACATTCGCCTCGAGTTTCATCAGAAGGTGGTAAAGACCCAGGTGTACACGGGTACTGTAGATAAAGTGTTTACTGCCTCTTGGTTCATTACTTACCGGTGCATTTTTGGTGTAGGATCGGATAAGATTTTTGTACCCGGGATCACCGAAATTGAAATCGGAGCGTTCGTAAGGGATGGCAAATGTATAACCGTAATTACGACAGAATTCAAAATAAAGCTGTTCTTTTTCCGACTCCGAGGGATGACTTTTGAGCACATCAAGCGCCAGATAAAGTTCAATGATCTGCTCTTCATTGCGTTGCAGGTGGGTGGGCAGCAACCTTAGATAATTCAGGAAAAAGTCGTCCGGAAATTTTTTTACGCATCCAAAGTCGATGACGCCCAGTTTTTGTTCTGGTGTAAGAAGAAAATTGCCCGGGTGCGTGTCGGCATGTATCAGGTCGTTCTTTTCGATTTGGCGGTGGAAAAAATCCCATAAAAGCTGACCGTACCGGTTTTTTTCCTCTTGCGAGGGATGACGGTTGAGAAAATCGCCCAGGTGTTCACCTTGGATAAAGCTCATGGTTAACACTTTACGGCTTGAATATTCGGGCAGCCAGCGAGGTGTGATGACATCTCCGGAACCGAACAATTCATGGAACGATTCGATCTGACGGCCTTCATGCAGATAGTCGGTTTCTTCCAGCAACGTTGATCTGATCTCCTCAAAATAGGTGTCTATATCGCTGTTTTTTGTTACCAGCTGGCGAAAGATCCCACGGGCAATAGCCAGGTCCGATTCTATGGTATCCCGAACGCCCGGGTATTGAATTTTTACTGCAACCTCCGTGTCATCCGGCAGTGTTGCCCGGTGTACCTGTCCGATGGAGGCTGCTGCAAGGGCCTCGGGTTCGAAATGTTTAAATAACTGTTCGGGATATTTGCCCAGCTCCTTTTTGATCAGCGAACGCACCAGGGCTTTATTGATAGGAGGAACGCGGTATTGGGCCTGGGTCATAACTTCGGCAAATTCATCCGGAAGAAAACCCTGGTCCATGCTCATCGATTGAGCAATTTTGAGTGCGGTGCCTCTCAGTTTGGTAAATTCGGAAAATATCTGTTGGGCCGAAGAACGGTGCAGATCGGATTTTTTTTCATCACGATTATTTTGAAACGGCCTGCTGAGATAATGCCTTGCATAATTGGAGCCTACCTTAAGGCCGGTTTTTGCAAATATTTTACCTCTGTCGAATTTGGAAGATGGAAAATCGCTCATGGGGATTTCTGATCAGCCGATGGATGGGATTTCTGTTTTCCGGGATAAAACCATTCTTTGATACCGCTCTGCATAGCGATGAATTTCGCCAGGTCGAAACCTTTATCAAGGGTTTTGTTATAGAGAATTTCCTGTATAAAATTGGTCCATTTGTCAGTCAGTGCCATTGTATTTTCAAATCCGGGGCTTTCATCATTGAGCCAGTAACGGATCAGCCACAGATAATGGTTGCGAATCAATCTAAAAAACAGAGGTTGCAGAAGAAAGGATGCCGAGGTCGAGATCGAGGAGTTGTGCTTAAAAAATCCGGCTATTTCCTCTTCAAGCTGTTTTTCAAAATCTGTTGTTTGAAAGCAGTTACGGATGAGGGGGTCGAAAGTACGATCCGTAAATTCCCGGTGTTCAAGCAGCAGGTCTGTGAGTGTATAAGCCAGGTTGCTCAGTTTTTCAGCCAGGCTATAGGATGCGAAATTTTCGATATCCTTCCGGATCCCACGGTATTTATAAAGCTGTGCGGCATATACAAACTGTAACACGTTTCGGCGGTTCGGAAAGAGTGTATACATCTCTGCCGGTTTAATCTTCATCTGTCCGGATAGGTATTTAAGGGTGAAATCCGGTTGCTCGATATACAGGTCGGCTGCCCGTTCTGCAATTTTTATCTTCAGGGTGATATTTTCCGGCATTCTCTTTCAGTTTATTCTGATTTTGTATGTATACGGCCATAACGCAATTATGTGACAAATCGGTTCACTATTTTTATAAAAAAACGGGAGGGATGATTAAAAAAGGTATTCGGTTACCAGCAAAACAGGCTTGATAATTTTGGTGGAAGAAGCGGGTAAGGGGTTAACTGACTGTTTGAAATAGGCTTGGGAAGTATCCGGTCGCGGCTGTAATATTTTTGTTATTTTTTTCCCGAAAAAGGTTGACATGAATGCCTTTTTTGCTCTATCTTAGTAATCCTTTTCGCCAAATAAATTGAACTGAATTACAAACGAAATGTGTGTGATCATAGTTCATTGGGCAGGTTATTAAAATCATTAGAATCAATACCCTGTCCAGGCGAAATTTTGTTCTTTTACAGGTTGGAAGTTATAAGCAGATCGTTGTGTGAGCCGAAGTTATATTTTGGTAAACCGGTTGATTCGGTCAGGGGTTGAATTCGAACGG
>SLOU01000264.1 GCA_007132385.1 Balneolaceae bacterium | reverse complement strand
TACCCGGGGAGGTCTGGCCACTTGGTCAGAAGTCAGCCAGAGCCGAGCTACCTGCTTGTACCTGCATTGCTGATCAATGCCACTACGACGACTCCAAGATCCAATGCTAGAACAGAACCGCCTACCAGACCGGTACGTACGGTGGTGTGAGAGGACAGATAGGGAATTAATCCCTATCTTCCTACTCGATTTGCACACCATCAGGCGTCCATCCGACCAACTACTTCTTTCACTGAGAGCTTGTCCATTGTGAATTACTGCTAAAATTAGCTATGACAAAAACATTTACACCCGGCCAACCCCATCTTTCCCTGGAGTTGGATCTGATCCAGTGAGCAGGAGAGACAGGAGAAGAAAGTTTACGGTAAAGAATGTTGTCTTCTTAACATCCATTCTGCAGACAGCAGCAGCATTGCAAGTATGAACCAGGCTATATGCTCATATAAAAAGCGGAAAGAGACCCGTTGTTCATGAACAGGTTCCAATAGGTCCCGGTTTTCCAGCTCACCAAACAGCCGGTCGCGGTTGTATTCATTCAAAAACAGCCCATCCGTCACTTCAGCCAATTGCTGCAGCCTTTCATCATCTCTCTTGGTATTGATAAACTCAAGAGTGGAAGCCGATACTGAAAACTCACCCCCGGTTGAATCAATTATCCGCCCGTCCTTTCTTGCTTCAGCTTCGTATGTATAGTTCCCTGAAGCCAGGTTTTTTGAAGACAAAAAGTAATTTCCGCGGCTTCTGTGATTCATCGAATAACTTCTTTCCTGGCCATCCTGATCCGTTAGGGTAATAGCAATCACCGCGTCTGTTTCGGGCTCACCGGCTTCATTCAACAAATCTCCCCTGAAACTGACTTCTTCACCTTCCTGGTAAATTCGCCTGCCGGGGGATACGGTTAAATGATCTCTGTCGGGGCTGGAACTTACCCAGGATGCGAGATTGGAAAAAAGCTGAACAGTAAAATCACGTGTCGGATTCTGGTTTGATTGATAATACCGGTACCATCCATGGGCATTTACAAGAGAACGGCGAACATTTCCTGATTCCTCGATCATCAAAACAGGAACGTCACTTTCAGTTCCTGTATAAGTGGCCAGTAAGAGAGGTTGAACTGTGGTTGGCAAGGAATAATCTGCCTGTAAATGCACAAGGGGAGGCTGCCTGTTAAACTCGATTGAGATTATTTCAAGGATCGGGTGACTTCCAATATTTTCATTCATGTGTAAATGAATATTACGAATATTCCCCGCCCCATCTGCCGTGACAGGGATAACACTTTCTTCAATATCACCTATTGACATACCTGAGGTATAGAAATGAATGACAGGCAATTGATCAAGCATTTCCTGGGTTAATCCGGAATTTTCATCAATCCTGCCGTGAATAACCAACAGGTCGATATCATCTGAATCCGCTTCAAATACATCTTCAATAAAACGGTTGCCTGTCCATGTATATGGATAAAGTTCAACATTTTGATCAGACTGCAGAATGGATCGAACCGTTTTAACATCCGGATGAATTTCATATGCCAAATGATAAATATTGGTTTTTTCGTCAATGACATTTACCGAGAACGGGTAACGGTTATTTTCAGCGGTCACTTCTTCTTCCATTTCAGGAACAACAGCTTCAAAATTATGGAGCCCTTCTTCCTCAAATTCAAGATTAAAGGTAACTCTGTCCAGCGTCTGATCGGAATCAAATGTGATTTGCTCAGAATGAATAACCTCGTCATCTTTAAGAAGTTGGAGTGTCGTTGACTCTCCCTCGAAACCTTGTTGGGTAACCGTAACTTCGACCGGCTGTATGCTATTAACATAGCCCGTCTCATTGGTTAAAATATCAGAAATAGCAATATCCCTTGATTCAGTTGTATCTCCAACAGGTATGGTAAAAAGGGGAATAGAAAGTTCTCTTGCGTTAAAAACAGGATCTCGTCCTCTTGTGACGATTCCGTCACTGAACAGGACAGCTGCCACAGAACGGTCAGACTGATCACGAATATGCCGCATAACTTCATCGATATTGGTAACCCCACCCCCTAATTGAAGATCATCAGGATGATCAATTTGATCCACCATTCCATCAAATCTGAACAGGTCAATTTCAACACCATCAAAACTTTGAAGATCCATTTGTTCAATGATGGAACGATAAGTTTCTTCTCCTTGATAATCACCTCGTATAACCGACATACTCTGGCTGTCATCAAAATATATGGCAATTCTCGGTAGATGGGTTTCAGATTCGTTGATCTGCAGGTAAGGGTTGAGAAGCAGGAATAATAGAATAATCAATGCAGAACTTCGCAGTGCGATCAGGCTGCTTCTTTTTAAAGGTGGAATGCTTTTCAAATAGGCATAACTCCACCATGAGAAAATGATAACCGCCAGCATCAAAAGTACCAGCAGCGGGGCTGAAAACAAAGGGCTCAGGCCCTGAAACTGAATATCCATAGATGGAGTTTCTTGAACCTATAATTTATCGACCAATTTATGTATGATGTCAACGGTCGACAGCTCTTCGGCTTCTGCTGCATAATTCGTAACAATCCGGTGCCGAAGTACCGGTACGGCAAGTTCGTGTATATCCTCGAGGGACACATTGGCTCGGCCCCTTGAAAGAGCTCGGGCTTTCCCACCGAGTATCAGGTATTGGGAGGCACGCGGGCCGGCTCCCCAGCTTAGGTAACGGTTAACCAAATCGTCAGCCATAGCCGTTTTGGGCCGGGTAAAGTTTACCAATCGCACAGCGGCATCAAGTACATTATCCGGCACCGGCACCTCCCGGACCAGCCGTTGAAGATCCATAATCTCTTCCTTATTTAAAACAGGCCTGATTTCTTCATCCTGTATGGATGTTGTTTGGCTTACAATCGATTTTTCCTCCTCAAAACTGGGATAATCCAGCCATAGATTAAACATAAAACGATCTAGTTGAGCTTCCGGCAGGGGATAAGTCCCTTCCTGTTCAATCGGATTTTGTGTTGCAAGAACAAAGAACGGCTGTTCGAGGGTATAGGTGGTACCTCCGGCCGTTATATTGTATTCCTGCATACCTTCAAGCAACGCTGCCTGGGTTTTTGGTGGAGTGCGATTTATTTCATCCGCCAGAATGATATTCGCAAAAATCGGGCCTTTGATAAACTTAAATTCCTTCCGCCCTGTCTGCCTGTCATCTTCAATAATTTCTGTACCGGTTATATCACCAGGCATCAGATCAGGGGTAAACTGAATTCTGTTAAAACTCAGGTTAAGGCTTTGAGACAATGTCCGGATCAACAGGGTTTTAGCCAGGCCAGGCACACCTACCAGGACACAATGGCCTCTGGAAAATAGTGAAATCAGCAGTTGGTCGACAATTTCCTTTTGTCCGACAACTGTTTTGGAAACTTCATCCTTGATACGGTTAAAAGACTCTTCAAAATAGTTTACAGCTTCTTCAGGGTTATTCGGTACTGATTTCAGTTTCAAATTCATGCATATCCGTTTGTGGTTCGCGGTATCGTTCCGGAACATCGATTTTATATTCTATATAGACCTCATCACGCATATCCTCGAGAAATTTCCTGAAATGTCTCATCTGTTTTTGCTGAAGGGCTATATTTCTGATTTGATCGTAACTTTGTTCAAGATTCGCGATATGTTCGGGGATGTGTTCATCCAGTCTAACAATCCGAAAAGCACGGTCCTGATTTTCATTTCTTGGATTAAAAGACCGAGGTTCAGATATATCGCCAACTTCCTCGAGCAAAAGGACAACACGATATAGGGCCGCATCCAGGTCGTCAAGTGCAAGGCGCCTCTGACCCGTTTGCGGATCGCTGATACGGCCTCCCATGTCCCTGGTAAACTCATCATCCGAATGCTTCCTGGCCATTTCCCTGAAATTCATTCCATGATTTTGAACACTGTCCTTGACGGCTTCAAGAAAATCGATAGCTGCCTGCTCATCCAACCCTGCTTCATCAATTGTGATCAACAGGTTATTGGTTTCAATATTATCACCTTGCCGGCGGTTCAGGCGGATAATATGAAAGCCAAACGAGGACCGGACGACACTGGATACCTCACCGGGATCCAGGGCTGCCGCCGCTGCAGAATATTCGGAAACGAGATCGCTCATCGGCATCATCGGAAGCAGTCCGCCGTTCTGAGCAGCAGGGCCGGTACTGTAACGCCGTGCCATCTCTTCAAAAGATGCCCCATGAACGACAATTGAATCACGAATCTGCTCCGCTTTCTCCCTCGCAGCAATTTCGGCATCCTCCAGAGGAGACGGAATTTTCACGATTTGAGAAAGGGCTACCTGTTCAGGCATCATTGGGAGGGAATCTGAAGGTATGCTTTCAAAAAATTCTCTTACTTCGGGGCGGGTAATTTCCACATCATCGAAAACTTTTTGTTGGACCTGTTGAACCACCAACTGTTCCCGGAATTGTTCGCGGAATTCAGCTCTGATTTCCACGATAGATTGGCCAAAAGCCTGTTCAAGTGCCTGTTCACTGCCGGTTTGCTGAACCATCTGTTGAATTCGCCGATCCATCTGCCGGTTCACCATATCGTCACTTACAACAATGGAGTCCATTTCAGCTTTTTCAAGCATTACATAATTATCAATGATTGATTCAAGAACTTCATACCATAGTGACTCATCAAATTGAACAGACTGGTTTTGCATGCTCATTTGTCGCATATAATCCGAAATTTCCCGGTCTACATCACTTTTAAGAATAATTCGATCATTGACAATAGCTACGATCCTGTCTGAAGTACTATTAGCAGCAGATACAATTGCAGGTGAAAGGAATAAAAAAACCAATAAGACTCTGAAAAATCTATTCATTATGTATGAATTAATATATTTCGTGTTCTTCGACAACATTAAAAATTTCTGTTCCGCTAAGTGCTTCAACGTTTCTTTTATCTATTTCATTATTTGCTTCAGCCTGAAGATACATATTTCTTTTGTAGGTATTAATCAAACGTTGTGCTTTTTCCAGGTAAAGCCATTGTTGGATTTGTTCAGTCAACCAATCAAGATCGGGATGGTCACCCTGCGGACGTTCTTCCATCAATTGTATAAAATGAAATTGTCCGTTGTGAGATTCAATAGGAGAGATCTCGCTTATACCAATCAGATCCAGATAACGTTCTAATCGCGGATTATCCGGAATTGCCATGGAAACAGGCAGGAAACGTTCAGATTGCCGAATCTGAAGATCGGGGCTGACACTATATCGCTCTGCTACATCCGCCCAATCAATTCCTCTCATGATGTCTCTGCGGGCATTATCTGCATCAACCCTGGTCCGGGCAGTCAGATGTCTGAAACGAACATAACGCTCATCAAGTACAAATCTATCTCTGTTTTCCTGATAGTAATTCTGTGCTTCTTCAACAGAGACTTCCAGTTCTTCTTTATGTTCCTCCAGAATTAAATCATGAAGTGCCTCACGAAGCAAACTGCCCCGAATTCGTTCAAGCTGACGATGAATCTGACGATTGTTGTCCAGGCCAATTCGTTCGGCTTCTCTCTGCAAGAGTTTTTGATCAATCCAGTTTTCCTGAAAAGTTTGTATGGCTGACAAGGTATCCTGAGCCAATACCGACTGTGGGATACTTGAAAGTGCGGCTCCGAGAGTGAGAGTCTCGTTTCCAACGGTGGCAAGAATCGGATCATGAGGATCTTCCGCCCCCTGGTCGCATCCGGAAATGAAGACGAAGCAGATTAAAAAGATAACCGGGATTATTCTGTATATATTATGAAATCGACAACTAGGTGGAATAAGCATGGCATTCTGATATGAAATCCGGATTTAATAGATGGTAAACCAGAGATTTGAAACTACACAGATTTTAAAGAGTTTCTAAGTTTAAATCGTTTTTTTAACGATTTAAAACAGATGCATTTGTTGCAAAGGTTATAGTAGCATTCCGGCAATAGTTGCAGTCATCATGTTGGCCATGGTTCCGGCAACAACCGCGGTAATTCCAAATCTTGCAAGATCCGATTTCCTTTCCGGGGCAATTCCACCGATACCGCCGATCTGAATAGCAATAGAAGCAAAGTTGGCAAACCCGCAAAGTGCGAAGGTCGTCATGAAAATAGTCTTGTCGGTAAGTAATCCTTCACTAATGGCTTCTGAAAACTGGGTATAGGCTACAAATTCATTCAATACTATCTTTGTGCCAAGCAAAGCACCCACATCAAGTGCATCCTCCCATGGAATCCCCATTATAAAAGCAAGAGGAGAGAAGAGCCAGCCAAGTACGGTTTCAATCTTTAGATCATCCTCAAGAATTTCATTGATATATGTCCATTCCCCAAAATGAAACAAAAAATAATTTCCCATCTCAAGTAGTGCTATAAATGCCAGTAACATAGCACCAACATTTAAAGCAAGTTTTAATCCAAGTCCTGCTCCATTGGCTGCTGCATCAATTCCATTGGCATCTTCCTGTTCAACCTCAATTTTGACATCACCCATTGTTTTAGGTTGTTCCGTTTCCGGATAGAGTATTTTAGCGATTACCAGGGCTGCAGGTGCAGCCATCAGACTGGCACCCAGAAGTTGTTCGGCAAACATCAGCCGGCCGACATCCAGATCAACTCCCTGTGCAATCGCATAGCTATTGCCCAAAAGCTGAACATATGCAGCCATTACACCTCCGGCGATCGTTGCCATTCCACCGGTCATAACGGCCAGAAGTTCAGACTGGGTTAGATTTTTAACATATGGTTTGATCATCAGTGGAGCTTCAGTCTGGCCGACAAAAATATTTGAGATAACCGACAAAGATTCGGCCCCTGAAGTCCCCATCAGCTTTTGCATTCCAATGGAAATATATTTGACAACCCATTGCAGGATACCATAATGGTAGAAAATGGTAGTCAGTGAGGCAAAAAAGACAATCGTTGGCAGAACCTGAAAAGCAAAAAAGTTTCCCAGGCTATCTTCCATTCCCGGGCTTAGAGCAAGATCACCAAAAATGAACCGGGCTCCAGCAGTCGTAAAATCAAGAACAACCACAAAAAATGATGCAATCCAACTGAAAAAATCCTTTGGCCAACCCAGAGGTGTAAACCAGGTTTCCATTTCAGCCCCTTTCAGTATAAAAATTGCCAAAATGAATTGAATCCCCAGGCCGGTACCAACAAGCCGCCAGTTAATAGCCTTTCGATCTTTACTGAATGCAACAGCAAGCAGTATAAGAACAGACATTCCAATTACTCCGCGTAACAAATCCATGCAGGTTAGTAATTATTTCATTAAAATTTTATCAGAACT
>SLOU01000059.1 GCA_007132385.1 Balneolaceae bacterium | reverse complement strand
TACCTGGTAGGAACCTGGAATAAAAACCTTCAGGAAGAAGTGGTGATTAAGACAGCAGCACTTGAAGAAAATAAAATTGAATTAAAAAAATCGCTAGAGGAAAAAGAGAAAATTCTTCAGGGGATTCACGACCGGATGAGAAATAATTTAACGATTATACTTGCTCTTCTGGAACTGCAGGTAAAAAATTCAGGTGAACAGAAGAACCTGGATGAAATTTTACGTGATTCTCATTCACGTTTACGTTCCCTGGCCCTGGTGCATGAAACCATGTATCATTCCCGTTCGGTTGATTCGATGAATATGAAAATGTATGCGATTAAACTGGCCAACCGTCTGCATCAATCTCATAAGAACCGGCACAAACATATTGAAACTACCATCAATGCCGATGAAATATATATCGATCTGGAAAGAGCCATGTTGTTTGCAATGATCCTGAATGAACTCATGGCAAATGCCTATTTACATGCTTTTAAAAAAAATGAAAAGGGGATCATACAAGTTACTTTGGATGTTGACGATGAAAACTATGTGATTGAGGTAAAAGACAATGGCATAGGATTTCCAAAAAATTTGGAATTGCTGGAGAAAAAGCACCTTGGTTTAAAACTTGTGCGAATGCTGGTGAAGCAAATGCGCGGTGATTTTAAAATTGTGGACAGTGAAAAAACAACCATAAAGTTTACCATACCGATATTTACGGATAAAATTAAGAATGGTCAGGGTGCATTCACAACATCTGCTACCGACAGAGTTATGGCCTGAGAGGCATGTAATGTAAAATTCAGCAAGTTCAGAGATTCATTTTCGTCCCCTCGCATTGAGCCCAAAACCTGAACGGCAGCCTTTTTCACCAAGAGCTGGAGTTATCATGCTCAATAGCCCGGCTCGTAATTGAGTTCCCCGGCGTAAACATAAGCAGAAAGTCTATTTTCCGGGGGAGGCAGCGGACAGGTAGCATAGGGAGAAAAAACACAAGGAGGATTATACGACCGATTAAAATCGATGATCACTCTGTTATTTTCATCGGGTGGATCAGTATACACAAAACGTCCGGCATTGTAAGTCGTTTGACCGTTTGTTTCGTCTGCGAAGATGACAAAGAATCGATCTTCAAGATTGTCTGCTACCGGGTAAAGTCTGTGGCGTTCTCCCTGCAGGTCAAACTCCAGTACTCCCAATATGTTTTCTTCTCTCGGGATACCTGAGTAGTCCGGAATGGTCATCGGCAAGGGTGAATCAAACTGTATAAAATCTGCCTCCACTTTCCACTCCGTTGAAACCGGAAATCGTTCGATCCCGGAAAATTCAAGCAGGTTTGGGTGTTTGTGATCTTTCAGCCGAACGGCAAAATGACCGCTTCTTTCTATGATATACCAGCTCAAATGTTCCAGTGAGAGCTCTATTTCTCCTTCCTGATGATTATCGAGATAAACAGTTGCCTTGTCACTCAGTACACCATCTATTTTGACACCGGAAGCCGGTTCAAGTTCAACCCGCACTTCGTTCCCTTCAAGTATAAATACCCCCAGATGGTTCGGAATGAATTCGTATTCAAATACGATATCGTTATCGGGGTCTGAACCGAAACTGTTGTGTCCTTCTTCGAGCCAATAGAGACCGGCCAGAGATAACCAGCTATCATCTTGTGTAAGGTTATCAATTCGATCCTGGTGCCAGGATTCGACCCCTTGTTTCCAGGCTTCTTCATTGAATGACTCCGAGTGACAGGAAAACATAACTATCCCGCCTAAAGAGAAAAGAAAAAATGTAGTGATCGTTTTCATTCTGCAACGGCAGGATTATGATGAACTCTGCTAAAAAAATAAAATGCAGCTTATGTAATGAACATATATCAAGAAAAAAGATTGTCACCAGAAGTATATTTAAATAATCTCTCAGGCTTAGTCTCTCAATATTTTCTGTATATCAGAGAGAATTCCAGCTGCTGTTACTTCCTTTCCTGCACCAGGTCCCTGGATAATCAGCGGTTGATCATGATATCGGTGTGTCTTGATCTGGATCAGATTATTAGTGCCGGTTAGCTGGCCAAGAGCCGAAGCCTTTTCAACTGACTGAATACCTACCCGAATTGAAGCATCTTTAAATAATCCGGTGTAACGCAGAGTCCGACTCATACTTTTTTCTTTACTTATCCGGTCAGACCATTCCTGGTCATAATCGGAAAATAGAGAAAGAAATGAGCTGGAGTCAACGTTCTTTAGATCCTCTGGAATCAGGTTTTCTACTTCAATTTCGCTGCGTTCTATTTTTAATCCACATGTACGGGCGATGATCAAAAACTTTCTGGCAACATCCTCACCGGATAGATCATCCCTGGGATTGGGTTCAGCATATCCGAGTGCCCTGGCATCGATCAGTGCCCTGCTGAAGCGGACACCTTTTTCGAGTTGACTAAAAAGGTAGGTCATGGTTCCCGAAACGACGCCGCTCACTTCAATGATTTTATCACCGGTTTCAATCAGACTTTCAATGGACTGTATAACAGGCAGTGCTGCTCCTACGGTTGTTTCATAGTAGTAACAGGTCCCGTTTTTGGATGATGCCATTTTTAGAGCATCATAATATTCCTGGCTGAGGGTATTGGCGTGTTTACTGGGTGTGACGATATGGATTCCGTTTTCGAGGAGATCTAGATATATATCAGCCACTTCGATACTGCCGGTGGCATCGACAAAAATGACCGGGGTATTTTCAGTCTTGAATGCGATCAGTTTTTCAATAATATCATCCCATTTTTTGGGCTTACCACCATACAGGTCATCAGGGGAAATTTCTTTTCCACGCCATTTCACTTTCGTACTGTTGCAAAAACCGATTACATTCAGGTGATACCTGTCGATATCGAGCTTGTTAAACTGGTTGATCAGAGATCCACCTACTGCGCCAACGCCTGCAATGAATATACTGGCTGATTTAGGCTTGGGTTTCGGAACCGTTCCTTTGATAGTTTTCAATTTTATGGCCCTTGAAGATGACATTCAAAATACCTCTGCTTTAGTCTGTTTCAAAAAAGGTTTTGTAATTTTATTGAGTTGATCAAATTCGATTAAAAAAGCGTCATGCCCGTGTGGTGAGCGGATTTCCTGATAGCTGCTTTTGGGTATTAACTTTGCCAATTCTTTCTGTTCACCGGTTGGATAAAGGATATCGGAATCGATTCCTACTACCAGGACCGGTATGGAAATTGACCCAAGGACTTCTTTATAGCTGCCTCTGCCCCGGGCAATATCATGGGTATCCATCGCCTTTGTCAGGACTATGTAACTGTTGGCATCAAAACGTCCGGTCAGTTTTTTGCCCTGGTAATTCAGATAGGATTCTACTTGAAAAAATCCGGTATCACCCTGGGGGTTGCGGCTGAACTTTTTTTCATAATCTGACGGTGCCCTGTAAGTTATCATAGCCATCATTCGTGCGTTGGCAAGCCCTTTATTTGGTGGCCTTTCGGGATTGTAAAAACCGTCGTTCCAATCGGGATCGTTATAAATTGCCTGCCGTTGGGTATGACTGATACCAATAGCCCAGGGTGTATGAGCCTTGCCCATGGCGATGGGAATGGCCGAACGTACTCTACCCGAGTCCATAACAGCGAACTCAAGAGCCTGCATTCCTCCCATAGATCCGCCGATTACCGTTTCGATTCCTTTGATTTCAAGTTCATCCAGTACCTGCTTTTGAAACTGAACCATATCACGAATCGAAATTTCCGGGAATGAAGCCTTAAACGGTTTCCCGGTTTCCGGGTTGGTGGAAAACGGCCCGACAGAGCCGTAACAGCTACCGGGAACATTGATACAGATAACGAAATGCTCTGTAGTGTTAATGAGTCCGTTTTGTTCAAAAAGACCCGGGAACCATTCATCGGCGACAGCATTTCCGGTCAGGGCATGGCAAATCAGAATGACATTGTCGCGGCTATTATTCAATTTACCCCATGTCTTGAATGTGACTTCCGGTTGTTCAAACCTGAATCCTGATTCTGTGACAAACGGCCCGCTCAGTTTAGTATGTGTGGTATTTTCATTCATTTACATATATAAATCTGCCGGATACCTTAGGCATCCGGCAGTCGGGTCTCAGCTTATGCTTTCGCTTTAATCTTTTCAAAAGCCTGATCAAAATCATAGATAATGTCATCGATATGTTCGATGCCGGTGGAAACCCGGATCAGGTCGTCTTTAACTCCGCTAGAGAGTTGCTCTTCATTGCTCAATTGCTGATGAGTGGTCGATGCCGGATGAATGACCAGCGTTTTCGCATCACCGACATTCGCCAGGTGACTGGAAATTTCAACACTGTCAATAAATTTACGGGCCGGTTCATAACCGCCTTTCACACCGAATGAGAAAACAGAACCGTATAATCCTTCGTTCAGATATTTGTTGGCTGCTTCATGGTAGGGATGTTCCGGCAAACCGGTATAATTGACCCATTCCACATTGTCCTGCTTTTTTAGCCATTTGGCCAGTTTCAGGGCATTTTCGCAATGTCTTTCAATTCGGAGGGAAAGAGTTTCCAGCCCTTGCAACAAGAGAAAGCTGTTAAAAGGGGATAGTGCGGGGCCCACATCACGGAGCCCTTCCACACGTGCACGGATGGCAAAAGCAATGTTTCCGAATGGCCCGTCTTCTCCAAAAACTTCCCAGAAATTTAATCCGTGATATCCGGGCGCAGGGTCGGTAAAGAGCGGATAATTGCCATTCGCCCAGTTAAAGTTGCCGGCATCCACTATGACACCGCCTATGCTGTTTCCGTGTCCACCAATCCACTTGGTCGCTGACTGAACGATGATATTGGCGCCGTGTTCGATAGGACGTGTAATCGCACCTGCTGCACCGAACGTGTTGTCAACAATCAATGCAATCCCGTGTTTTTTGGCAACTTTGGCAAGTCCTTCAAAATCAGGAACATTTCCACGGGGATTGCCGATTGATTCTACATAAATCGCTTTGGTATTTTCATCGATCGCTTTATCATAAGCCTCTGCCGTATCCTCTTCAACAAACTGTACGTCGATTCCCAATCGGGGTAAGGTAACCTTAAATTGATTATATGTGCCTCCGTAGAGGAAAGGAGTTGAGACGATGTTATCACCTTGCTGGGCAATAGTAATGATTGATAGAAATTGAGCAGATTGTCCGGAGGCTGTAGCAACAGCGGCAACACCTCCCTCGAGTGCAGCAATTCGTTTTTCAAATACATCCGTAGTGGGATTCATGATCCGGGTGTAAATATTGCCAAACTCTTTAAGTGCAAACAGGCTGGCAGCGTGTTCAGTATCGTTAAACTGATAGGAAGTTGTCTGATAAATAGGTACTGCACGCGCTCCGGTAGTCGGATCCGGCTCCTGTCCGGCATGCAGTTGAAGTGTTTCAAACTTCAGTTTACGTTCTTGTCCGTTAGTACTCATGGCTTGTTATTTTTAAGTTGGTTTTGATATATAGTTGGTCACTACCGTTATTGCGTCCAAATATGGATGGCCAGATCTGGTACAGCGATTATGGTATTATGTGTATGCCCTGCTTCACACCATTCACTTCAAATAAAAAAAGCCTCTTGCGAAACCTGCCCCGATTGTTCAGGAAAGATTTCATAAGAGGCTTTGGTTAATCAAGTAACCGCAGCTTCTCATCTTTCCCTTTTACCCAAAAGGGCAGGATTTAGCACCTGTCCTCCGGATTGAACCGAAGCGGTTGCTAAGGCTTCACAGGGCCTGATCCCTCCACCTTTCTCGATAAGAGCGAATAATTTGAAAGAACATAACAGACGGATACAATCAAAAATGCCCTCGATCGAGATCGGAGGGCGTTTGCAAACAAATATCAATCTAAAACGTGCACCTCCGAAAATCAGGTATGCATACACATACAATCCATGTGGTGACAACAAGTGATGATATTTGACAGGTTCAATTGCATCGCTGTAAATATAAAATATTTGGAATATACAGTCCAATAAATTTTATCCGTATCCCAAATTTCGCACCCAGTTTTCTTTTTCGCGCCATTTCTCCCTTACTTTGACATGCAGGTCGAGAAACACCTTGCGGCCGATAAAAGCTTCGATCGATTCGCGGGATTCTTGTCCCAGGTTTTTAATGGCATTGCCCCCTTTACCTATAAGCATCCCTTTTTGGGATTTTCGATTTACAATGATTTCTGCACTGATATAATCGAGATCCTCCCGTTCTTCGTATTGAATGACCTCGACTGTACAGGAATAAGGGATCTCTTCATGAAATTGCAGGAAAATCTGTTCGCGAATCAGTTCTGCAGCAAAAAACCGCATTGGTTGTTCGCTTAACTGGTCTTTGGGATAGTAGGGAGGGCCGGGCATCAGTCTTTTTTTAACAGCAGGCAGCAGACTCTTGAGCCCTTCGCCGTTCAGAGCTGATACATAAAAAGTTTCCTGAATATCCAGATCTTTCTGGATGGATTCGGCGATCTTTTCGGCTTCCGATCTGCTAATCAAATCGATTTTGTTGACGATCAAAAGAACCGGTGTCCGGATGCTTTTCAGCAATTCAACGACCACTTTAGGCTGGCCGGCTTTGGCTTCAGCGCCATCTACAATCAATAAAATAATATCGGCATCCTTTTTCGCTCTTTCCACAAACCGCATCATTGCACTTTGAAGCTCATATTTTGGAGTCAGTACTCCCGGGGTGTCCAGGAAGATCATCTGAGAGTCATCATCCGAATGGATCCCGATAACCTGATGACGGGTAGTCTGGGGTTTGTGAGTAGTAATAGAGATTTTACTACCGAGAAGGGCATTCATCAAGGTCGACTTGCCTGCATTTGGCCTGCCGATGATGGCTATATAACCGGAGCGATGTTCTTCACTCATAAAATTATGTCCGTTTTTAATTCATCAGAAACCGGCCAGAATAGCAGTGATGTTCAGGCCGGGTAATCGTTGCGGATATTCATCGCAAACCAGAAAGAGTCTCTCTGACCCGGATAGCTGTATTATACAGATCCCCGGAAAAAATTCAGAGACATTATCCGGGATTATTTGCAAAGTACTACTGCTGCATATGTTGTAAATATTTTTTTACCGTCTGTTCAAGCCCATAGAACAGGGCGTCGGAGACCAGGGCGTGTCCTATGCTGACTTCATTCAGGTATGGAACGGTTTCTGCCAGTTTCCCGAGGTTGTTCAGATTTAAACCGTGGCCGGCGTTTACATTCATGCCGGCCTCGTGAATCAATTCGGCTCCTTTTCGTAATCGTTCCAGCTCAATGGCTGCCGAATGTTCATCCACGGCATTGGCGTACATACCGGTGTGCAGTTCAACTGCTTCCACCCCTAATTTTGCTGCGAGTTCAATATCCTTAGGTACCGGATCGAGGAAAAGGCTGATCGCAATACCTTTGTTTT
>SLOU01000040.1 GCA_007132385.1 Balneolaceae bacterium | reverse complement strand
CCGCACCCGGTCCTTCGGTTTTACGGCTGGTTCACTCAGTTCGACCTGAATCTCTTTCGATTCGGTGACCAAAGCCTTTTTGTCAAGCGTTCCCTGTTCGAATCATTAAAGGGATTCGACGAAAGGCTGCACGTCATGGAAGACCAGGAGATCGTGCACAGGATCAGGGAAACAGGAGCCTCTTTCACAATAATGGAATCATCTGTTACCACATCTGCCCGAAAGTACAAAACCAACGGGGTGATACGGCTGCAGTTACTCTTTATTCTCATTACCCTTCTCTATTATGCCGGAGCCAGACAAGAAACCCTGGTTCATCTTTACAAATCGCTTCTGAAATGAGCGGTTTTTCAGATTGACCTGGAAACGGTTACAGCCCCTAAATTGTAAAATCAGTTGGAAATTCGAGCAATTAGGATAGTTTTTTTTTAAACTTGAAACAGACGTTTAGCAAAATCCATAGCCTGGATTTGGGGATCATCACATAAGCATTAATTACCACCGGCTCACTGGTTAGCAGCTACTGCACATATGGTATTTTGTTCAATGATTAGAGATATATCCTGTTTGGATCAAGTTTCTTCTGAAAAGAAACTCTTCAGAGATACCTTTTTCTGCAACTTACCCGGTTCTCTGCTGCCTGATATTTTAACTTTATCATAATCTTATTTCCCGTAGTTTTTTCTTTGTATAAACGATGATTTTCTACACACAAATATACCAATCAATCATACATCAAAACTCAATCAACCTACCTTTCATATGATACGATACATACTAAGTTTGTCCGTATTAGTACTTTTTACTCTGGGTTCGACAGTGACTTCCACTCTGTCGGCGCAGGGGGTTACCGGTGCCAGTTTCAGCGGCATCGTAACCGATTCGGATGGAGATCCGCTGCCGGGTGCAACGGTGATTGCCCGTCATGAACCCTCCGGCACAGAATATGGTGCTGCCACCCGTTCCGACGGTCGATTTAACATTCGTAATGCACGTGTTGGCGGCCCCTATACCGTTCGAGTAACTTTTATCGGTTTTCAATCGGCAGAAGAATCCGAAATTAACGTTGAACTTGGCCAGGACTACAGAATTAACTTTGAACTGGTCGACGAGGCAATGGAACTTGGTGAAGTTGCTGTTTTCGGGCAGAGAGATGCGATTATATCAGGAGACCGATCCGGAGCCCGTTCACGAGTTGGCCGCGATCAGCTCGATGCTCTGCCATCCATTAACCGCAGTATCCAGGACTATACCCGTCTGAGCCCGCAGGTCAGCGGCAACAATGTTGCCGGCCGAAGTGGCAGAAGAAATGCGATCCAGATCGACGGGGTTACATTTGACGACCGGTTTGGACTTGGCAGTGATGCGATCCCAACCATCGGGAACCCGATTTCACTGGATGCCATCCAGGAATTCCAGGTTGAAATCGCCCCTTTCGACGTTCGCCAGGGGAATTTTACCGGAGGTGCCATCAACGCAGTAACCCGGAGTGGAACCAATACACTGGAAGGTTCCGCCTATTACTATGGAAGAAATGAAGGGTTTATCAGTGGACAGCTCCTCGGTGAAGACAGCCCGATTGATGATTTCAGTGAATATCAGACCGGTTTTCGTTTAGGTGGCCCGGTTATCGAAGATGAACTCTTTTTCTTTGTTAACGCTGAAATTAAACGTGAAAGCAGTCCGTTGTTCAGTCTTCAGGAATCAGGATTCGGCGGAACTTCAGATGAACTCCAACAGATCATCAATATCACTCAGAATCAGTACGGGTATGATCCGGGTGGTTTTGGAGCTCAGACACAACGAACCGACGACTGGAAGATCTTTGCAAAATTTGACTGGAATATCTCCAACGACCACCGGTTAACCTATCAGCAAAACTTAATCAACGGGTATGATGATCGCGGCATGAGCCGGGGTTCCAACACGTTTACACTCGATAACTACCAGTACAGGCAGCGTGGTAATCAGAGTAACTTTTCCCTTCAGTTGAACAGCAGCTGGGCTGACAACCTGATTGGCGAAGGAAAAGTAGCCTATACAAGACTCCGCCAGGAAGCTGACTTCGGAGATACACCCTTTCCAAGTGTCAGTATTGAAACGGCTTCAGGAGGAAACGTTAATTTTGGCGTCGAGCGATTCCGCCATGCGAATCAACTGGATCAAGACTACCTCGAATTGACGTATAACCTGACCTATTATACCGGCGATCACACACTGACATTTGGTACAAACAACTACCTGAACCAGTTCCGCAACCTCTTTATCCGGGATGCTCTTGGTCATTATGTATTCAGCAGCACGGATGATGAAACCGGAATCGAACGATTTGAACAGGGTGCACCCACTGCGTTTGAACACAGTTATTCGACGGATCCCAGTCAATTTGGCAACAGGCCGGAAGCTAATTGGGGATACAATACGTTCTCTCTCTATGTTCAGGATGAATGGAGAGCTACCGAAAATCTTACGCTTACTCTTGGTGTACGTGGAGATATGACTGTATTTACCGATAACCCGCCCAGCAACCCCACATTTTCAGCCGATTTTCCACAATTCGATACGGCTAATGTACCGGAAACGTCTATTCAATTTAATCCAAGATTCGGTTTCAACTGGAATGACGGCAATACCCAAATTCGCGGTGGTGCCGGATTCTTTTCCGGAGGAGAGCCGGGTGTCTGGCTTTCCAACCAGTATAGTAACACCGGGGTGGATGTTGGCAGGGTAGCAGTTAGTGAATTTGCCGGGGAAAGTGTTCCAAGCTTCAGTCCTGACCCGAATAACCAGCCCCGTCCAGGTGACGGCAGTGGCCTGGCTCCGGACGAAACAACCGAAGTCAACATCACGGATCCAGACTTCAAAATGAACCAGTTGTTTCGCACCAATCTTGCCGTTGAACAGCGTCTCCCCTGGGACCTTGTTGGAACTGTCGAGCTTATCTACAGCAACAATATCAACGATATCGACTACCGGAACCTGAATCTTGGTCCTGAAAACACAAACGTACGAACAGCCGACGGTCGGCCATTCTACGCAAATACCAATTTCAATCAAGATGAAGATGAATGGGAATTTACCCGGAACCGGGTGAGTGATAACTTTACTGATATTCTCTTTCTGACCAATACCAATAAGGGATATCAGTACAGCATTACTGCACAGTTAAGACGTGAATTCCAGGCCGGTTTTTTCGGAGACATCTCCTATACCTACTCGGACGGCCGGTCCATCAACGACGGAACGTCCAGCCAGGCGGTATCCAACTGGAGATTTAATGAAAACCAGGGAAATCCAAACAGTGCTGAACTGGGCCGCACCATCCACCTCTCTCCACACAGGATCCTTGCATCTGCATCTTACAGAATGGATTATGGACGGAACTCAACAATCCTCTCATTTATATATGAAGGACGTTCAGGTAATCCTCACCACCATGCTTACTTCACCCTGGGTGCCGGCTCATATAGTGCAAACGGGGATTTTGAAGGGGCAAACGACCTGGTTTATGTACCGGAAAGCGAGGATGATGTCATTCTGGTAAGCAATAACTGGAACGAGTTGAATACCTATATTGAAAACAACCCGGGTTTGAGAGACTATCGAGGCCAAATCACTGAGCGCGGTGCTCAAGAACAGCCCTGGATTAATCAGTTCGATATCCGTGTCACTCAACAGTTCCGAACAATTGGAAACCAGTCATTGGAAATTTCGCTGGATGTTTTAAACTTCAATAACCTGCTGGGCAATATCCTCGGGCAGGACGATTGGGGAGTTCAGAGATTTGCTTCAAACGCAGTTTCTACCGAGTTTACATTCCACGGCTATGATGTCTCTGAAGCCGCTGATGGTACACTCGAGTTAACTCCGATGATGAGCTTCGACCCGGACAGAGTCCCAACAAATCTCGACCAATACAATATATCCAACATGAACTCACGGTGGAGAGCCCAGTTGGGTGTTCGATACAGCTTCTGATTCATCCGAAGCCTGTCATACCATCGACTTGATAAAAAGATTTTTTACTTATCAAGAGGGGGCGGTTGTATAAAAGCAGCCGCCCTTTTTTTAATTCCCTGAAAATAAACCTGAAATTGATTTTCTAAAATGCAGGCAGCTTTACAAAACACAGATCATTGACTACCGTAAATTTATTCTGCTTGATCAACCATATTGAAATGCCAAATAACATTAAGACATACATAAAACGATATTTAACCTGTTTTTTTTCTGTCGCACTGTTCATTTCAGGCTGCTCTGATGTTGATACCGACCGGGAAACAGAGATCCAGTCGGATGACCGGGGCGCCGTATTACTGATATCCATCGACGGTCTCATGACCGAATACATGGAGCGCAACGAGACACCGAACCTGGACTGGATTGCCCGCCGTGGAGTACTGGCTGAGTCGATGGAGATGGTATTTCCAACCAAAACCTTTCCGACACACTACTCCATCGTTACCGGACTCTACCCGGAAAATCACGGCATCATCTCCAATAGTTTTCGAGACTACGAATTGGACGCACTTTTTAGCTATGGCCCACCGGACAATGGGCCGGAAGATGACCTTTGGTGGGGCGGAGAACCCATATGGGTAACAGCAGAAAATCAATCTCAAACAGCTGCTACCATGTTTTGGCCGGGTTCAGATTCAGAAATCAAAGGTGTACGACCGACACGATTCAAGGATTATGACGGTTCAATACCGAATCTCGCCCGGATTGATACGGTGTTAAGCTGGCTGGATCCCTCCGGTGACGTTCAGGCAGATTTTGCCACCCTTTATTTCAGTGACGTAGACTCTTACGGCCATCGGTACGGCCCGAATTCAGAAGAAGTTAACAATATGGTAGAGGAAACTGACCAGTGGATCGGCTATCTACTCGAACGCATGCAAGAGACCGGACTGGAAGAAAGACTGAATCTGATCATTGTGTCCGATCACGGAATGGCGGAGCTCTCAGACGAAAGGCTTATTTTTCTCGATGATCTGATCGACATGGAGAATGTGGATATCGTAGACTGGACTCCGGTTGCGATGATACGTCCTGAAGAAGGAAAAACGCAAGAGGTCTATGAGGCCCTCAAGGAAAACGAACAGAACTTTACGGTTTATCTTCGGGAAGAACTCCCCGACGTGTACCGCTTCAGAGAACACTACCGCATACCCGATATCATCATGATTGCCGATTTAGGGTACACCATAACCACCCATTCATTTTATAATCAACGCGGCATAAGTGCCGGAAATCATGGATATGACCATCGGCTGCCTGAAATGCACGGTTTTTTCCTTGCGAAAGGCCCTGCTTTTTTAACCGATGAACAAACCGGAACTGTCCGGGCTATTCACCTGTACGAGCTTATGACATATATTCTGGGCCTGGAACCGGCAATTAATGACGGGGTGCTCGATGAGATCCGGCATATCCTAAATGAATAAGATCCGGCTCCGAGATTGAGCACGGCCAGTCATCGTGAGTGATGCTGTAAGCGCTCATGAGATAACTTGTTTCTCGATTCAACATAGAATATTTATCTTTTATGAAATTCATTATTCATTATGCCCTTGCACCTATTTAGTTTGCATCTTAATACAAATACAGATACCATATTGCGTTTGGAAGTTGAATCAAAAATCATTAAAAATATCAATCTTTAATGGCATATATAGTAACTGAACCCTGCATTAATTGTAAATACACCAATTGCGCGGCTGTTTGTCCTGTTGACGCATTCCGCGAAGGCCCGAATTTTTTAACCATTGACCCAATTGATTGTATCGACTGTGATGCTTGTGTTCCGGAATGTCCGGTAGAAGCCATTTTTCCCGATGATGAAGTTCCAGAGGAATGGGAACACTACATTGAATTAAACGACCGGCTTGCTGAAAAATGGGATGAATATTTGATCAATGAAACCAAAGATCCCTTACCGGATGCCGATGATTGGGCGGAAAAAGATGAAAAATTCGAGTTGCTGAAAGAAGACTGGGATTGATCCCGGTAGTATTGGCGCTCTCATGACGCCCCCTGCCCCTACATATCCCGGCTTTCGCTGCAGAGAAAAAATCCTTGATTTTTCACAGCCGAGGATTATAGGCATTTTAAATACGACACCCGACTCGTTTTCCGACGGAGGACTTTTTTTATCAAGACAGGCTGCCACCGACCGGATCGGAGAAATGGTTGAAGAAGGTGCCGATATCATCGATATCGGAGGTGAATCAACCCGGCCGGGATCCGACCCTGTATCGGAAAAAGTAGAAATGGAACGAGTACTGCCTGTTTTGGAAAATGCAATTACCGCATTTCCAAACACTCTCTTTTCAGTTGATACAACCAAATTTGGTGTTGCAAAGGGGGCTCTTGACCTTGGTGTGCATATCATAAACGATGTAAGCGGTTTGCAAAAGGAACCGCGCCTGGCTGATCTTTGTTTGGAGAGTAAGGCAGGATATATTTTGATGCATAGTCAGGGCGATCCCAAAACAATGCAAAAAAATCCTGTATATTCCAATATAATTAAAGATCTGAACCGGTTTTTCCGCGAAAAACTGGAACATCTGCAGCACAAGGGGATACACAATGTGATCATAGATCCCGGAATCGGTTTTGGAAAAACATTGGAGCACAACCTCAAAATTGTTTCCAACCTTGACCATTTTACTGAGCACGGTGTACCCATACTGGCAGGTGCTTCCCGAAAATCGATGATCGGCCGGGTTTTGGACGGAAGGCCTGTAGATCAACGGCTGGCTGGGACGATCTCACTGCATTACCACTGTTTGTTGAAAGGGGCTTCTTTGTTGAGAGTTCACGATGTACGGGAAGCTGTTGACTCTATACGAATATTCGTGGCTGTTCAAAATGAAAAACTGAAAACTAATAATTGAAAACACTGCTACATTGATACCGATCGGATTTCTTGAATTCGGAGTTACCGACCTGATCGAGACGCTTGTAATCGCACTCGTTCTCTTCTACCTCTACCGGTGGATACGGGGAACATTTGCCATTCAGGCAGCATTGGGGCTGGTATTTGTTATTATGATCAATGCAGCCGTAAGTATCCTCGGACTTTCCACATTAAACTTTATCCTTCGCAGTATTCTGGATGTGGGTGTCCTTGCCGTCTTTATTATTTTTCAACCGGAAATTCGAAAACTCCTCTACAGCCTCGGGCAGAATACCACATTCGACCGGATTTTCGGAGGCAGCAGTTCTGATTCGGTTGTTGAAGAAGTGGTTGAAGCGGTCCGTAATATGTCTCACAGCAAAACCGGTGCTCTGATTGTATTCGCCAGAAGTTCTTCCCTACAGGATCTGGTAGATGTAGGTGTAAAAATTGATGCTCGGGTCAACAGTGAACTGCTTGAAACTATCTTCAATAAAGAGACCCCGCTTCACGACGGGGCCGTGG
>SLOU01000136.1 GCA_007132385.1 Balneolaceae bacterium | reverse complement strand
TTCGTATCTCTCGTTCGCTTAAAAACAGATTATTTTCAGCCTGCTTTAGCTGATAATTATTTTCAAGAGATATCTGGATCGCTTCTTCCAGTGAAATGGTTCGATCCTGTGACCATCCCAAAAAAGGTAATAGAGTTAGGGTAATTAGGATTATTAGGGTTCGCATATGATGTATTCCATTATTTGATTCTGAATATTACACGATGAATGTAACGCAGAGTTGCAAAAAAATTTAATTCTCTCTTAAAACGAAACTTCTTTTAACAAAACCGGCAGGTAAAATCAGAGTCCATCTAAACAACTATTACAGCTCTTCTTGATGTTCGCGCTCTGCAGTTTCTTTACCGGACGAAGCCCTGTCAAGGTTATCCATAACAAAATGAACTGCCCTTCTTGCAGCGATACGTTTAAATTCGTCCAGCATCAGAGTGGTAAGCCCCGGACTGCCAGGTCTTCGGTTGCCATTCGTATTTGAAGATTTATTCCGAATTTTGGGAAGACCCAGGATAAAGCCGGCAACCAGAGCAATACCAAACGATTTAAAAGGATGTTTACGAATTCTGTCAGACGGATCAATATTTGAAATGATAGAGTCTCTGACTTTATTGACAGAATAATCCAGGTTATGGTGAATCTGATTTAGTTCAGCTTCAATCCGCTTCTTACGCTGTTCCAACTCCTTTAAAGATCCTTTTTCCCTGCTCATGTAGAATTCCTCTCTTTTTTTTCATCCATACTACTTTCGCCATCCTCTTCCTTTTTCGGATCTGCCTGTACTTTTTTGTCCATTTGATCGAGCGAAAGTATAATTTCATGCATCATCCCGGCTTGTATCTTTTCAGTAATTGACTTTGGTTTGAATCGGATAAATATCAGTCCCGCTATAATCAAAGGAACGGAACATATCAAAAATCCAAGTGCCAAACTTTCAACCAAAGAACCTAAATAAAACCCAAGTGCAAACCACAGGAAGAAAAGTCCGCCGGCAAACAACAGGATACCGATAATACGCTGAATAGAATCAGCCAGGATATAAGAAACCCGCTCACTGATTGCAAGCACAAGCAATTCCAAGCGTTTTTCAACATACCTTCGCAGGTCTTTCGTTATACCTTTTAGACCGTCTTCATTATGGGATGAACCCAGTGACATATATCAATCGCCCCTGAGAATTTTTGCCAGAAAAAATCCTGCAGCTGCACTGATGAGTACACTTTTTATTGGATGTTTACGAATCAAAAGCTCTGCTTCGGTTCTGATTTCATCAATTTTTTCCTGCAGTTCAGCCTCATTCAGAAGCTGGCGGCCTTCATTCAATGCACTTTCCAATTCTTCATTGATGTCGTTCAGAATATCTTCGTTCATGATGTATTCTTTCTTAATTATCCTTTCGCTTAAAGTAAGTATAACTGATTAAATGTAAAATAGATTCATTTTTCTGAGAAAATCAGGGGGAAAGGTAAAATCAGAGTTCTCCGGCATATATATTATTCATATCGCAAACTCTCGATCGGATCCAGCCGGGCCGCTTTATAAGCCGGATAAACACCAAAAATCAAACCAATAAAGGTTATTCCAATGACTCCGGCAACGGCAGCACCAGCCGGAAAAACGACGTTTGCATCCAGATAAAGAGCCGCTGCGTTTCCAATCAGGATACCGAAAAGAATACCTATGACACCTCCTATTTGGCAAATTGCGACCGCTTCCATCAAGAACTGAGAGATTATCGCTTTTTTTGTGGCGCCTACAGATTTCCGGATTCCAATTTCATGCGTTCTTTCATTTACTGATACAAGCATGATATTCATAACACCGATCCCGGCTCCTAACAAGGCTATACCACCAACAACAAATCCTATGATGTACAAAATTGCAGTAAACTGGTTAAAAACATCGCCGAGTGTTTCATTGGTTTCAATCTCAAAATTACTCTGCTCACCCGGAGCGACCTGGCGAATGGCTCTTAACAATCCGGTCAGTTCATCGATAGTGTCCTCAATAAATTCAATAGACGGTGCTTTAGCCTGAATGGCTATATTGCGATCCCTTCCATAGACATTCATCAAATGGGTATAGGGGATGACTACAAAACGATCAAGCGTTTGCCCGAATATATTACCTTTTTCTTCAGCAACTCCGATAACCGAATAGGGGCGTCCATCCACACGGATCGTACGGTCGATTGGGTTCAGATCTCCAAACAGGGATTCTGCCACTTCATAGCCCAGAATGGCTACTGCTCTTGAGTGTTCAATATCTTCGATTTGAAAATTTCTTCCCTCTTTCAAGTCAAATGCATTGTTGTCCAGATAGTATTGATTTCCACCACGAATGGCAACATTCGGTTCGGTCTCCTGGTCACGAAACGTTACCCTGGTTGTCCTGAAAGTTGTACTGGGGCCCACCTGATCTGTGAAAAATGTTCGGGTCTCAAGCTCCTGCATCTGCCGGATTGTGATATCAGGCCGGTTGCGGTATCTGCGCCAGTCGTCCCCCATCTGTATTGAGGGAGTTCGTGAGACCGTTACTACATCACCTCCCATCAGACTCAGGGTATCCCTGAAATACGTATCCAGAACCAAAACAGCCGTATTCGCACTGATGATAGCAAATACACCAACGGAAATTGCGAGAAGTGTCAGCGAAGATCGTAACTTGTTGGCTTTAATAGAATCGATCGCCTGACTGAAAATTTCGTTTATTCTCATTATTCCAAGATTTTACTCGTATCTGAGTGATTCTATCGGATCGGCCAAAGCGGCTTTCCGGGAAGGCAGGTATCCAAACAACAACCCGATAAATGAGCAGATTAGTACAGCATTTATTACGGTAGTCCAGTCCATATAAGCCACGAAAAAACGGTTAACCAGTTCCGTAACGCCTATCGATAACAAAACACCGATAATACCTCCAATTAAACAGATCACAATCGCTTCCATTAAAAACTGAAAAAGAATTTCCCAGCTTTTAGCGCCTACAGCTTTCCGAATTCCGATCTCTTTGGTCCGTTCCTTAACTGATACATACATAATATTCATCACCCCGATACCTCCCACAAAAAGTGCCAGCCCAGTCAGGAATATTCCAATACCGTAAATAACAGCCTTCATGGTATTAAACTGCTGTTCGAACATTGCCGGCTGGTTAATTGCAAAATCATTGTCCTGAACCGGATCGAGCTGACGTATCTGCCTCATCAGTCCTTCTATCTCATACTCTCCTTCTACAACTGTTTGATCATCCGGAAACTGAACTGTTATCCGTAAACCGGTTCGCAACCCAAATATATTTTGATAGGATCGCAATGGGATCATCACCTGATTGTCCATGTCCTCGAGTCCCAGAAAGCTGCCTTGTCTCTGCAACGTACCAATTACAAAGAAGCGGCGCCCCTGGATCCGGACATACTCGCCGATCGGATCACCATACTCAAAAAGAGCGTCCGCTACGCTGGCACCCAATACGATCACATTGGCCCCTCTTTGTTCTTCTTCCTCCGTATAAAAACGACCATCTGCGATATTAAAACTTCCGATTTCAAAATAATTGGCTGTAGTGCCAGAGACGGTAACATCCTCTGCTGTTCTGTCGGAATATCGGATACCTGTACTGCGGGTTGCCGTGGCCGCCACGATGGAAGCAAGCTGGCTGCGGTTTTGCAGCTCCTGCAGATAATGTAGCTGCATTTCCCGGCGATTACGGTACTCCCACCATTTATATTCACCACCCCCAATACCCCATGGCCACTTTTCAACGTATAAAACATTGCGGCCGAGCATATCCATGCTCTCTTCAAAACTACGGTCAATACCATCGCTAACGGTATTCATAGCTGTAACTGATACAATACCGATCACAATACAGGTTGTCGTCAGAATAGCACGTGTTTTATTCGCCCAGATAGCATGAAATGCGATTCGCCCTCCCTCTGCCATACTGATTAGTAAACGCCGCATCAGCCATTAATTTATTTTCGATTTAAACTTGCTTTACGGGTAAGCAGACAAAACGTTTCAATTTTTTGAAATATTTTTGGTACCCTGTTGAAAATGAAATAACTAAAATCAGATTTATTATGAAAACAGATATACTTGCACTTGCCGCTCATCCGGACGACACCGAACTTTGCTGTTCAGGCACCATCGCAAAGCTGGTTCAGCAAGGCAAAAAAGTGGTTGTCGTCGATTTGACCAGAGGAGAAATGGGTACACGAGGTACTCCTGAGCAAAGGCTGGATGAAGCTGAAAAAGCTGCCGGTATACTTGGGCTTGCGTTTCGTGATAACCTTGGCATGCCCGATACAAAACTAAAAAATAACCGTGAATATCAGATTCCCATCATTCGGAAAATACGCCACTATCGACCTCACGTCTGCCTGATCAATGCTCCTTCCGACCGCCATCCGGATCATGGAGATGCCGCAACTCTTCAGTCTGATGCCATTTTTTACAGCGGACTCGGCAAAATCGAGACAAAGGGTGCAGATGGAAAGCTTCAGTCACCGCACCGTCCGGCACATATTTTGCACTATATGCAAAACCAACCCTTTGAACCCGATTTTGTTTTCGACATTACCGACACCATCGAAATCAAGGAAAAAGCAATACGTGCTTTTACCTCCCAGTTTGATGTACAGGACCCCGGAGATGAGCCACAGACATTTGTTTCGGATCCGGAGTTTTTTAAGTTTCTCCGAGCTCGTGCCAGGGAATATGGGCACCTTGCCGGCTTTACTTATGGCGAGCCTTTCAAATATGTTCGAAAACCGGTACCCATATCCTCTTTCGATCTTTTCGATCAAACTTCACCAACCCGCTGAAAACTTATCAATATCTATTTTATGAAGAAAACCTTTGAACCGAATCAGCCGGTAGTTGGTTTTACAAAGATGAAAACCCATACAAGGAACCTAATCAAGAGTGTCGAATACAAGTGATCCAAATAAGCTTCTCGACGCATTTATCTTTCAAGGTTCTCAGATGAAATGTTCTCTGAAATCTTATCAAGCAAATATTGGTGGACTCCGGTGTTCCCTGCTACCAGACGTTGTCCAAACAGCCAGTTATCACCTCCCTTCCAATCGGTAACCGTACCACCGGCTTCCTGTACAATCAGGGCACCTGCAGCTACATCCCAGGCTTTCAATGAATATTCGTAAAATCCCTGGAACCTGCCGGCCGCCACACAGCATAAGTCATAAGCTGCTGCCCCCGGCCGTCGGATACCCTGAACTTCTCCGATCAGGCTTTCAAAAAGCCGAAAATAATCCTGTACAATGCTATAATCGTTATATGGGAATCCGGTCCCAATCAACGCCTTATCCGGATCCTGCAGGTCAGACACCTTGATAGGCTTTCCGTTCAGGAAAGCCCCTTTATTTCGAATAGCTGTAAATTCTTCATCAAGATTTACTTCGATAATTACCCCTATCTCCGGTGTACCTTCTATATAGAGTGCAATGGAAACACAATATACCGGAAAGTCATAGGCAAAATTGGTAGTTCCGTCGATCGGATCGATAATCCAGACCCGACCTTTTGGCAGAGATGTATGGTCAGAGCTTTCCTCAGCCAGGATCTCGTCTTCCGGGTAATAGTCTCCGATAACTTTAACAATAGCCTTTTCGGTTTCAACATCGGCATCTGTAACGATATCATGCTTGCCTTTGTAATCAACCTGTAGTTTTCGTTGTTTGTATTGCTGAATAGTTTGCTTGCCCTTTCTCGCCGCCTGCAGGGCAACTTCCAAATCACTGCCGGGTTTCGTCATTCCGTTCGTGTTTCATTTTATATTCAAATTTTTTGTTTTCCCCGAGTGTATCGGATTGATCGTCGGGATCCGGGAAAAGCTCACTAGCCGGAGTTCGTTCCAACCGGCTTATCTCTCTTTGTGTTTGTTTTTGTTTTTTAATCAGTTTTTTTTTCTCCTCCACATCAGCCTCTTCAATATAGGAAGCTAATTCCCATAAATAACGTTTCAGGTAATGCAGTTTTAAGGGTTTTATCGTACTTTTTACAGTTAAAAACGGATCTTTATCACGCCAGAGCCGACTCCCTGTTTTTTCATGGTGCCTTTCGCTTGGGGTATAGCGCTCCGGGATAATATCGGCGATCAATTTCGGAAAAGGTGATTCACGATGCGTATAGTGGTCAATGCTTACCTCCTCCTTTTTTTGATAACGTTCCATAATATCCTTGTAAAACTCTTTAAGTTGTAGATCTTCAAATAATTGATCGTTACATTCATGACCGACATAACGGATCATATCCCGGCCATACAGCAGCATGAGCCGGATCAGTTCCATTTCATAATGCGGCTTCTTGCGGGTGGATTGCTTCACCAGTTTATCGTTATCCGCTGAAGGGGACGAAGGTGGTACGGATATCTCTTCCCTGGCCGGTATCGGAGGGAGCGACCGATACGATTTTTTTTCTTTTATTTTCTTTTGATCAAGGATGGAACCCAACTGATCAAAAAGTTCCCGGTCGCTGCTGTTACGATATTTCCTGGTTTTTTGGTGAAGGTGCTGAACATAAACCTGACGGGCAAGCGGATCCGGAATTTCAGAAATAATGTCAAGAATACCGGCAATGGTCTTGGTAATGCCCGCAGGGTGATCCATTTTACCTGAATTTTCGGCCTGTCGAACCGAAAAAGAGACAAAATCGAGTGATTCCTTTACCTTCAGTTCTTCGAAAGAAATCCTGCCATATTTCTTCAGAAAAGAATCCGGATCTTCATTTTCAGGCAGCTCCAGCAGATCCACATTCATCCCACCCGCCAGGGCAACTCGCATACCCCGTCTCATAGCCTGCTGTCCGGCACTGTCAGAGTCGTAAATCATTATAATTTTATCTCCATAGCGCTTCAATATTTTAATCTGCTGAGTGGATAATGCAGTACCACTGGAGGCGACCACGTTTTTAATCCCCTTCTGAATCATCGATAATACGTCTGTATATCCTTCAACAAGGATAACTTCCGACTGTTTTCTGATTTCATTCTTGGCAAAGTTAACCCCGTAAATCACTTCACTTTTATTATACACCGGAGTCTGAGATGAATTAATGTATTTGGCGGCTTTTTGCTGATCCAGTACGCGTCCGGCAAAAGCAATCACTTTCCCGGAAGGATTAAAAATGGGAAAAATCAACCGGTTGCGAAATGTATCGTAAAATCCGTCGTTTCGCTTGCTTGGCTTGATCAGGTCTGCTTTTACCAGGTATTCCACTTTAAGCCCCTCCTTTCCGGCTGCATCAAGCAGGGCATTGCCGGATCCGGATGCATAACCTAATCCGAATTTCCGGATTATATTCCCGTCATATCCCCGTTCTTCGAGATAACGACGAGCTTTAGACGCTTCTTCCGATTCCTTCAACAGTGTAAAGTAATAGAGCCCTGCAAACCGAAGTGCATGAAAAATGCCTTCCCGTTCTTTATATTGTTCATCTTCTTCGGGGTTTTCTTTTTGTGGTAAACTCACCCCATATCGTTCGG
>SLOU01000005.1 GCA_007132385.1 Balneolaceae bacterium | reverse complement strand
CATAAAAGGTTGAAAATATTTGACTTACACTCTCATTGCATCCTATCACACAATGGTAATTACTTTTTTTTACAAGCTTACACATTCACCATAAAACACATAAAACAGTATCTGCCCTCTTTTAATGAAACACATTCTAAATCAAAATTATACGCAGGTTTAACCATCAATCAAACTAACTTATCCATTTTAAATATATTGATGACAACAAATATTGAAAAAATCAGACGCATGAAAAATTCACTGTTTTTTTATCTGTCCATCTTTTTTTGCTCTTTCAGTACATCTCAATGTTCATCAGGGGCAACAGATAACCCTGACCCGGATCCGGATCTTGATGTTAAAATCGGACAGATGCTCAAAGTCGGATTTCGTGGCTTGCACCTTGAAGACAATGACCATATTCAGCGGGATATACAGGACTATCATCTCGGAGCTGTCGTATTGTTCGATTACGATGTTCCCAACCGGCAACCGATCAGAAATGTTGAGTCACCTGATCAACTGCGGAAATTGATCCATGATCTGAAGGAATTGGCACATTTGCCATTACTGATAACGATCGACCAGGAAGGCGGCCGTGTTGCTAGGCTGAAACCTGAATCCGGTTTTCCGACTTCTGTTTCTGCACAATATCTTGGAAATATCGATAACGCAGATACCACTTACTATTATTCGGAACTGACGGCTAAAACCCTCAAGGATTTGGGTATCAACGTTAATCTTGCTCCGGTTGCAGATGTTAATCTAAACCCTGACAACCCGATCATAGGTGGAATCGAGCGGAGTTTCTCGAACGATCCCGATATAGTTACCCGTCATGCACGTACGTTTATAAAAGCCCACAATCGACAAGGTATTCTGACCACTCTGAAGCATTTCCCCGGCCACGGCAGTTCAAAAGACGATTCACATCTCGGAATGGTCGATGTAACAAACCTTTGGTCAGACAGTGAACTCATCCCCTACCGTCGTCTGATCCAAAGCGGTGATGTCGATTTTATCATGACTGCCCATATTTTTAATGAAAACTGGGACGATACCTATCCTGCTACGCTTTCAAAATCTGTGATGACAGGCTTATTGAGGGAAGAGCTTGGTTTTGAAGGTGTAATATTTTCCGATGATATGCAGATGGATGCAGTCAGATCCTACTATGGGCTTGAAACTGCAATCGAACAGACAATCAAAGCCGGAGTAGACATCCTCGGTTTTGCAAACAATTCTGTATATGATCCCGAGATTATTCCACAAGCTCATCAAATTATAAAACAATTAATTGAAGATGGACGAATTACAGAAAAGCGAATTGACGAATCTTACCGCAGAATCCAGGAAATGAAAAAACGCCTTAAGGAAATGAACAGGTGAAAATTAGACGACACAAATTTCAATTTACCTGAACCGGCTTGAATTCAGGTTTACATATTGATTTCCAAAAGTTTAAAATATTCGAATAAAAATATTCTCAAAAAATTTATAAAACACACATATTGACTGGCTTTCATTATTGATTATATTGCCCTCAGAGTGTTGATCATTTAATCGTGATCAGTACTTGAGGTCAGGTTGTTTTTGACTCGATAGTTCGCGGGTGTGAAATCCCGGGTATCAACCCCATGGGTAGATAAAATCGGTTAAAAATAGTCTGAAACCGAAGCCTTTTTTTACGGGAATAAGGGTATTCAGCCCGGTCATTGTAAGCTACGGTTTGCAATAACTTGCATGATGGACAGAATATCATACCAGATATTGCTGTTATCTGTCGAAAACTCCCCGGAAGAAAGGCTTTTTTATTTTTGGCCCGGAAATGTATTCATCTTTTTTAAATTTTTTGTTTCAACAAAAATCTTCCCGATGAAATACTTTCTGTATTCACTTCTCATTTTGACGATACTTGGCTGTTCAACGCAGGATCCAGCTGACCCACCTGCCGTTACTGATGAAGCTATCACCGAAGCATTTCCGGAGATTTCTTTTACCCGGCCTGTAGACCTGCAACATGCCGGAGACGGTACTGATCGAATTTTTGTAGTTGAACAACGAGGTGTAATATCCGTTTTTCCAAATGATCCGTCCGTTTCCGGTACAACCACTTATTTGGATCTTACAGACAGAGTGGACGATTCCGGCCAGGAAATGGGACTTTTAGGTCTGACCTTTCATCCCCAGTATGAATCAAACGGATATTTCTTTGTTAACTATACGTCGTCTGACGGATCTAGTGAAACGGTTATTTCACGTTTCCGTGTATCGGATAATAATCCAGATGTTGCCGACCCCGAAAGTGAAGTAGAGATTCTTTCATTCATGCAGCCTTTCTCCAACCACAACGGAGGACAGATCTCATTCGGCCCGGATGGCTACCTCTATATAGCTACTGGCGATGGTGGAGGAGCAGGTGATCCTGAAGGCCATTCACAGAACAGATCAACCCTTCACGGAAACATTCTGCGAATAGATACAGATTCACAGCAAAACGGCAAACAATATGGGATTCCGGATGACAATCCATTTGCTGATAATAACAGCGAATCACGGGAAGAAATATTTGCCTGGGGGCTTCGTAATCCCTGGAGATTCAGTTTTGATCCGGAAACGGGTGAATTGTGGGCAGGTGATGTAGGTCAATCAGACAGGGAAGTCATCCATATTATTGAAAACGGGAGTAACTACGGCTGGAACATTATTGAAGGATCGATTTGTTATCCACCGACAATTACAGATTGCGACATGAGTGGACTGGAACTGCCGGTTTACGAATATGTTTGGGGACGTACAGACACCGGCCAATCAATTACCGGCGGTTTTGTTTACCGTGGTGATGAAATCCCTTCCCTTTACGGATCGTATATTTACGGCGATTATATATCAGGAAGAATCTGGTCCCTTGATATTTCAGAACCGGATGATCCGGTCAATACCGAACTGTATAATGCCAGTTTCAATATTCCATCATTTGGTGTAGACCAGCATAATGAAATCCATGTCCTGGGTTTCGACGGAAAAATTTACCGTCTGAAATAACAACCCGAACAATTTATTCATAGTAAGTGTCAGAAATAGATTCTTTAGCACTATCCCTGCAACCCCATTACAGTCATTTTAACGTTGCCAACCGCCTGCTTTTTACAGGCCACTCTCATCAGGCATGGCCGGATGCAGCCTTCGAAGGGATCAACGAATATATGAGAATGGTTTCTGAAAAGGTTGACCTTAAATGGGAAAGTGCTTTTGAAAAAACGGAAATTTTACGCACCTACCTTCGCAGTTATTACGATGATCCGCATGGATTATACTGCAGAGAGCAAAACACACATATACTGCTTGTTGCCTGGTTATCTTCATTGGATCTGAAAAATAAACCGAAGATTTTGACCACTGATGCCGAATTTCAATCCATGTATCGCCAGCTCCGTAGGCTGGAAGAGGAAGGTCTTGAAGTAAAACGTTTATTTCACCAGCCGGATGAAATACTTCTTGACGGAATAAAACAAGAATTAGACAATCAGACAGCAGCGGTCATGCTATCCAGGATTTATTACAAATCGGCCGGGATTAACCATCTCTTACCAGATATCGCTGACTACTGCCTTTCAAGAAAGGTACCGCTCTTGATCGATGATTACCACGGTACCAATGTCCTCCCCCTATCACTCAGGCAAAATGGCATGGAGCATGTATACCTGCTGGTCGGCGGATATAAATATTTGCAGTGGGGGGAAGCTAACTGTTTTCTCCGTTTTCCAACTGACTGTAATTTGCGTCCGGCAATAACCGGCTGGTTTGCTGCCTTTGATTCACTAGCGGATGAACGATCCGGAAATCGAATAGAGTACGACAAAAGTGATCAGCGCTTTGCAACAGGCACGTATGACCCTGTTGCACAGTTCAGAGCGGCAAAAGTGGTTGATTTTTTTCAAAGACAGGGGCTGTCTCCAACGATATTGGCAACTCAATATCGTCTCCAAATCGACCTTCTCAGAAAGCTTTTTTATGAGAAAAACTTTAATCCAGACAAAATCAGGCTGACTCTCAGCGATCCGACTTATAAAACCGGGGGCTTTTTGTCCATGACATCACCTTATGCGCGCATAATTCGAACGGACCTGATTAAAAAAGGAATTCATACCGATGCCCGTGGATCAGTTTTAAGAATTGGACCGGCTCCTTATACTACTGAAAATCAATGTGTTACAGTTATTGAGGAATTGAAAGAAAGTGTCCAAAAAATTTAAAACTTTTTCTGTAAGTATTTGCTTAAAACTGTATCATACATACATCAAACATATATCTTTAAGGGGTGACATCACGTGACACTCCATGGATTTATATTTCTTATCAGATGAATTCAAATCCTAACCGAACCATTTTTTAGCTCATGGCATCTTCAAAAAGCAATTCCACCTCAGACAAAAGTGACCGTTTAAAATCGCTCGATATTGCGGTCGGGCAGATAGAGAAACAACATGGCAAGGGGACCATTATGAGGCTTGGCGATCAGCCGCCTAATGAAGTTCCAAGTATTTCCACAGGGTCGATCATGGTTAACTATGCACTGGGTGTCAATGGAGTGCCAAGAGGCAGAATTACAGAAATCTACGGTCCGGAGGCAAGCGGTAAAACAACACTTGCCATGCATGTTATTTCTGAAGCACAAAAAAATGGTGGATATGCAGCTTTTATTGATGCTGAACATGCATTTGATCCGCGTTATGCTAAAGCACTTGGAATCAATACTGACGAACTGCTCATTTCCCAGCCAGATAGTGGAGAACAAGCACTTGAAATTACAGAAACGCTGATCCGTTCAGGCGCCCTTGATGTCATTGTTATCGATTCGGTTGCAGCGCTTGTGCCCCGGGCAGAACTCGAAGGAGAAATGGGGGATTCACATGTTGGCCTTCAGGCCCGGCTGATGTCTCAGGCTCTTAGAAAAATAACAGGTATCGTTAGCAAAACCCGTACTTCATGTATCTTTATAAACCAGATTCGGGAAAAAATCGGGGTGATGTTTGGTAATCCGGAAACGACATCCGGTGGCCGTGCACTTAAATTTTATTCCTCGGTGCGGATGGATATCCGCAGGATCGGAGCACTGAAAAAAGGAGATGAAGTCATCGGAAACCGAACCAAGGTTAAGGTCGTTAAGAATAAGGTCGCCCCACCATTCAAAGTTGTTGAATTCAACATTTTATATGGAAAAGGGATTTCCAGGATATCAGAAGTATTGGACCTTGCCGTTGAGTACGATATCATCGAAAAAAGAGGAAGCTGGTATCGCTACGACGGAGAGCCGATTGGCCAGGGTACAGATGCAGCTATTCAGTTCCTGGAAGAAGATGAGACACTGACGAAGAAAATCGAAAAGACAATACTTGAAAAACTTTTTCCGGCCCCGACGAAAGAGGAAACCGGTAACAACGGACAGAAAAAAACAGCAGAAAAAGCATGACCCGCAATACAGCCGGTCAAAAATATGAGGAAGAACCGGAAACGAATCCCGGTTTTCCTCTGACTGTTACCGCAGTAAAGCCACAAAAAAAAAGATCTGGCCGTTTTTCCCTGTTTCATAATAAAGTGTTTATTATTGGAGTGAGTGCTCATATACTTGCCAGATTCAACCTCGGCACGGGATCAGAAATCACAGCAGACATCTATTCAGAAATCTCTCAGGCAGAACAATACACTGCTTGCAAAAACTATATGTTTCAGCTCCTGGGAAGAAGAGACTACAGCTCATTTGAAATTCGTATGAAAGCTCTAAAAAAAGGCTATAGCTCTGAACTTGCCGAGACTGTTATTGAAAAGTTTCAACAAAAAAACTACCTCAACGACGAGAAATTTGCCCGGAAATTTGCAAACGATAAAATTCGCCTAAACCGGTGGGGGCCGGTAAAAATAAAAGCTAAACTCTCTGAAAAAGGAATAGACTACAATCTAATAGAAAAAGTTTTGGACAGTTTGTCCGATGATTTGGAGCTAAGCAAGATTTGTGTAGATTTAATACTTAAAAGAAGACGTCATTTTATCAGGGAAAGTGACGAATTTAAGCGTAAACAAAAAATTGCTGCTTATCTTCAGCGTAAAGGATTTTCCTTTGATTCCATTAACCGTGCATTACCCGATATTGTCAACAGGCTGAATGTTTAGAAATATTACACTCGACAAAATTGTACGCTTTTTAATCGGCTTTACAGCTGTAAGCCTGCTGATATTAATTTTGTACAATTTTAGTAACCTGGTAGTATATGCGATCATTGCGGTAATTCTGAGTTATTTACTGGACCCGGTTGTAAGCCGGATGCAGGCTGCGGGAATGAATCGTACACTCGCCATTTCACTCACCCTGACTTCAGGTATACTAATAATTGTTTGGATTTCTACAAGCTTCATTCCAATCATAGCCAATCAGATGGCTTCGCTTGCCAGTCAACTCAGCTATGAAAACATTCGAATCATTGCCACCCAAATTGAACAACAGGTAATAAGTAACTTTGAATTTATTCCCCCCGGTTTTCTTCAGGACCAGGTCGCTCACCTGTCTGAAAACCTTTTTGACACAGGCCGGCTTCCGGATATCATGTCCAACCTGATCGGTATCTTTACGAACCTCTTTGCCGCTTTTATCGTTATCCCTTTTGCTACTTTCTTTTTTCTGAAAGACGGACATAAAATTCGTCGTGATATCCTGCAGCTCGTGCCCAATAAGTATTTCGAAACCACTCTCAGTCTGATTGATAAAATTGAAACCAGGCTGCGAATATATTTTAGAAGTGTTTTGTTTCAAAGTTTACTGGTTGCTCTTTTTTCCTGGATTTTCTTATCTATCGCCGGATTATCCAATTCCGCTTCTGTAGGCATCACCATCGGAATTGCAAATACTATACCCTATTTCGGTCCGATTATCGGGTATCTGCTTTCCATTGTTGTTTCAATTATTGAGACCGGTGATTTTACACTGGTCATCCCCTGTCTTATGGCTGTCTTCCTTGTACAGATTTTAGACAATGCCATCTTCCAGCCACTCATTTTTTCTAAATCAGCAGATATCCATCCGGTGGCGATACTCTTTATCATTCTGATAGGTGCACAAACGGCCGGAATCATTGGAATGCTGGTAGCTATTCCTATAGCAACCATTGTGAAAATCACCTACAACCAGGTGATTTGGAGCTGCAACAATTACTATGTACTGAAATCCGACTCCCTGCCCCAAACCCGGGTTTCAGAACCCGTAGAAGAAACGAAAGTTGTATGAATTCCACACCAGTGTACCTTAAGTCTGAATAATACATATTGGACTTATGGATCATCAAACCGGCCATTAAATTACCCCCGGAAAATGCTATCGGCTATTCTTTGATTGAAATCTTTTTCAAAATTACTCCCACTTTCTCCCACTTAATCACCTCTATTTCCTTTTTTATTCCATAATCGGCTTTTGTGTTAACTAAAAAGTATCTTTCATGATGCTCTTTATTCATAAACTGCCGTTTCTT
>SLOU01000233.1 GCA_007132385.1 Balneolaceae bacterium | reverse complement strand
ACACACCCTTGAGGGACAGGACGATATGACCTCTCATATCAAAAGTTCGATCCTGGGCCATGCGGTAAGCGTACCTATTACCGGCAGACGCCTCAATCTGGGTACCTGGCAGGGTATTTACCTGTGTGAACACCGCAACAGTGGTGGCAGGAGAAAAATTGTGGTTACGGCGATAGGAGTCTGATAATACAGATCATATGACATTCAGAACTACATATTATCGCATTCTTGTAGTTCTTGGGGTGAATTTTATCTTCATATTCACCGGTTTGTTTCCGGATAATTTAGCGGGACAGCAAAAAAGACATACCTCTCTGATGGGCTGGGAACATCAAAAGCAATTACTCATTTTGGATCGGTATCACAATTATGGAGGTGTATTCTATGACAGAGGTTTGTTCCGGTTTACAACCCCATCCATGATTGAACACCATGATCTGGATTTGATCACCTACGGGTTTTCTTCACATGATGACTATCACTGGTATATGGATCCAGACAACAGTTTTCGCGCTTTTGGAGGAAGTTTCAATATCGGGGAATTTCTTCACGGTGCTGAATTGCGAAATTACATTCCATTATCCGAAAATCTGACTCTTCCCTTGAAAATTTTGCGTCGCTATGACATGCGGCAAGACCGGGCCATGGCCTTTCTTGGACTTACCTACAGGTTTCATGAAGACCATTCAATCGGAATCAGGCATACACTCACTGAACAAAAACCCGACCTGGATATAACTTTTCATTATTCATTCGGTGATTTACAAACCGGAGGGCTACAATTTGAGTTAACTGCACTCGACTGGGCTAATAATGCAGCTTACGATCTGGGACAGCGCAGGGGTGACCAACCCCCTGAGATGAAAAGATATGAAACCCAGCCTTACCTTTTTTCAGTCAGGGCGGCATCGCCAACCATACAAAACTTCAGGGGAGAATGGGTTGCCGGAATACAAACTCCTCAACGATTTGTCGCTGAATCGATGCCTGAAAAATACGAAAATCAGTCGTTCAGAGACCGTACGATAGCCCGCTACACAGGTATGCTTGTTGAATATGCTTCGCCCTATTTTACTGCTGCTTTTTCCTGGATGCATTCCTATACGAGATTCAGCCGAACAAATACAGATGAATCCCCAGCCGAACCGGTCAACTATGGCAATTTTCAAAACCGGCATAATCTCGGACTATTTCTATCGGTCAATTATCGTTCATTTTATTCAGAAAACCGAATATGGTACCAACGCAATAGAGACCGTCAATTCGATCATGTACGGTCTGAAAACCTCTCTGGGGTACAGGTTTATCCATTCAACTTTCGGGAAAATCGATGGATGATGCAATACCGGATCGGGTATGACCCTGCATCACGTGGTTGGAAAACAGCTCTTGAATTCAGTTCCGATTATCGTAAACCGCTGAGTGGAATCATTGAACGTGCGGATGGTTCCATAGCTCGCGGGCTGCCATATCATTTGCAATATCCGCACTCTCTGGATGAGAGAAATGAACGGTTGACTCTCTATATCGGCTATCGCTTTACGCGTCAGATTTTCATTCTTTTTGGAGCCAGTGCCGATCTTGACCGGGAAGTGATCGTAGAAGAGGCGGATAGTCAAAGGATTATCCGGCCAGGTATATTCGACGGAGGGTTCGGCAGACTGGTACTTTATTGGTAAGCAGTAACCATTGCGGAGAGAGAGGGATTCGAACCCTCGATACCCTGTTAAGGGTATACTCCCTTAGCAGGGGAGCGCTTTCGACCACTCAGCCATCTCTCCGTGTGATCAAATCAATATATTTATTTCAAGACTTCAAATATAGCAACCATTCCCCCCCTTCTGCAACCCAACATCATTATATTTTTCATGATGCCGGTAAACGTGATTGTTATCAGGTTACTGCTGCCTGAAAATTCTTTATTTCGACTCATCAAGAATATAAATCTGTGCCAAATTCCGACCTTCCTGTGCATAGTCGAGGCCGTAACCCAAAACAAACAGATTCGGGATTCTGAAACCGACATAATCGGGCTTTACATCATACTGTGTCGCTTCGGTTTTCTGTAACAGGGTAACTGTCGTGATACTGGCTGGTTCCTGCCGTTTCAGCTTATCAATTAAAAATTTCATTGATAAACCAGTATCAACAATATCTTCAACCAGAATGACGTGCCTTCCCTGGATATTAGCATCAACATCTTTTAGCTCCCGCACCTGACCCGACGATACTTTTTCGTCTCCGTAACTGCTCAGTTTTAAAAAATCAACTTCACATGGTATATCTACATACCGCATCAAATCGGAAAGGAAAATATAAGCTCCATTCAACACACCGATAAAAATTGGCCTTTTATCAGAAAAATCCCTGCTGATTTCCTGGCCTAGCTTGTTAACTCTTTGCTGAATTTCCTCATCGGTTAGAAATATCCGAAAGGGCTCGCCATTGCAGTGTATATATTCCGGTTTATAAAGGCTCATGGGAATTTATCTTGAATCAATGGTAATCACATCCACTGTTTGACTTTGACATTTTGCCCATTCGGCAATCGTCCCTGGCAATTCATTGTTCGTACCAGGCGGGAATATGACTGCAGAAATTTTATTGTCAAAAGACTCCAATATCAAAGCCTGACGTTTTAATGATGCCTCTATTTTTCGATTGGTAAGCAGATCTGATACTTTTTGAGTTCCTTCCATCCCGAAAGGATTGATTTCATCACCTTCTTCCCAGGTCCGTATTGTTAGTGGCCATTTCAATACACCTGCATCCAACTGCAGTACTCTTGTATCAATTTTTTTCTTCCAGCGGTTTTTTTGAATATAGATTTCTGGTCCAACTTCAATACTGTTCCCATCATCCAGTTCCAGTTCTTCAATTATCCTGAGTGAAGGGACGGATTTTTCAGACTCTCTTATCAGTTGAAAATGATCACGGTCACGAATTAAACTCCAATCAGGATTGATAATGATTTTTTTCCCGGTTTGAATCGACTCCAATTTTTCCAGGTTATCCAAAGCACCAGTACTTACCTGCATTTGCGGATCGGTCGACTTGAATACCTGAAGCAACAGCGGTTTCTGCACCTCTTGCGGAAGTGAAAGCAGACGGCTGCGGTCCAGGCTTCGCTCGTCTGTGCAGATCGCACGAATCAGACTTTTGGACAATGCTTCATGTTCTCGGGCTCTGTCAGGGACTTTCAACAGGTTTTCCCTCCACCCCGGAAACAGATCGTCCAAAATTGGAAACCAGCCATTCCTTAAAAAATTTCTGGCATATGTCGATTCTTCATTACTGCTGTCGTGCCGGTAAGGGACATGATTCCTGGAGGCAAAATGTAATATATCGGCCTTGCTAAAATCGAGCATTGGCCGGAATAATTCCCCGTTCCAGATCTTCATTCCCTGCCAGGCAGTCATACCGGCTCCCCGAAGAATTTTTTGAATGATGGTTTCAAGCTGATCATCCTGGTGGTGCGCCGTTGCAATCGCCAGCAGATCATTTTCGTCTTTCAAGTCTCTGAAAATTTTATATCTGCGGATACGAGCCCAGTTTTGGAAATTCTCTTTTACTCTGTCGCCGGGATCCAGAGAGGCTGTTACAGTTTCATATCCCCACATTGCAGCAGTTTCTTCAACCAATTCCTGATCCCTGTCGGACGATTCTCCCCTCATGTTATAATTGCAATGGACTACCAAAAGGTCTACATCCAGCCTGGAAAAAATATACATCAGGCTCATTGAATCAGGTCCGCCACTGGCTCCCAGAATCATTTTCCTGTTTTTAACACCAGGGAATGTCTGTAGCAGATGCTGTTCAACTTTCTCTATGATGTCGCCGGAATTTGACTTGTTCATACGTAAATGTTTTAACTTCAAAATCTGATGTCAATATAAGAAGATGCCCACTTTCATTGATACCGAGAAGTTTTACTTTTTTCGGAAATTGCTCGCCGTTGACTTCCACCTCACCCCAACTGGCAAACCCATCAATAGTTTGGTTAATATCTTTAATTAACTCCTTATCATGCTGATGCCACCGCCGGTAACTGTATTCGATATTTTTCAGAATAGAACCAAGCAACTCTTCCCGCGGCTGAGGGGACCCGAATATCCGGTGCAATGAAGTGGCGTGATCCAGGTCAGGAGGAAATGATTCCTGGTTTACATTTAACCCGATTCCGATTAACACCCGTTCCAGTTTATTTCCATTAAAAACACTTTCAGTTAAAATACCTGCGATTTTTTTTCCTTTTCGTAATATATCGTTAGGCCATTTCAGACAAAAGCCCTGTTCCCCTTCGGTTGCTAATTCCTCATGATAAAAAGCATGAAGTCCACGAATCAACCCAAAAGCGGTAGAAAGTGTCAGCATTGGTAATCTTTCCGGCTGCCCCGGGATCAGGCCGACCGTAAATGTGAGATTCTTTCCCGGCTCTGCAAGCCATTTCCGCTGATATTGCCCCCTCCCTTCGAGCTGTGTATCTGCAAGAAGCACGGTCCCGTGCGACAGTCTTTCGATGGGCATGCATTTCAGGTCATTGTTGGTAGAAGTGGTTTCCTTTCGGTAAATAAAGTCCGAACCGAGCCATTCCGTATCCAAAATTTGTCTGAACCGGTTAGTATCAAACAGATCATTCTTCAAAATTCAGCCAGCCGGCTTTTTAATAGGTCAATCTTTGCAATTGGAGTGGGATCCACCCTGTTAAGCAATGCGAGATAGACACTTACCCAATCTGCCAATTGTACTAGTGAAAATTGACGGGTTAATCTGCTATTACCCATTGTAGAAAGTTTGATTGCAAAAACAGTTTGGTCTTCCACCATCTCCCGGACGATTTGCATTCTTTGTTTTACTTTCGGATGGTCGCTTTGGTCTTCCAGGATAATCACTGAAAGCCTGCCTGTCAGATGGGCTGTCTGTTCCCAACCCACGATTTCGTTGTGATTCATTTCCGGAATTATATTACCGTAAGCCAGTACTTTGGAATTTTCTTCAAACTGTCCCCTCCAGCGCAAACCCACCGGTTCCATAAGTCCGCTGCCGGTATAGACAACTGGCAGGGTATCCTTTAATTCCCTTGCAAGGTTCAGTGCCTGATTGTCAATCCTGTCGGCAAGCCGGTCACCCTGTTCGCTGAGCATACGAAAAGTTTCATCCAAAACGGTAGAATCTTCATCTGCAAAACCCAAATCATGAAATAACCTGAATAAGGGGACGAAACTGTACGCCAGTGCTGCTCTGGGTGGGATGCCCCCGGGTATTTTTACATATCCATCACCCTCTCGTGAAACATCTACAAGAAGTTTTCCGCCGGATGTTACTGCCACAATCTGGGCTCCTTTTTTCCGGGCTTTTTTCAGAGCTGATAATGTTTCCTCTGTATTTCCGGAAAAACTGCATGCTACAAAAAGAGTGTTTTGATTAACCCAGGCAGGAATCTCATAATCGCGATTTACAATCACCGGCACCGGGCAACTAACCGATACGTATGCTCTGGCAAGATCTGCACCGATCGCAGACCCCCCCATACCAGACATACAGATATTCTGAATTGTATCTCTATCGATACCCCAATCGACATTTTCAGTGAACTTGATTGCTTCCTGCCAGTTATCGGGAAATGCAACCAGCTTTTCCCACATATTATCTTGGTCAACTTCTTTTAGAAGTTCAGATGTTATCTTCATAATTCAAACCTTTTAGTACCAATTTTACGCTGTGCAAGTTAGTGCAGATACGCTTCTCTCCAATCCCTGATCACCTGATCGGCGGCAACCCCATCAGATGAGTGAATTAATGAGTGATACAGACTTTTAAATGTGTCTATTTTATTCTCGCAAAGTACTCGTTTTACAGATGCGATGGAAGCGGGATTCATACTTAAATCACGTATACCCATTCCCAGCAAGGCTGCCGCAAGCAGTGGATTACCGGCCATTTCACCACATACAGATACTGGAATATTCGCTTTATTTGCTGCTTTATAAGCCATACTGATCATCTTCAACACAGCCGGATGGCCCGATCTGAAATAGGCAGATATCCGTTCATTACCACGATCTACTGCCAGTACATATTGTGTTAGATCATTTGAACCGATGCTGAAAAAATCTGCTGCTTCTGCTGCTTCATCCGCCTGTAATGCGATGGCCGGCACCTCAATCATAGCACCAACCGGTATTTTTTCATTGATTTCCAATCCTTCCTTTTTCAGTGCTGCTTTTACCTGGTCAACTTTCAAGTTGATTTGATGAATCTCGCTTACATCGGTGATCATCGGTACCAGGATTTCCACCCGGCCGGGAAATTCCGAAGCAACTGTCAATATTACCCTCAATTGAGACTCAAGAAGTTCATCTTCCTCCAATAACATTCGGCACCCTCTCCACCCCAAAAACGGATTGGCCTCATCCAGCTTTCTCCCCAATAGCTTGTCTCCTCCCACATCCAGCAAACGAACCGTCACTGGATGGCTGGCAGTTTGTTCAAGTACAAGCCTGTAAAAATCGAGATGGCGGCCGGGATCAAAATAACCCTGCTGTAAAAAAAGTGTCTCGGTACGAAGCAGACCAACTCCTTTTGCACGATAGTTCTTCACCTTTTTCAGTTCCACCTCAAATTCAATGTTTGCACGTATATTAAAATCAATCCCACAACGTGTGGTATCAGGCTTTTTGCCGATTTCCATTGCTTCAAAACTGGCTTTTTTCCGGTTTTCCTTACGAACCCTGAACTGCTCCAGGACCTCTGAATCCGGATTCAGGATCACTTCTCCCAATTCTGCATCAACAGCAACCATGTTAGCATGAATCACCTGTGAATGCAGCCAATCAGCACCGGCAACACATGGAATTTCAAGTGACTGTGCAATAATAACGGCATGAGAAGTTGTACCGCCATGCTTCATTACTACCGCTTCTACTCCCGAATCATTGTATTCGATGATGTCTGTTGGTGACAATTCTTCAGCAAAAAGAATCTCTCCTTTTGTCCTGTCTTTTTGTACACCCGGACTCAATGTCTGATGGATGATTTTATCGCGCAGTGATTGTAAATCCACAATTCGATCTTTAACCCATTCCTGTCCGGTCTGTTGCAAAAGCTGGATAAATTCATTGAATGAGCTGTAGAGCGCAAATTCTGCACTTCTTTTTTGATGATTGATCAGGTCAAAAACTTTTTTTTTCAGTTCCGGGTCCTTTACAATCTGTATTTGAGCATCCAGAATATCACGTACTTCCGTATTGTTTTGAGACTGTTGAAGGTCCTTTAACTGATGCTCGACAGAAAAAAGAACTTTCTCAGCCCTTTCAAGATGGACTTTGACCTCTTCTTCCGTGATATTTTCTGAAGGTATTTCAAGATCCCTATTGGGTAGAAGCCGCAGTCTGCCAACTGCAATACCCGGAGATGCCGGAATACCTTTCAGTTTTATTGGATATATTTCCTTGGCCTCTGTCATAAAATGTTATTCGAAATAGAAATTATTTTCAAACAATTCTACGAGCTTT
>SLOU01000013.1 GCA_007132385.1 Balneolaceae bacterium | reverse complement strand
TCATTAGGTTCAGGTTGTTCAAACCAGCGAAGCTTGATTTTTTCAATTACAGGCGTGATCAGAAATAGAATGGGGGCAATGATAAAAACCGACTGCAAAAAAATACCGGTCCACCACCCTCTCCAGAGAATCATGGTTTGGGATACAGAAAGGTCGTGAACAAAACTCCAGATAAACGAACCCAGCGAACTGGCTATAGCTGCAACAAAGGAAACGACAACAAAAAATGTGAAACTCTTCAGGTCTCTCAATGATTTGTCAACCGGTACACAATAGTATGTAAGTGCATAGATTGCAAGGCCGAGTACAAAAGCAATTCCAAAAAGCATCGCCCAGTAAAACGGCATATCGGAGGCAAAAGCGATCACAAATGTAGCCAGAAAAACCGGGATAAATCCCCATTCAAATCCAAGCCAAAACAACAGGATTGTTCCGATAATCAAGGGCGGGTAGATCATAAAAAAGGTGTAAATGGCTTCCCTGTCAAGATTGCCTGCTACCCAACTCTCGGGTGTCATCATAAAAACCGACACTAAACTGGCTGCAATCAGTATTATCCATACTCCCAAAACGAGAAGTGCTCTCCCCTGGCTTAACTTGTATTTAACCAGCAAATGATCAATAGTGAATGGTACCCACCCATTATAACTTATAACTTTCTCACCATAGTTCGACATATTCGTCTGAGTCTCTTATTGATTTTGATGCAGATGATCTATTATTCTCTATTCTGTCTCTGTATTTATTATATGACCCCTAAAACTGCCACTTGTTACAGTTTTATATTGTCTATTTCAGGCAGCCTGTTTACCGGATACTCATAGAATATTAAATTTTTCTAATTTTTAAAACTCTACAGCAATTTTTAGTGATTTCACCTATACAGAGTAGCAGATTTTACGGATGAGCTTTTTAACTTTTGACAGCTACAATATCAGCCTCACTGAAAAAATATGCCGACTCAATTTTGCCATTTTCCACTGAATCGGAACCATGGATGATGTTTTCACCGATACTGTCAGCAAAATCAGCACGGATTGTTCCTTCGTCCGCTTCGGCAGGATTGGTAGCTCCAATCAGGTTGCGAAAGTCGGCAATCGCGTTTCCTTTTTCAAGAATCATAGGCACACAAGGGCCACTACTCATGAATTCCACAAGTTCTTTATAAAATGGCTTGCCTTTGTGAACAGCATAAAAACCACCGGCTGTATCTTTCGTCAGACGTGTTAACTTCATCGCTACTATATCAAAACCGGCTTCCTGGATTCTTCGGATTACTTCTCCCGTCAGGTTTTTGCGTATACAATCAGGCTTGAGAATAGTCAGGGTTCGTTCAACTGCCATAAATCTGTTTCAATTTTTTATTTTGGTTCTGTTTTCAGAAAGTTCCAACAACTACAAAATATACGGTTTCATAAATTCAATTCCTGAACAAAATCTATCGGTAAAATCAAATAATACCGTAAGTTTTGTCAGAATATGTAACCAAAAAATCGGTTTGGAAAATATTCCTAACCTTATAGATTCTTTTACAAACAAAAATTCTCAGACCTAATGAATACACTGATTGTCGGAAACGAGTCCGAATCGCTGAACCTGATTAAAGAAGCGTTGAAATTGCGGCGCCATACGATTATTGTAAAGGCTCCGGGCGATATAAAGCCGGGGCTGGCAAGTCAGGGAAATTATTCTCTTGTTGTATTTCCCGAGATAACAGAAGATTCCTTGTTACTTTTCCGGCAGATCAAAGCGATGGATACCACAGACAGCATCGTGATTGTTACCGTTCTTGATCAGTACACGATCAGCCAGTTTCATGATCTGCTGGACGCAGGGGTCGATCAGTGTATTGTCGAATCTATCTATGATGAAAAACGTCTTGATATTCGACTCGCGTTCGCAGAAAAACTGGCTCAAGACAAAAGAGACAGAAGCGTTATCGAGCAAAAACTACGTGAAAGTGAAGCCCGTTACCGGAGTATTGTCGAAACAACCGTTGATGCCATCATTACGATTAACCATCGAGGATTAATCCGTACGTTCAACAAGGCGGCCGAAGATTTATTTCAATATGATGCAACCGAAGTCATTGGAAAAAATGTACACATTCTGATGCCGGAACCCTACAAAAGTGAACACGACGATTATCTTGAGAATTATCTGAAAACGGGAATAAGAAAAATAATCGGTATCGGCCGGGAAGTTACTGGTAAACGAAAAGGCGGAAGTACATTTCCCATGTATCTTGCTGTCAGTAAAGTTGAAATCAGGAATCAGACTATCTTTACCGGTATCATACGCGATATCACCAAACAGCGCAGATTGGAACAGGAAATCCTGCGTACGAGTGAACATGAACGCCGACGAATCGGCCAGGATTTGCATGATGGCCTTGGGCAGATGCTTACCGGTATAGGTCTTATCAGCAAAAATATTACGACGAATCTGAAAAAAGAAGACCATGCACTGGCCGATCAATCTGAGGAAATCACTTCACTGATTCGTGAAGCCGACCAGTTTGCGCGTGAATTAGCCCGGGGACTTGTCCCCGTTGAACTTGATTCGGAAGGGCTGACGGCCGCGCTCGGCCGTCTTACGTCTCATGCCGAAAAATTATTCCGGATCTCCTGTAGTTTTCAATCAACCGGTAAAGTACATCTCGATGATGCCACGCATGTTACCCATCTTTACCGCATTGCACAGGAGGCGATAAGCAACGCTGTTAAACATGGCAGTGCTTCCGAAGTTGCGATCCAACTGGCCGGATCTAAAGGCCATGTGAGGCTTCGGGTTGATGACAACGGGTCAGGATTCCCGGACGATTGGGATCAAAAAGGAGGGCTCGGTGTCCGGATTATGCAATTTCGAGCAAGCTTGATCGGTGCAAACCTGGAAATTTCCGATTCAAATTTAGGAGGAGCGCGTGTAACCTGTACCATGCCGTTAATTAATGGTGAATAGTTTAGAAACTCAGAATTCTTATATTCTTTCCTGAAAAAAGTGGATCAAGCTCAATAATAAATTTTCCAATGCAAAAAAAAATAAGAATTTACCTGGTTGATGACCACCCTTTGATGCGCAAAGGAATGGCCATGACACTCGAGTCAGAGCTTGAATTTGATGTTGTCGGTCAATCCGAAACAGCTGAAGAAGCCTTTCAGAATATTCCGGACCTGAAACCGGATGTCGCCATTATTGATATATCTCTTCCAGGCATGAACGGTATAGAATTGATTAAAAACCTGATTAGTCAGTTACCTGACTTGAAAATACTGGTCGTTTCACGTCATGATGAAGAACTTTATGCCGAACGTGCTATCCGTGCAGGTGCAAGAGGATACCTGATGAAACTGGAAGCCAGTGACACTTTGGTATCTGCAATCCGCCGGATTTTAAACGGCCAGCTGTATCTGAGTAATGAAATCGGCAATCAGATTATAATGAAGATGACAACCAATAAAGGGTCGAACACCAATAACCCCCTGGAACAGCTTAGTGATCGTGAACTTGAAGTATTTGAACTGACCGGGAAAGGTGACTCCACAAAGGAAATTGCAAAAAAACTGCATGTCTCCGTTAAAACGGTTGAATCTTACCGCGCACGAATCAAGGACAAACTGCACCTGAAAAGTGCCAACGATCTTCTCCGGCGTGCCGTGCAATGGATCGAACGCTCTACGTAAACGGGTCTGTCTTACAAACCTTTAGTCCAACACGGAGCAATTTGTGGGACCCGTTCCTGAACGCCCAGACATTTAACTATTGATGTATATGCTTCTCTCGTCTGTATCCGGCAAATGCAGATACAACATTTCTTTCCCTAACCACTGTCTACCCGGACCTTTAAATTCCTCAGACTTACTGCCTCTCATTTGTAAGGCCTGCCCCTACACACTATGGGGAGATCCCTGATTGAGATTACGGGTAGATTCTGTCATTTTTAACTAATCAAGTTTACGAGCTTGAAAACGGTTCGTTAAAAATAAATCACAGTCGGACCTGGAAATAACTTTTAAGGTATTACACCCATAATCAAATAAAATATTATCATGAAGACTCCACTAATTTTTACTTTAACTATACTGCTTTTTTTACACTTTTCAACAGAGGCGAGTGCGCAAACACAGGATGCACGCGACCTCCAGTACTTCAGGGCACCAGATCAAACCGGGCTCAATATTTTTGAAGCTCCTAAAACCACAGACGTATATTTTGATGGAATCCGTGTTCGAATCGGGGGTGCTAATACACTCCAGTTCCAGGCTTTGGACCATGAAAATAGCGGTAATGTCGATATTTTCGATATCGGGCCGAATTTTAACCTTGCCACTTCCAATCTGGACATTGATGTTCAGCTTCACAATGGTTTGAGAATGCACCTGAGAACATACCTGTCATCACGTCACCACTCTCAGCCTTATGTAAAAGGCGGATACCTGCAGGTCGACAGGCTTGATTTCATCTCAGACGGATTCATGGATGAGTTGATGGACAAACTGACACTTAAAGTAGGCCATATGGAAATCAACTACGGTGATACGCACTTTAGAAGAAGTGATAATGGTCAGGCCATACACAATCCTTTTGTCGGCAATTATATTATGGATTCATTTACTACCGAAGTTGGTGGAGAAATTTACTACCGAAATAATGGATTTCTTGCCATGGCAGGAATGACCAACGGCAAATTGAATCAAAGTGTACGAGAACCCGGAGAGGGTCAACTTGCAACCCATGTATCCCTGGTAGGTAAACTGGGGTATGACAGCCAAATTAATGAGGATCTGCGCTTTCGCCTTACAGGTTCGGTTTATCATACCGGACAAACTCAAAGTGCATATCTTTATGCAGGGGACCGTGCCGGTGCTCGATATTACAATATATTGACAGATAACCCCGGTGAATTTCGCACTCCGCGGTTCAATCCCGGATTTAACAATGAACTGACTGCATTTATGATTAATCCGTTCATTAAATATCAGGGTCTTGAGTTCTTCGGTGTACTTGAGAGAGCCTCCGGAAAAGCCCAGGCTGAGCCCGACTCAAGAAACTTTACCCAGTATGGTGCAGAACTGCTTTACAGGTTTGGCCAAAGAGAAAATGTGTATTTCGGTGGACGTTATAATCTTGTAACAGGTGAAACCAATGCTGGTGAAGAAGTAGATATTACCCGGTTCAATATTGGCGGCGGTTGGTTTCTAACCAAAAATGTTCTTGCAAAAGTTGAATATGTGAATCAATCCTATGATGGATTCGAACCCGGAAACGTATTTAATGATGGCAAATTCAGTGGCTTGATGCTGGAAGCAGTCATCAGTTTTTAACCAAAAATAAATGAATCTTAATTTTCACTGACCGGGAAAAGCCTCACTTTTCCCGGTCCCTAATTTCCAAAACCATGATTTTTCGATTATTAACTTTTTTACTTATTCCCTTTTTTGTAATCGCCGGACATTCTAATGCCCAAAACACGGCTTTCAATCTTGCCGATGATTATGAATTGATCATCGACGGCGATTCCAACGCCAGAGACTGGGATGCAAAAGCAACCCGTATGGAAGCCAATTTTGTCCTGAATGGTTTTAATGGCAACAGTCTTGATGAGCTCCGGCCTGAACATTTCAACACTCTTGAACTTCGTATCCCGGTTGGTGATCTCGACTCCGACTCCCGCAGGCTCAACCGAAACCTTCACAATTACCTCAAAGAGGACGATCATCCGCTCATAACCTTTGAACTGCAAGAGATCAACAGCATCGACTCAAATGGCAGCAACGCTGCAATATATGCAACCGGCAGAATAAGTGCAGCCGGTGTAAGCAATACCGTAGAGATGGAAGTAACTACGGAAATAAACGGTAATGGCGACCTCATATTCTCAGGAATTCAGCCATTATTGATGACCGATTTCGGTATCGAACCTCCATCCGCCATGCTTGGAGCTATTCGGGCACGGGACGAAATGGATATACGTTTCACGGTCAGATTCACCAATTGATCAGATTCACCATTTAACATACCATCATATTTGAAATGAACATTTCTTCAATCCATAGAACCATTCTCAAAGTGTTCATTGTTATAGGTATTTCAATGTTCGGGATATGGGTGGACGGTAATTTACAAGCACAGTTGAAATATTCTCCCGATTCGGATAGCAGAATATGGATTGAAGGAAGTTCAAATGTAAATCAGTTTACCTGTACGGCTGAAAGATATGAAGGTGAAGCACAACTCCCGGGAGAAGCAGCCGGATCAGATAATCAAATGACCGATGATGGTCTGATTCTTGAATTCAGAATACCGGTTCAAAGTTTTGAATGTGGCCGGAGCAGAATGAACAGGGACCTGTATAATGCATTGAAAGCCGGAGAATTCCTATATATCAGTTTTGAATATAAAGACGCTATAAACATCACGCCGGCCACAGATCAACCGGGTGTATTTACACTTGAAATAGCCGGAACTCTGACTGTAGCCGGAACCTCCAGAGAGATCCTGTTCGATGCGCAAGGTCATGTACTGGATAATATGCGCCTGCGTGCAAACGGGAAAAAAGAGATTCGGATGACCGATTTCGACGTAGAACCACCAACCGGATTGTTGGGTATGGTTCGTGCACGGGATAGATTAACCGTACACTTTGATCTGTTTGCCAGTCCGGATCCCGACAGTCAACTGTAAAAGTTTCAAAAATCATGTTATACAAACAAATCAAACAGATCAGAAATAAAAACCGTGAGTATCAGACTCACCTTTGGGATTTCAGCTTTTCTGGAAATACCCTGGAATTAAGTGCTAAACCAAACTACGCTCATTCTTCAGATAAATACAGAATGGGAGTTATAGCAGTTGGTCAGGTTTTACGTGTGATTGAACACAATGCTTTTCTCCATCATTATCAAACACAGATTCACAGTTTCCCAAGCCTTGATGAGACTCAGCTGATTGCCACTATTCGTCTTCACAAACAGTTTGGAGATACCAACAACAAACTGATCTCCAAACAGGAATCGATCAATAAGACTGACTCAATTACCAAATTGATAAAAGAAATTGCCTCACATTACAGTTTTATATTTAACCTTTCAGCCGTCAATAGTGAGGTAGTAAAGGCCGTGAGGTCTTTCACAGAAAAAGAAAGTTCTTCCAATCACGTGTACTCTTTATACTCAACCATGGATAACCCATTTATCTGGTTAAAAGTGGGACAATGGCTGGAGGGAATTAAGATATTACTTAGAGCTAATCCTCATCTGAAACCACCTCTAATTAAAACCATGTTGCAAGCAGGACAAAGAACTTCATTGGCTTCCAGCCCCACGGATAGTTCTTACTGTCAAGCCCTCGTTGTTTTGAATAACAATGACAAAACACCTCAAGATAAAAAACAGCTGAGTATCGAATAATTACTGTGGCCCTGAACCAGCCATAGTTCTTTGAGACTACTATCCTGATTGAGATGACTAACATACTTGCCATAAGATCTATTGTTTGAACCTGCTACATTTTGATGGACACCGAGTTAAGTCATAGATTACAGCCCTAATCAACTAACAGATATGGGACTGAAGAAACAAAGAAAAAGTTACAGCAAGCAGTACAAGCTCGATGT
>SLOU01000047.1 GCA_007132385.1 Balneolaceae bacterium | reverse complement strand
GACATTCAGCCAATTTTCCCAACCCGCAGCAGAAGTTCTAAATGTAATTTACTTAGAGATTTATCATATTTTATGAGGTAGTATAGACACTTTTTAAAAAAACTTCCTAAAAAATTAAAAAAAAATTGTAACAAAGTCTGACTTTTATTATCCTATCAAATATCTTATGAGCAAGTATCAGTAAAAATTGGATGATACAAAAGGTAGATCGGTAAGCAATCGATTTTTCTTTACAATAGGGTGTTTTGGGCTTTTCATTGTTTAAGCTTTTCGGAGATTAGAGAACCTTCAAAATCAATGATGATACAAAAAAATTGTAACCGATATGATTCATTCCGCACTTGAGTTTTTAACCAGTGAAATTAACGAATATCTAAAGCTGCGCACTGATGATTCAGCCCCCGGAGACGAAAAAATCTTTTTAACGAATGTAGCTACCCCTGAGGGAGTTGTGATTCCTGAAAAATCACTGGGCTTATCACTGATCAACATTGAAGAAGAACGAATCACCAAAGAGCAAAGAAAAGCCCTTATCAATACTGACGGCATGGTGGAACGCATAAATCCGGAGATTAAACTCAACTTGTATATCCTTATTTCTGCCAACTTTCAGGGAAATAACTCCGAAACATCCGCCGATTATTCAGAAGGTTTGAAACAGCTTTCCTATGTAATCTCTTTTTTCCAATCAAAAAATGTTTTTACCGAGAGCAATTCGCCGGCATTGAGTGGTTTTGATCCGAATATCCGGAAACTGATTGTAGAGCTATACTCCTATTCCTTTGAACAGCTCTATAATTTCTGGACGGTAGTGGGTACCAATTATCTGCCGTCAATTCTGTATAAAATAAGAGTACTCAGTATTCAGGAAAAAGCATTACAAGACGTTAATCTGCCCATTGAAAAAATCGGAATTGAAACCGGAGGGAGATAACAGATGTACATCAACTATCACCGATTATTCAATCTGCATTATTCTCATGACTACTATGTCAACGGAAAACCTTCAGGCATGAGTCTCCAACCCACCAGTGAGACCAGCAGACTACTCAAAGGTGGGAAAATGCTTTTCAAAACGACACCAGGTGGAGTAACCGTTCTCTACCGGGCGCTTCAGGATGAGATCACACCGATGGTAAATCTTCCATATCTCCGGCTCAGATTCGTATTGAAAGTCAGTAATCCCGCAAAATTTCTTACCGTAACCAATCTTGATTCGGCATCATCAAAGAAGTACAAGTCGCCCAGCCTGCTATATTTTAAAAACGATCCCGCCTCCGCTTCCGTCAATCCGAATCAACCTGAAGCTATTGAGCATGAATTGATAGACGCTGTAAGGCCATCGCTTTTTACCTTTTCATTTACAATGAGCGATCCACCTGAAGAAATTCTGTTACGAATAACCGATGAAACCGACTCTCTTGTTATAATCGGAAAAGATGAATCGGGTGACCCGATTCCCGCTGAGTGGATTCTCATAAAAAATGAAGACGATATATACCGGAATCAAGTCGATCTCAGGGGAAAACAAACCGGTAAATACGTCATTACCATCAGGAATGCCGCTGATACCGAAACATTAAAGGAAGAAACGATCTATGTCGACGATGAACTGTGGGGACAAAATATCATGGGCATAGTGGATCTCATTTATCAACAGGATGACGGTCAATTGTACGGGGAAACAGAAGAATATGAGCTCCGGTTTAACAGGAAGCAGACCCGATGGAAATATTTTATCGTACTTAAAAACAGGAGCATTGACTTCACGGAGGACGACCTTTTTATTGAGGATACGCAACCGGAGGATGCTGATTTTTACGCTGCTGCTGATTTTTCCCGGGAAGGGGATGCTCCGCATGAGTCGATCAGAATTCAGGGAAACGATACGGTCATTTTTAAATCGAACGCACCTGTTCCGTTTTTTGAGCTTCCCAAAACAGATCTGCGATTGAAAAAAATCGACACTTCGGAAACCACGGTTTTGATCAAGAATCTGCCTAACCCCTCCCCCCAGGGAGTGGTAAAGAAAAACGGAGACGAACTGGTATCAGAAATCTATGTGATGATTTAAACACCTAAACCCGATCACCATGCAAAATATAAAAACACCCGGTGTATATATTCAGGAAATATCGAAACTTCCGGCATCGGTAGCTCCGGTAGCTACAGCCATACCGGCATTTGTGGGTTATACCGAAAAGAGAATTCGTGGGAAAGATATAATTCCGGTAAATACACCGGTAAAAATCGCCTCGCTCCTGGAGTATGAAGAGATGTTTGGCTTGCCGTATGATGAAGCCTATGAAATCACTTTATCGGGGAGTTCCACGAGTGGAGATGATACGGAAATCGCCGTTTCACCAGAGACAAGTAACCTGTCACCCTATCTGATGTATTACCACATAAGGATGTATTTTGCCAACGGTGGTGGTCGTTGTTATGTGGTATCGGTCGGTTCATATTCCAGCAGTCCTTCATCCTCGTCCATTGATCCCGATGATCTGGAAAAAGGAATAGATGCCCTCGAAGCTGAAGATGAACCTACCATTCTGGTTGTACCTGAGACCGTGGTTCTGTCAGATAGTGACAGAGGCAGCATCTATGATCATATGCTTACTCAATGCGCCAAATTGAAAGATCGGTTTGCCATCATGGATGTTGAGGAAAATGATGGTCCGTTCGACGATGCGGCCGCATTCAGAAATATCACAGGCATGGATAATCTGAGTTACGGTGCAGCGTACTATCCCTCTTTGAACACAACAATTCGCCGTTTCTATGAGGACAAATCTGTTAACATCATTGACACCCGGGGGGATGACGATGTGGGGCCATTTCACGGATTAAATCTTATGGATTTGTCGGAAGGGAGTAAATATGCAAGGGGAGAAATTGTGATTCTTAGTAATGACGATATTTCTGTCGGGGATATATTTAAAGTAGGTGAGGATGAATTCGAAGTTGTGGATGATAATCCCGAAGAGAATCAATTTATCAAGGGAAGTTCCGAACGAGGCACCGCTCAGAACCTTGCTATTGAAATCGGTGAGCGGGATACGTATAAAGCCGAAAAAATATCGGATAAACCGGTAGTATTGATTTCGGCCACCGAACCCGGAGAAGATGGTGAGGCTATTGATTTCTCGTTTAGTGGATCAGAAGCGGGGGCTTCTCTGTCCGGCTCCGGAACTCTTGAAATTGTTGACCCGGACACTTCCCTTTATAACAAAATCAAAGACACCCTGGACAAAAAAAGACTTAAACTCTACCCGTCGGGCGCAATTTCCGGGGTGTATGCCCGAGTCGATCGTGACCGCGGAGTCTGGAAAGCACCAGCCAATGTGGGTCTGAACCTTGTTAGTACTCCTTCTGTAAAACTTTCCGATGATGAACAGGCGCCGCTCAATGTCCATGCAGATACAGGCAAATCAATCAATGTCATCCGCAATTTTCATGGCAAGGGAACCCTCGTATGGGGTGCCAGAACCCTGGCGGGGAATGATAACGAATGGCGCTATATCCCGGTCCGGCGACTTTTTATTTTCATCGAAGAGTCGATCAAAAAAGCAACAGAACCCGTTGTTTTTGAACCGAATGACGCAAATACATGGGCAAAAACCAGAGCAATGATCGAGAATTTTCTGACTGGATTGTGGCGGAATGGTGCCCTGGCAGGAGCTACAACAGAGGATGCCTTTTTTGTGAAAGTCGGGCTGGGTCAGACCATGAGTGCCATCGATATTCTGGAAGGGAGACTGATTATTGAGATCGGTATCGCCGCTGTTCGGCCCGCAGAATTTATCATTCTGCAATTTATGCACAAACTTCAAGAATCCTAAAATCACAATACCATGAGCTATAAAACACCAGGTGTATACGTAGAAGAGATATCGACCCTTCCCGCTTCAGTAGCGGGAGTGGAGACAGCCATCCCGGCCTTTATCGGTCACACAGAAAAGGCGGAACAGGACGGCAACCCGGATGCCTTGCACTTTGAACCTACACGAATAACCTCCTTGTTAGATTACAGGGAAATATTTGGAGGTCCGGAAAAGGAAGAATTCACTTTCACCATTAAAGATGAACTGGAAGATTCAGAATTGATTTCCAGAGAATTTGGCGTGAAGTTGGATAGCCATACATTTTCGAAATTCAAATTGTTTTACAGTCTTCAGTTCTACTTCAGTAATGGAGGAGGCCCTTGTTATATCGTGTCGGTGGGTGATTACGATGATACGCTGGCCGCCGGTAATGCAGATACGGGCGAAGGTTTATTGGGAGGCATCAAAGCGCTGGAAAAAGCGGATGAACCGACATTGATTGTTTTCCCGGATGCTGTAAGCCTGGGGAATAAAGATGATTTCGGGAATGTCGTCAAGGAGGCATTGGCCCAGTGTAATAAACTTAAAAACCGGTTTACCATTATCGACCGCTATGACAATGATGGTTCGGTAAGCCTGGCTGATTTTCGTGAAGTGCTGGGAATGTCGTACATGAGTTACGGCGCAGTTTATCATCCCTTTTTGAAAACAACCCTTAACTATCAGGTCGACAAAGAGAATTCAACGATTGAACATGAAATTGTCGGATCAGGCAATACTGGAGATCTTAACGACGAGAAGTTTCAGGATCTGGAAGATGATCATCCAAGTATATACCGGTCACTTGAAGCAGAACTGAAGAATATCCGTATCGAGCTTCCTCCATCTGGTGGTATAGCAGGCATTTATGCAAGGGTTGACCGGAACCGGGGCGTATGGAAAGCACCTGCTAATGTAAGCGTGAATTCGGTGATCACGCCGAAAATCAAGATCACGGATGATGAACAGGACGGGCTGAATGTGGATCCAACCACTGGCAAATCCATTAATGCCATCCGGGCATTTACAGGAAAAGGGACACTGGTTTGGGGCGCCCGAACTCTGGCTGGAAACGATAACGAATGGCGGTATATACCGGTACGGCGCCTTTTCATTTATGTTGAAGAATCGGTAAAGAAAGCGACTGAATTCGTGGTCTTCGAACCCAATACTGCCAGCACATGGGTTCGCGTACGGGCTATGATCGAGAATTTCCTGACCGGTTTATGGCGCGATGGTGCCCTGGCAGGAGCCACCACGGAAGACGCCTTTTTTGTGTCGGTTGGCCTGGGTGAAACCATGTCGGCACAGGATATACTCGAAGGACGTATGATCATTGAAATCGGTATGGCGGCGGTACGGCCTGCCGAGTTCATCATTCTCAGGTTTATGCACAAAATACAGGAATCGTAACTGAACTTTTCACTTAAACAGGAAACACCATGGCAGAACAATATCCAATATCCGCTTTTCATTTTCGTGTAGAATGGGATGGAGAACGTGTGGGCTTTACTGAGGTTTCAGGACTTACCGTGGACCTTCAACCCATCGAGTACCGTGAAGGTAATGCTAAAGATTATCAGGTCACCAAAATGCCTGGTATTCCGGAATACAGTAACATCACGTTGAAACGCGGTATTTACCGTGAAGACAATGAATTCTTTGAGTGGCTGAATACGGTCAAAATGAATGACATTGAGCGTCGTAATCTGACGATCAGCCTGCTCAATGAAGAGCATGATCCGGTTACAGTCTGGAAAGTGAAAGAGGCTTGGCCGTGTAAAGTAGAAGGACCATCGCTCAATTCCACCGGCAACGATGTGGCCGTCGAGTCGATCGAACTTTGTCACGAAGGTCTCACCATAGAATTCACCTGATAACATGGCCGACTACTATCCGCCTGTCGGATTTCACTTTCGCGTTAATATAGAAGGACTGGAAACCGATACCAATGAAAAGGATATCGGTTTTCAGGAGGTTTCCGGCATTAATGCATCCGTGGGTGAGTATACATTCGAGGAAGGGGGTGAAAACCGGTTTATTCACCGCCTTCCCGAACGGATCAGCTATGAAAATCTCATCCTGAAACGGGGTGTGTTACACGGTTCAAAACTGATTGAATGGTTCAGAAATGCCGTGGAATCATATCGGTTTGAACCGAAAGGCGTCCTGGTTACATTGCTGAATAATGAACATGAACCAGTGGAATCGTGGACCTTCATCAATGCTTACCCGGTAAAATGGTCGGTTTCAAATTTTGATGCTCAAAGCAATGAATTGGCAGTGGAAACCATAGAACTGGCTTACCAATACTTCAGGCGGATGGACAACAACGAGTAATTTTGTACAAAGTTGGAAACCGATGAATTATTCTGTACAAAATGGATTTTGACTCTACCCGGGAACGGCAAAGAGTTGATATTTTAAAATGACCGTATCAGCTGAAAGGAGCAGCAAATTATGACTGTTGAAATTCGTGAACTTGTTATCAGAGCGGTAGTTAACGACACCGGTCAGCAAAGCAACGGTAATGGCCCCTCCAAAGAATCCGGTCAGGAGGGCGATCGTCAGTCTGTACGGCTTGAGGAAACGGTTCAACGGATTCTGGAAGTGTTGCACGAAAATAAAAACGAAAGATAATGGGCGATTCTATCGAATATCGCGAGCTTGAAGGTCTTGCCAAAATGACCATTTCGGGATACCCCGATGAAGAATATGAAGACGGTCAGGAAATTGAGGTTCTTGATGGGGATGATGCTTTTGAAATGATGTACAATCCCGACAATTATAGCCAGGAGTTTAAAAACAATTACGTTAAACGTACCACCCAGGGTAATACTGGAACCCTCGTTTTTACCCATACCGAACCGGAATCCATCGCTTTTGACTTTCTTTTTGATGCCACATGTGCTTCGGTTTCCGGCAGTTCCAACATCACGGATAGAATCCTTAAGGATAAACGGACCGACAAGGTTATTCAACACTTTCTCGGGATTGCCTATCGGCGTTCTGGCGAATCCCATCAGCCGAATTTTTTGAAGCTTCGCTGGGGTGACTTTGAATTCAGAGGCATTCTGGAAAGTGCAACTGTCACCCACAAACTGTTCGATACAGACGGCTATCCCATCCGGTCAACGGTAAACTGTTCATTTCGAAAACACACGTCCCTCAAAGAACAGGCAGCGGAAGAGCGTCGTAATTCTCCGGATATGACACATTACAGGCTGGTTATAGAAGGTGACACCCTTCCTGGCATAGCAAAAAAAGTCTATGGCGATGCCTCTCTGTATCTGGAACTCGCCCGGGTCAACCGGCTTATTAATTTCAGAAAACTGGAAGCCGGAGAACGATTGATATTACCACCCATTGACAAAACCGCACTATGAGTCCAAGAAGAACCATACCAACCCAGGCAGCAACCGACCTTCCAACGTTTACAGTTTTAGTGGAGGGAGAAGATATCGGCAGCCTTTATGGCATCATGGGGATCATGGTTACCAAATCCGTGAACAGAATCCCGAAAGCAAAGCTGATTCTCGCCGACGGGAATGTAGCAGAGGGCGATTTTGAGATAAGTAGCAACGATGTATTTGTTCCTGGCAAAGAGGTTGAGATCAAGGGCGGTTACCACAACATTGAAGATACCATTTTCAAGGGAATCATCATTAAACACAGCATCAAGGCTGATGAAAACCGGAATCCGGTTCTGCAAATCGATATGCGGGACAAGGCCGTGAAGATGACGATAGGCCGAAAAAACAAATATTTTGAAAATGTGATTGACAGTGATGTGATGGAAGTACTAATCAATGGCTATGACCTCGAATACGATGTGGAGGCAACGACGGTTGAACATGGGGAAATGGTCCAGTACTACACGACCGATTGGGATTTCATGATAGCTCGTGCTGAAGTCAACGGCAAGTTGGTTTTTGTAGATGACGGAAAAATATCAATTAAAAAGCCCGATCTGCATCAGGATCCGATTCTGAATCTGGCCTATGGTGACAATGTGATCTCATTTGAAGCGGGGATGGATGCCAGGGATCAATATGCAATAACCAGCAGCAAATCCTGGAATTACACCGAACAGGAGATTATCGAAGAGGAAGGAGAAGATCCCGATTTCAGTGAGCAGGGGAATTTTTCCACTCAAAACCTTGCCGATGTGATTGGTCTGGATTCCTGGTTGCAGCAACACAGCGGAAAGGTTGTCGACACCGAATTGAAAGCCTGGTCCGATTCCAAAATGCTCAAAAGCCGATTGGCAAAAGTCAAAGGCAGAGTCAAAATCACAGGGTTCAGCAACATCAAACCCGGTGATGTAATACGACTTGAACGGTTCGGCGAACGCTTCAACGGAATTGCGTTTGTTTCTTCCATCAACCACTACAAATCGTCCGATTCTGCATGGCATACCGACATCGATTTCGGCCTCGATCAGGAATGGTTCATCAATAAGTACGACGATATTGTGGCGAGACAGGCTTCCGGTCTGGTTCCATCGATTCACGGTCTACAGATTGGCGTGGTAACCAATATTCACGAAGATCCCGACGGAGAAGACCGCATCAAGGTGCGGTTGCCGGTCATCGATCCGCAGGATGCAGGTGTCTGGGCCCGGATGGTTTCCCTGGATGCCGGCGACGATCGGGGAGCCGTATTCCGTCCCGAAATTGGAGACGAGGTTATCGTCGGTTGTATTAATGATGATCCCAGAGACCCTGTGATACTTGGAATGGTTCATAGTAGCAACAAACCGTCACCCATTCCTGCAGAGGATGTTAACAACCAAAAAGGATTCGTCACCAGAAACAAGCTGAAACTCCTTTTTGACGACGATAAAAACAGTGTTACGGTCGAGACTCCGAATGGAAATAAATGGGTGCTTAGTGATGACGAGAGTGCCGTTCATATCGAAGATGAAAACGGCAACAAGTTCGGTTTAAATTCAGACGGTATTTCTATTGAAAGCTCCGGGGATCTGCATCTGAAAGCAACTGGTGATATTGTCATTGAAGGCACAAATATCAGCGGTTCGGCCAACGCTTCATTCAAAGCGGATGGGGGTGCAGGTGCAGAGTTGACATCAAACGGACAGACTGTCGTAAAGGGATCTCTGGTCACGATCAATTGACAAAATTATGAGATTAAATACATCTATCGAATCCTGCTTATCAGTTAGAAATTATGAGATTAAATACATCTATCGAAACCTGCTTATCAGTTAGAATACGATTCTGTACTAATTCGTACTAATTCTATGTAATACCACGAAATAACCATGAATAACTGCAAAAAATTCATGAATCTGCGGACAATCAGTTAGACACCAGAAACCTCCAAAATGTAAGTATTATGCCACCAGCAGCAAGGGTCACGGATACAACAAATCACGGTGGAACAATCGTCGGGCCGGGTGAACCAACGGTCCTGATCGGAGGTATGCCGGCATGTGTAGCCGGAGACAATCACGTCTGCTCCCTGCCTCCGAATTCACATCAACCCACTTCGAGCCCTTTTCCGATGGGTAGCCTGACGGTGTTGATTGGAGGGAAACCCGCTATCCGGGTCGGAGATGTATGCATTTGCGGTGCTTCGGCCGCTGTAGGGGAACCAACTGTAATGATCGGGTGACCATCATGAACAAAGTATCCGAAATCATCTGCTATCGAAAAGCTGTAAAGTTCGGTCTACAGCACCCATGTAACTTACCTGATCATCGAACAACTCTATTTATCTGATAAAATACCATTGAAATCACATTATCATCGAGTTACTTTCTATGGCTTCAAATGATGAAAACAACTTTCTGGGAAGAGGGTGGTCTTTTCCTGTTCGCTTTAACAGACGAAGTGGCAGCGTAGAAATGTCGGCAGAGGAAAAGGATATCGGGGAAAGCCTGAAAATTCTGCTTAGCACTACTCGCGGTGAACGGGTGATGAGACCGGACTACGGTGCAAACCTGCATGGCAAACTGTTCGAGTCGCTGCGATCATCTTCAGCGGCAAGAATTTCGGAAGATATAAGACGGGCTATTCTGTTTCACGAACCCCGGGTAATACTTGAGGATATCTCTTTCCGCCAGGAAACAGAGCTGGGGACAATCGAAATCATCATCGAATACACCATTATAGCTACCAATACCCGAACCAACATGGTTTATCCCTTTTATTTAAATGAAGCCACAGATATTTCAGAATGAGTGAACATTGCGAAAATAATACCAGACTGCAACGTGACGGAACCAGCCGGCAACAGCGACTCCTGAAAGCCCTCTTGCCGGACTATGTGGCTATCGACGAAAGGGGAATAAAAGACCTGTTTCGTTTTGCGCAGCAATTTGCCAAAGAGATCAACGATTTCAACTCGGAAAACCAGGTTGACCAGAGTTGGGAGACGTTTTTTTCATCTGATGACGATCTGGAAATTCTGCTCAATGACGAACAGGACGAAGATGCCGGCTTCATAGAGTATGTAAAGAAAAAGAGCGGCTATACGGAGCCGCACATCGCTCTTTTTCTGGCATTTTTGAAGCTTTATAAAATAGCCAGGGACGACCTGAACAAACTTACAAAAAAGCACCTCGACTACTATTATAAAGAGGTTCTTCAACTTAAAGAAGTGCCGGCTGTTGCTGATCAGGTTTTTCTTATTTTCAAACTCGCCAGACATGTGGAGAATTCCCATATTGTAAAGCAGCATACGTCGCTCAATGCGGGAAAGGATGGTACCGGTAAGGAACTTGTGTATAAGACTAACAGAGATCTGGTAGTTAATCATGCTCAAGTGGATCAGATCAAAGCCGTATTTGCCGATGTAAAACCGGTCACGAATGATGACAGCGAAACGGCGGAAAGTGTTGCGGAAGACAGCGGCGAGGAGGAGAGCACCGGAACGGGCAACGACGGCACAGGTAATAAGAAAACGTATCGCCTCTATGCCTCACCTGTTGCCAATTCTTCAGACGGTAAAGGAGCGGAAATTGAATCCGACGACATGAGCTGGAGTACTTTCGGCTGGAAAGACCGGGATGAAGCGGATATCGGATTTTCAATCGCTTCCCCACTTCTGTTTCTCTCAGAGGGTAACCGTACGGTCAGCCTGACCCTGAAATTTGAAGAGTCCTCGGAAACAAATGCCGCTTTGCAACAATTGGTCACATCTGACCCGCCTTTTTCCAAACTTGCCTTCAAGGTACTCTTCAGCGGGGAAGAAGAATGGATCAGTCCGATGGATGAACACCTAATGATCGAGGAGGATCAATTTCATCCCGAGTTGGCCAGCGACATCCTGAATTTCGTAAACACTGCTACAGCCAATCAAATCGCCACAAAAGTAAAAGATGATCCCAACAGAGGATATGCCACGATCGGGAAAGGTTATGCCATCGGTATAAAAGTGGCCCATGCAATTGTAGAAATGCGTGATGATAAGGGTAACTTCAAGGATATAAATGACTTGAAAAATGTATTTGGGCTGGGACAGGATAAAATCCACGACCTTATATACACCTTCAGAAACCGGGTTCATTCGACGAAAATAAAACCGGAGGAATATACGATTACCATCGTAAGAACGCTTGATGAAAGCCAACCATCTGTAATACGCTATAACAGGGAGATTCTCGGCGACCCGATTGAAACCGGGTGGCCGGTTATGAAAATCCTGCTGAACAAAGATGCGCCTTTGGATATAGACTCCGACGAACCGTCTCCCTACAAACATCTCAGAGATCTCAAAATTGAGGGCGTGAAAATCAATGTGGACGTAACTGGTGTTAAATCGAATATCCTTCAAAACGATACCGGAAACCTGGATCCTGGAAAACCGTTCCAGCCTTTCGGAAACCGGCCGGTAATCGGTTCTTCATTTTACATTGGCAACTGGGAAATTTTCCAAAATGAGCTGGACCAGCTCTGGATCAATATCAACTGGCACGACCTCCCTGAAAAGGAAAGCTTCGGCAAGTACTACGAGAACTATTCGGCCAGCTCGGACGCCAGAAACAATTCCGATTTCAAAACAGAAATTTCCATCCTGGTTAGCAGGAAATGGGAAAACCTGACAAATGAGGAGCAGCTGTTTGATTCAGATAGTGACGATGAACCCGTTGAACCGGAACAAACAATAGAGATTCTGAAAGATGCTTTTTCTGATATGGAGCGTGCTCCCGGTATGCGCAGTCTGGTCCGGTACGATACCAGCACGCAGAGGGGTTTCCTCCGGTTGCGGTTGCAGGGTGTAGATTTCGGACACAAGGATTATGCCCCCTCCTATTCCAAACAGGTCTTGTTGGCAGTAACTGAAAAAGATTCCGCTGTTACGGTTACTCCACCTCCTGTTCCTGGTGACCCTTCCCCTTCGAATAACCCAGCTGACCCGCTTCTTCCCAATGAACCCTATACGCCCGTTATCAGTGAGTTGTCACTGGATTACCGGTCCACAGCATGGCTGGATCTCAAACAGCAATCCTTCAGCACTTTTCAAAACAGAATCGAGCAATATTTCCATGTCTATCCTTTCGGTATCTCGGAGGTGGATACTACGAAAGAACTAAATAACTTCATCCCGGTATTTGATTCCGAAGGTAATCTGTACATCGGTTTGAAACACTTCACCGGTGGTAACAACATCTCGTTACTTTTCCAGGTGGCTGAGGGCAGTGCCGATCCCGACTTCCTGCAACAGAATGTTTACTGGAGTTATCTGTCCGGGAACGAATGGGTGCCATTTGAAGATCGGGAAATATTGTCGGACTCCACCAATCAGCTCCTCACATCCGGGATCATTTCTTTCAGCGTTCCCCGCAAAGCATCGGTCCGACACTCCAAGTTACCGGACGGTCTTGTATGGCTGAGAGCGACCGTCCAGAAAGACACTCCGGCTATCTCCGACCTTGTAGATATCCGGGCCCAGGCTGTGACGGCAACATTCAATGACCAGCAAAACGATCCGACACATCTTGCCGAGCCTCTGGAAGCAGAAACGATCAGCAAACTGAAGGAAAGCGATTCAGCCATTCAGGAAATCATTCAACCTTTTGCTTCGTTTGGGGGAGCGGTTAAAGAAGAGAGCAGTGCCTTTTACACACGAGTAAGTGAGCGTTTGCGCCACAAGCATCGCGCAGTTACCATTTGGGATTACGAGCGGCTCGTATTGCAGAAGTTCCCGTCCGTGTACAAAGTGAAATGTCTGAATCACACCATTTTCAAAGGTTCGCTTAGTGAGTATTCGGAAATAGCACCTGGCAATGCCTCACTCATCGTGGTGTCTGACATGATCAACAAAAACGCCGTAGATCCGCTGAAACCCAGGACAAGCCTGATTATTTTAACGCAGATTCAGGAATACCTCGAAGGTCTGAAAGCGGAAAGCGTACAACTTTATGTCAGAAACCCACTTTATGAAGAGATAAAAGTTGATTTCAACGTCAAGTTTCGGGACGGTATCGATAGCGGGTATTATCAGGGCGTACTGAACACGGAAATCATGTCTTTTCTATCACCCTGGGCTTTTCATACGACACCGGATGTGGTTTTCGGTGGACGAATTCACAAATCCAGGATACTCCATTTTATCGAAGAGCGGGCCTACGTGGATTTTGTAACATGCTTCAAAATGTACCATATCGTACCCGCCAAAAAGCCCGATGAACCAAAAGTCAAAGAAGTGGATGAAGCCGAAGCCATGACAACGGCCTCGGTCCTGGGATCTGCACCTGAACACAACATCCATGTGCTGGAAAGCGAAGAGTGCGCTTGTGACGACAACAAGGTCAGTGCCTTTAAGGAGTTGAAAGTCGATGAATGTGGTTGTTAACTAATCCGGAGTACAATTAATCATAGAGCTGGCTGATGGCAGAGTCATTGAAAATATCGAAACAACCCCCTGAACTGGAAAGTATGCGTTATTCCAGTCTGCGGGAACTCGGCATTGAGCACATCCAGGAGTTGGCCAGCAAGCTGTGGACCGATTTCAATTCGCATGATCCGGGTGTCACCATACTCGAAGTGCTCTGTTATGCCATTACTGACCTCGGTCATCGGTCAAATCAAAATATTGAGAACATTCTTGCCCAAAATCCGGCCGATCCGGATAGCAAGGATATTAAAAATTTCTTTACAGCGGCACAGATTCTTCCCAACAAACCCCTAACGCTCAGTGATATCAGCAAACTTGTATTGGATGTTTCTGTAACCGATGATTCCAATCCGGATTGTGATTTTGTGGGCGTAAAAAATGCGTGGGTCAATCTGGCAAACCAGTCTGAAGTCCCGATCTGGCCCTGGCTTACCGAAAGCAAATTGGCCTATGAACCAAAGCCGGAAGCAGCCTCTAACCCCAAGAAAATGCAGCTCGAAATGCAGGCGCTGTACGACATCCTGCTGGAGTTTGAATCATGTGAAACACATGGCGACCTGAATCAGCATATTGAAAACAATTCCATGACGGTAGGTGATTCCGCAGGTGCCGAATTAAAGGGATTGATAATTCGCATTGAAACTGAGTTTCCAAGATGGGACACTCCTGATATTGACTGGGAGAACGTCGAAAGTATCCGGAAAGAGATTCGTAAAATAGATCTTTCGTTCTTAAATCGACCCGGCGGCTACACCTTACACTATAAGCTTGGTAATGAGAATGCGATTACCCTCTCAGGTACGGCTCCGGGAAATGCAGTACTGGAATTAAATGCAATTTCCGACGAATTAAACGACTTGGTGGATCAAATAGTCACTTCCTATCAGGAAAAAGTCCGGAAAATTTTTGAAATCGTCACTCTGGCGAAAGTCCGCCTGCATGCCAACCGCAATCTCTGTGAGGATTTTTACCGGTTTCATGCCCTCAAAGTGGAAGGTATCGCTGTTTGTGCCGACATTGAATTGGAATTGGAAGCCGATGTGGAGGAGGTACAGGCTCAAATCTATCACAGGATCGCAACATTTTTGTCACCATCCGTGAACTTCTACTCTTTGAAAGAGCTGATGGATAGCGGCACGCCAACCGAGGAAATATTTGAAGGGCCTTTGCTTAATCACGGATTTATCCCCGAGGAAGAGCTCAAAAAAACCGAACGGAAAAAGGTGATCTATGTGTCGGACCTGATACAGATCATCATGAATATCGACGGTGTGGTGGCGGTAAAACACATCGAAATTGCCAATATTCCGCAAGGCAACGAGGAGAACATTCCATCAAAAAGTGTGAAATGGTGCCTGAAACTTGCTCATGAGTACAATTATGTCCCGCGTCTTTCAGTACCAGATTCAAAAATCACCTTTCACAAGGATCAACTTCCCTACCATGCAAATCAATCGGTGGTCGATGAACGCTTACGCGATCTGGAGTCCGGAGTGCGATCCCAAAAAATCAGAAATCCGGAGCTGGATCTGAAGATTTCGCGTGGCCATTACCTCGATCTGCAACAATATACCAGCATCCAGGAGGAGTTTCCCGATAATTATGGTGTGGGAACCAACGGACTGTCTGCCACTGCCGAAAAACAGCGTAAAGCCGAAACCAATCAGCTTAAAGGATTTCTGATGTTCTTTGATCAGCTCCTGGCCAATTATATGGCACAACTGGCCCATGTGAAAGATCTGTTTTCCATGAATGCCGATAAAGATGATGAGGGCAATTACAAGATTGGGAGGACCTATTACACCCAGCCGCTGACCGATATCGTTCCACAGGTGGAAGTGCTCTATTCCGATATAAATCAGCACCCCGCCAACCTGGACCAAATTGCCGAAAGCCCTGAACTCTTTTTCAAACGGCGAAACAAGTTCCTGGATCACCTGATGGCCCGGTTTTCCGAACAGTTTACCGATTATGCAACGTTGACGTACCGATTAGCCGGCAAGGAGGGCAAACGGGACCTTGTCCACGACAAACTCTCCTTACTGAACGCCTATCCGGAGATAAGCTCTGGTAGAGGAACGGCTTTCAATTATCGGCACCCATGCCGATTGTGGTATATTGAAAACAAATCCGGACTGGAAAAACGCGCCGCACTTCAGGTCGGCGTCGATGATAAACAGCCGGATGAACTCGTTTTCAGCAAGCATTTTATCGTTACAGGAGACAACAACGAATTCGGATTCGAAGTGCGGGATTCCGACACCACGGTGCTATTGACTCAACCCGCAGGTAAATCATTCAAAGATGAAACTCAGGCCAAAGAAGTACTTGAGGAACTGATCATTAATGGTGTATTCCGCGAAAAATATATCATCAACGAAAATGAAGGAAGCTGGTCTTTTGCTCTCACCTGTGACGACACTCCTCTGGGTGAAAGCAAAAATAAAAATTACGGTAATAAGGCTGAAGCGGTGGAATCCGTCGATAAGTTGATCCAAATCTTTGAAATGGAGTTTTGCAACAATACCGAATCAAACCGGAACAATTTCGCGGCGCCGGTGGATAACTATTTTGAGATTAAAACCCATGTAACGGAAGCTGCTTACAAAATCGAATACACCCTGTACTACCAACCTTTTTCTTTCGATTCCGGAGATGCATTGCTGCATGGTGTGCGGGAAGGCGTGGCTGCAAGCAATTTGGAGGCAGAGCGGGAGCTCGAAGAGCGGAAGGATGAATTTATATGGGAGGTAATCAGCAACGGTAGTCTCAAAGAACGTTATACCGAATTTGAAGACACAGACGGAACCGATAAGCTCCGGTTAAACGGCAGATTTGGGCAACAACTGGGGGAAAGTGCAGAAAAGGAAATATCAGCCGGAGAACTCGCGAAATTTTTTACCGACAAATTCTTTAGTAACGAAGGCCTGCATCTGGTGGAACACATCCTGCTTCGGCCCAAATACAACGATTACCATTTTGCACCTGCAGATAAAGAGACCCTTAAGGACGCTGATGAGCTGGGGAAAGCTATTTTTTCACGCATTCGGGATATTATATCTATAGTAAAAACCGGGAAAAAGGTGCGGGTGAACGGGGATATTACATCCGGACTCATCGCTGGTAGCACACTGCACATAGTTGGGACCGAAGACAACGATGGTGAGTATGAAGTCGATTCGTCACAGTATGACGAGGATAATGATCGCACAGAGATTAAGCTGAAAGGGGGTTCTTTGGATACAGACACGAACCCGGCCGGCCAACTTCTGTTTGAGAATACCTTCCCTGTGAAAAGTGTCGATCCGGAAAACCGGGTCATGGTTCTGGATGGAAACGTACAGACACCGGAAGATGAAACATTTCAACTAAAGGGGTCGACGGACGGTGTCAACGACGGGACATACAAGGTTACATCGGCAAGTCCTTCCGGCTCCAAAACAGATGTGACCATCGGGGCTAAAGAAGTGTGGATACAAGACAAGTTGATGTCGATTCAATATGATCCGGATTGTGAACACTGCCAGCTTACCAATCCTTATAAATATGTAGCAACCATAGTCTTGCCGCACTGGCAGGGACGGTTTGGCAATATGGATTTCCGAAAATTTCTTGAGCGGAAAATCAGGTATGAAGCTCCCGCACATATTTTTTTGAAGATCTGCTGGGTGAGCAACAGGCACATGATGGAATTTGAACAAAACTACAAAAAATGGCTTGTGCAGAATGCACGGGAAGAGAAAAATCCGGCGGCATGGTCCGCAGCACTTAAAGAACTGATCTGTACTCTTGAAGGGCTCCGCAATGTTTATCCGGTGGGACGGCTCCATGATTGTGAAGAAGCTGAAACACTGGAAGGATCCATGATACTGAACCATTCAATTTTAGGAAGCGCCTAATCACAAACTTATGGCAACACAAACTCATCATTCCTATCCGTTATTTGAAAAAAACCAGGTTTTGACTCATAGCCAGTTGAACCTGCTCGCTTCCTATTTGGAAGAACAGGATCGGCTTACCCGTAGCAGCCTTATAGGTATCGGCATAGTTTGCGGATTTAATCTGAAGTTTACACCAAAGTCCGATCCATCCATCAATAAAGATACAATCTATTTATCGAAGGGAGTCGGAATCACGTCCATGGGGCATCTGATTACTCTTTGTGACTGTGAAATAACAAAGATCCGCAAATACAACATCGATGATTATGTAGATTATGCACCATTTCAGGATACGGACAGTGGCGAACAGGATGTTGCGCTTTGGGAGCTGCTCTCGGATGATTTCAAAAGCGAAGAGGATAATGGTGTCAAATCTTTGAAAAAAGCAGATTTAAAAGATAAAGTGGTGCTGCTGTTTATCGAAGTGTTTGATCAAAACCTGAAATCGTGCCTGAGTCAGGGATGTGACGAAATCGGAGTGGAACGAAAATTAAATATCCGCAAGCTCCTTATTTCGAAAGAGGATCTCAACAAAGTAAAAAGCCGGACCGGGGGCGGGAAAGCGGATCAGCCCTTCCCGGAAAAAATCGAATTGCCATCCTTGTATCTGAAACGTCCGCAGTTGTTGCCCGATTCACCGGCCACCGGCAGCTACATTGGCTTGTCGATGGAGTATGTTCAAGCTGTGAAGGCTATATGGAATGATTTATTTTCAATACTTGATCACTCCTATTCGGTTTATGAGCCGGTTCTTAAGGACCTGTATGGTGAAAATCCGTTTAAGTCGGATGCAATTAAACAGGCACGATTTAATCTTGAAGAGTATATCAAGTCGTCTGAAAATTTTTCCGATCCGGTATATGGTGCTCAGTATCTCTATGGGTTTGTAAAGGATCTGCTAATGGCGTATGAGGAGTTCAGAATGGCCGGCTTTGAAATCAGTGGTATTTGCTCTCCCGACAGGTTTCGCTTTCCGAAGCACCTGATGCTTGGAGAACCTCTCGGGGACAAACCGGGCTTGTGTGATCCAATAGAGTTCCGGCACGTTTTCTCGCCTTCCCCGGCACTAACCGATCAGCATCAGCACGTTGCGAAACTCAAAATGCTGCACAAGCGGCTGGTGCTTATGCTGGAATGTGTAGACACTGACAGATTCGATCACCATGAAAAAAGGAAGATAAAAATTACTCCAAGCATCGAAAAGCAAGGTCCGCTCGGCGATCGATCCATTCCCATTTACTATGATTCCAAACGAAAGAGCAGTTTCATTAAAACGGAGTCTCTTGAAAATGTCTGGAATTTTGACCTGCAAAGGCAATGCCGGACAACGGATTACCCACAACAGCTTTCCTATGATAACCATCAGCCAAATGAAGAGAAGGAAAACCCGATTTCAACTCCACTGAACTTTGATCTGGATCCTTTCAATTTTTTCAGGATTGAAGGCCACTTCGGGAAAAATCTGGAGGAAGCTTCCGGACAAATAAAGAGGATACAACAGAAATACAATCTCTCATTTGATATCAAAACGATCTATTTTGGTGATGTTGTGGAAACTCACAAAATGCCGAATTGCCTGTTGGAAGATCTTCAGCCCCGATATTCCATTTGGCGCAACCGGATTTTACTGCTTGTCAAGAATATTGTGAAAACCAGCGAGACCGTTGAGCGGATTGTTTTGAGCCGGCGGATGGAAGCAGCTGAACCGGATGCAACAAGGTTTGCGAGTGCTGCCCGGGTTGCCTTTGACCCACTATCCGGACTTGACCCGCTAAGGGGATTTGATATTAATGTTTCAGACCTGGGAAATCTTTTTTTAAGAGCGGATGCGAAGGAGTTTGAACACTCATCAAATCGACTGTTCAAACTTTTAAAAACCGTGGAGGATACCGGTAGAAAGCTGGAAGAGGAGGTGGATAGTAATGAGAAAACAGCAGAAGATGACGACTTGAAAAGGCAATTCGCCTTTTTCAACGACTGTCTCCACAAAATGATGGATGCGATGTCGGTCCATTTTGATACTTTTCAAATGCATGAGTGGCTGGAGCATTACAAGTGCACTCTGCGTGCTTTTGTAAATGTGATGAAGGCACTGGCAAAAAGCGCAGCCCCCCATGGGCGGCAACTGTTAATGACGCTGGTCTACCTGCTGCTTCTGTCCGCTATTTTCGGATTAATCACTTTTTTGGCGATTTATCCTTACATCACGATACGTATACTGAATGATACAGCTAATCGGCGCAGAATCGCGTGGATGGAATCATTGCAGGTTTCCCATTTCAGAGAAAATCATCCCGGCATGGAACATAAGGCCGGGGTTGCTCCCGGGCAGACCTTTCTGCTTGTTTATCAAGCAGGTCATAACATACCTGAATTGAAAAAAAGCAAGGACAATCTGGGCATTGACAAAATTGATAGTTCCATGTTCCCACCGGGTCTTGTAAAAAAAGATCGCGATAAGTATTTGAAATATGTGCATAAAATGACCCAAATGGTTGTAGCTGATTTCACCCTGCCTTTTATCTGTTGCGATGAGTGCGACGATGTCGTGACCGTTGAGGAAAAAATCAGACCGTTTGCTCCGCCGGTAACGGCAGTTGTGATGCCCGGTAGATCGTTTGATAGAACACACGGTGATTTGAAGGAAGAAGATATCGGATACAGAAATGTTGAGGTGCAGCTGGTCAATAATCTTTATGATCCTGAAATCTATGAACCCGAAATCCCCGGAAATCCTGAATATGGGACCGTCAGCTTCCGGGATGACCAATATGAGCCGGATCATTCCAAAAACAAGAAAATTTTGGTCTATGAAGTTGACCGGGACAAAGTGCTTAAAAAAGCAGAAAAAACAGATTCAGGCTTTATAATCGATGAGTTCGATTACCTGATAAAAAATATAATTGAAGACAATGAGGTGGATCGTGATCGAATTACCATCTTTATTCCTGTTCTGAGACAGGAAAAACCGGCATCAGGACGAATTTCGGGTACTGTTCGGGGTATAAAGCATGAACGGGATTCGCCTGTTCGGGGTATACAGGAAATCCCACTCGCAGAAGCTACTGTATTTATTGCTGAAACCGGGGAGCAAACGGTGACAAATAAAACAGGAAAATATTCATTCGATAGCGTCGACCTTGGTACATATAACTTGAGGGCTGCTCATCAAGATTTTGAGCCAGCATCCGAAGCAGTTGAGGTCAAACCGGGAGAAAATGTTGTTGATTTTCTTTTGAAGCCTGAAATTATTGTCCGTATCGACTTTAACAACTTTATTGATTCGATGGACTTAAATATCAGCTCCGATAAAGCCCGGGAGACTATTGATCATCATGAAGCGATTTTCAAAGAAGCCAATCGAAAAGCGGTTGATCTGGCAATTACAGAAACTAAGGAAGATTCACCCATCATTAAAACGGCCGTAGCCATTAAGGATTTTACTCAAAAGGAGGATATCAGTGAAGATCAATTGAACAGTGAATTTGAAAAACTGAAAAATGAACTGGTTCGTGAGATCCGACGTAGTGAAGGTGAGGTAAAAGAGCGTCATGAAGCAGCTCTTGAAAATCTTACAACAGTTTATATGGATCGCATTGCTATTTCCCAGCCAACTGAATTCAGCGAGAAAACGCAGGAAGTAATGCATCAAATTAAGGAACTTTCAAACGATCAACCGGAATTGGGTAATGCGATTAAAAACTGGCAGGATACATCTGCAAATTTTGTTACCGGAGATTTCAACCATAATTTTTTGTAAATTTTTGAAGGAAATTAAATCGGACAAAAACAGGATCATATTATAAAAAGACAGATACTCGAATTTACTCTGAATCAGTATGCCGGAAACGGGAGAGAGATTCAGCAGGAAATCAATGAGATCTACCGTTCCAGGGTTATTCCTGTGCTGGAAAAGACGTTTGATCGCCTTTCCAACGATAATGAGGTGATCTCCATAGACCGGCTCGAAATCGATATCGGAGAGCTCAATATAAATCAATTGACAGAACATTTATCGAAAAGAGTTGAAGAGATTGCAAGTAATGTGTTGCATGACAAAATCATTGCTCTTAAACGCAATAAGGATTTAAAGAATGAAGGGATTGTTAAGGGTACCTTTCAGGACTCAGGAGTATCCATCTCCACTCATTCAGAGTCCAAATCCAGAATAATCGCTACCTATTTACAAACTGGTCAAATACCCTGGAATGCTGGAGTTAGTAAGGAACGGAGACGTTTTTCTCAGTTACTGGAGGAACTGATCGCAGAGGATCGCCGGGAGGCCGTCCGTGTATTACGCAGTGAATTGAAACATTCGCTTCAAAAACGCCGGTTCATTTATCAGTCATCAGACAAACTGATTTCAACGTCGCTTTTGGAATGTGCCGATCCTGAAAATACCGGTTCCGCAATACGGAGAGTGTTTGAACCTCTGACCGGTTTTGCCCGGGGGATGGTGGCCGCCGGTAAACGCCGAAAGCTGTTCACCGTCTCAGATCAAACCGAACTGAGATACCGAATCTGGGTAAAGGTAATCGATGTTGCACTGTCGGGACCGGACCGCATTTTGGCAACGGAACGATGGCTGGATGAAAAGATACATGATATTTTGCAAGGTCTTCTTGCAGGCCGACCTGGGAGTGATCTGCCATTGATGCAGGATTTTAAGGATCTGAAAAAACTTGCCGATGACAGTTCAGTCGGCAGATCAACCAGGAAAACCGAATTGGCTGGTGTAAAAATGTGGACAGAATCGGTAAAACGGTTCATCCGGAAGCATCAGAAAAAATCCGGGCATGGTGCTGATTCGGAGGAGACCGGTAGCGAGATATCCAGATCGGGCGCTGGTGCTAAAGCCGGAAAATCCCCAAGTATAAAAACTCGGACAAATGCACCTGATGGAGAAATATCGAAAAACAAAGCGAAGGAGCAACGATCCCGGAAGTTTAAAAAAACAGATGCCCGGAACCGGGGAAAGTCTGTACAGGTAAGTGACAAATCGGAATCGGATAAGGATAATGGCCGAACAGTTACTGATGCAGACACCGGAAAACCAATAACCGATAAATCGAAAAGCAGTAAAGAGAAGCCGTCACTGACGAAAGTAAATCGGCAAGAGGAGCTCCACCGGTCTTATCGAATTGACAAGAAGACGGAAGAAGCGTGGGTATACAATGCCGGCCTCGTACTTCTCCATCCGTTTCTAGTGAGTTTTCTGGAACGGACAGGGCTTGTCGTAAATAAAAAATTTGTATCTCTGGAAGCGCAGCAGCGGGCGGTTCATCTGTTGCAGTACCTTGTAAACGATGGTCAGCAGGAAACCGGGCAGGAGACTCAGCAGGAAACCGGGCAGGGATCTGGGCAGGAGATTAGGCAGGAAACGCTACTGGAATCTCCGGAAGAGGAGCTTTTTCTGAATAAACTACTCTGCGGGCTTGAACCTGAATTCCCGATAATCCCGGAAATTGCAATTACACCGGAAGAGGAGAAAGAATGCGAAAACCTGTTGCAAAATGTGGTACAGAAGTGGAAAGCACTAAAAAATTCTTCGCCGGAAGCTGTCAGGTCTACTTTCCTCAGGCGCGAGGGTCTCATCACAAGTGAAGGATTGAGCGGTGGATGGAAAGTTATAGTCGAACGAAATACGTTTGATGTGCTGCTGGACAGATTGCCCTGGGGGATTTCCATCTTCAAAATGCCTTGGAATTCATTTTTAATCCATGTGGAATGGTAACGCTCAGAATCAAACATAACGCTGCGGATATTCAGGCTGAGCTTGAGTGGTTTCATCGCATCCTCAAAGTGCGCTCGAAACTCAACGGTAAGGAAACATGTGAATACAGGGATGTCTATGAGCTTCAACCGCCGGAACTGCATGACAGCCAATCCACATTTGCAACATTTGTAAAAAACTATCAATTTGGGTTTGAAGAGCGGTTTTTGCTGATACTTGGTGTCGTTCCGCATATCAAACCGGAACTGCTGGATGTGTTTCTGACTCAAAATAAGAATACCCGGCAGGTGTACACGGAATTCGGTGGTCGAAAAGGGAATCACCACTCCGGTTTCATCCCCACAGGCGAAACGGCCGCCTTTATTCTGGCCGGAAATGATCTTCAGCAGAGATTTGCCCTTATGCGCACATTTGACGCGCTACATGTATTTTCAAAAGAGAGGATCCTGTGGTTGGATGATGTGGCCAAGGGGGAACCCATGCTCAGCGGATCGTTGCACGTATCAAAAGAGGTTTTGGATCTTTTTACCCTCGGGGAATACAGAAAACCAATATTTTCCGCAGAGTTTCCGGCCAAACTGCTTACCACAAAGATGAACCGGGAAGACCTTGTGCTCCCAGACCATGTTCTGAAACAGTTGAAAGAGATTGAGACATGGATCCTGAACCGTCATACTCTCATGAAAGATTGGGGAATGGAGAAATATCTGAAGCCCGGGTACAAATCACTTTTTTATGGTCCGCCGGGTACCGGGAAAACCCTCACCGCTACCTTGCTCGGAAAAATTACGGACAGGGATG
>SLOU01000073.1 GCA_007132385.1 Balneolaceae bacterium | reverse complement strand
GGTTGTTATCCAGACTGTATTGTCTGCTCAATTGTTCAGACTGTTCCAGATAATAAATGCCTTCCGATGGATTTTCGAGATCGTAATACATCTTCCCGATTGAGTTCAATATCTTGGCCATCAATTCTGAATCGCCCGCGTCTTCAATGTTCACTAGCCCCCGGTACAAATTTTCAAATGAGGTAGACAGATCACCTGTTAATTTATAGGCGATGGCCAGGTTATAGGCGATGGCTGCTTTTTCCCGATATAAACCGATTGAATCGGCAAGAGCGTATGCGTCTTTATACACCTGTATCGATTTTTCGGGAAATCCTTCCATACGGATAATTGTACCCTGCTGATTCAAGAAAAGAAGTCTGAACTGTGGTGTTTTGGATTGCGAAACACCTTCCCGGACAGGGATTTTTGCGGAGTCAGGCAATTCCCGGTTTAGATAATGCTCTCCCATTTTAAAAAGGCCGCGAAGATAGCCGTTTTCATATCTATCCATCGTGGATAATCTCAGAATGCTGCTTATCTCACGCAAACTTTCACTTTTATCCCCTTCAGCTTCGAGTATGTCTACGAGCTGTAACTTCAAGTTTACACGCTTAGAGTCAGATTCTGCCAGTTCAATTAGTCTATATAACTCTGTTTTATTCTTTTCCTGGGCCAAAAGATCTTGTAGTGCGAACAAGGAGAAAATCCATAATAGTATGCCAATTATTTTATAGCTCATGTGACGGTCAATTGAAAACAATGGTTGTTTTCTGCGTATACAAGCGCATCTGTCAATAATGACACGCTAATACGCTATTTGTCACAGATTTTTCCAGAAAAGATTACAAAATATCGGCAAGAGCTTCTTCAAGATCTTCAAACTCAAATTCGAAACCACTAACCTGCAGTTTTTTAGGTTGGATCCTTAAACTGCCTAAAACCGGTTGTGACGCCTCACCCATCATGATCTTCAAAACAGATTCGGGTACCCTGAACAGTGAAGGCCGGTTCATTACTTGTCCCATCGATTTTGCAAATTCATTCATTGTAACCGGTGAAGGACTGGATGCATTGAACGGACCTGTAAATGAAGTATCATACAAAGGATAAATCAGGGTTTTACACATATCTTTCATATGAATCCATGAGACATACTGATCTCCACTTCCGATGGGGCCGCCGGCGAATAATACAAAAGGGAGTTTCATTTTGTCTATCATTCCACCATCACGCTCTAAAACCGGTGCAATACGGGCAATGGTTGTCCTGATCCCAAGTTTTTCGGCTTCCAGCGCTTCCTGTTCCCAATCAATGCAAAGATTTGCTAAAAAATCGGAACCCGGCTCTCCGGATTCGTCTATAATTTTGTCGCCCTGGCTTTTGTAATAATTGATCCCCGATGCCGAAATCATCAGGGAAGGTTTATCCTCTGCTTTCTCCATGGACTCAACAAGCTTGCGCGTAGTGAGAATTCGGCTATCGCGCAGTTCCTGTTTAACGGCATCGGTCCAGCGAACCCCGAACAGGTTTTTTCCTGCCAGATTTATAACCACATCAGTTGTGTTCATGATCTCCGGCAAATCATCTTGCCAGGATACAAACTGCTGATTTGTTGCCTGATTTTCTTTTTGATTTTCAGGAGATCGGGTTAAAATAGTCAGGTTATGACCCTCTCTCAATAGCATTGTCCTTAAGTACGAACCTATAAAACCCGTCCCGCCTGTCATAAAAATATTCATATCGGACTCCGTTTCAAATCAACCATTGAATGTAAATATATACGATTGGTGCGCAGATTATCAGTGAATCAAACCGGTCCAGAAACCCTCCGTGACCCGGTAACAAGTTTGATGAATCCTTGATTCCGGTTACACGCTTGAGTCGGCTGGCTGTCAGGTCACCTGCAGGACCAAATACACTGACCAGTGCAATCATCGGCAAGGCTGCAATCATACTAACAGGATAAGGGTCTGCTATCCAATAAACGATCAACAGTCCTATAAAAGCACCTGCAAAACCTGACCAAAACCCTTCCCATGTTTTTTTAGGACTAATTTTCGGTGCAAGGGGAGTTTTCCCAAAACTTCTGCCACCAAAATATGCGAATATATCGTTTCCCCAAATCATGAGAATAAGTGTGTAACTCAACCAGAGCCCAGCTTCGTCGGCTCCTGATTCCCTGACAAGATAAAAGAAAAGCATTCCGAGCGGGGCATAGAGCCCACAAAACAAGGTTATAAACCAACGGTTCGAAATGGTTTTTGATCTATTGACCAACGCCCAAAGTGTAGCAATAATAAAAATTGCTGAGGCAGTCATTATTCCCCAGGCGGGCTGATAGGGGAACGTCCACAGTACTACTGCAATAAGAATTGCCAGTAAACTGTATGCCGGGTAAGTTAGGTTACGGAACATTCGGAGCATTTCGACCAGTACCATCAAAGCGATAAAAGCAGTCAAGGCCTGGAACGCGATTCCTCCTACCCATATGAGATATAAAAACAGGGCACCCGCAGGTATGGCAAACAGAATCCGGCGCGTGAGCTCATTCAACGGCGATCCTCCTCTTCTCCATCAGGATCGGTATAATCTTCATCCTGCCAGTCAGCTTCATCCAAATCATCATCCCACTTTGCTTCGTCAAGATCGGCCAGAGCTTTTCGGGCTCGTGCTTCAAACTCTCTTGGGACATACAGGTAAACCATCGAGGTTTCGCCGATATTCAGGTTATAGGATGAATCTCGTTTGGAAAGGATATTTGACGGAATTTTTAAATTGTCAAGATAATTTTTTGCCAATGCCACCTCATATTCCGTACCTCTTTCCAGGATACATACCCAATTATCGATATCACCGGCCGATGGCCCGTCAAAAAAACCCATAATTACCGTTACTTATATTCTGATTGGCGGTAGAGCTGGCGAATGATTACAAATGCCAGTGCAATGCTTAATACTAACACCCAAACCGGCGGTGCCGTTTCCGGCGAAAGTTCGGCAAATGCCAAATCAGGATAATAGGCAGCCAGCATCACAGCACCGCCATTATTTACAAAATGTGCTACAATAGCCGGGACGAGACTGCCGCTAAGCCAGGTTACAAGAGCAAGGAGCACTCCCAGGGTAGCCAGGGGAAGCAGATTGGAAAGCTGGATATGAAATAAACCGAAGAGCAAACCCGATATAATGATCGCCGGCCAAATACCCCAGCTTTTTTCAAAAGCACTTTGTACATATCCACGGAACATCACTTCCTCACAAACTGCCGGAACAAGGGCAATGTTAAACAAGGCCAATAAGAGAATCCCATCGCTTCTCAGGAAAGTTTCAATCATCTGATATTGCATTTGCTGTAAATCCGAAAAATATTCCGGAACGGGAATTAACGAATTCAGATAACCGATATACCATACTGCCGGCTGAACGACGATGAAAAGTACCGCTGTCAGGGCGGTCATACTGCCTGTATTGGTTCGCAGTTTCAGCCGCAAAAACTCCTTCCTGCCTTCCCTAGAAACATGCAGACGGGCAACCAAATAACTTGCCAGGCACAAAAACAGTATCTGACCGGTACTATTGCCGATGAACAGTAAATCCATCCGGCTGCCCAGCATTTCTTCCACACTTTGAGCGGAATCAAACCCTTCAAAGATCAAAAATAGAACAACCGATACAATCCCGGCTGTCAACTGAAACAACACGAATGCAACCACGATCCATATCATGGCTAGTGCCCAATCGCGAAAACCGTTTCTTTTGGCCCAGGACTGGTAATGATCGTTTAATGGAGTGTGTTCAGGTACAGATTTATCAATATTCATTCAGTTGCATTTAGAAGCTTTCTTCCTCTTTAGCACCGAAGATTTTAACCCCAAGCATTCCAGTCAACATATTCAGCAGTCCGGTTACCGGTATTCCAAAAAGTAGTTGTTGTACAAATGTGGTATCCTGAATCCCGGCCGCCCATTGGTCGATCATCTGATCGCGTGTTTCTGCTGGAACATCCATGGCTTCAACATTTTCTATGACACTCTCCAGGATTTTTTCTGTATAATCGGGATCGATCATATACCAGAGTTCATTAAGAATCGTGCTAAACAGGATAATAAAAGCCCCTGTTAAAAATCCGATTAGTGCACCCCTGCCCAGTTTAATCCGATCGGTTACATCTTTTGTGAAATGCCACACAGCTACCAGGCCCGCTACACAGGTGGCGAGACAGACAACAAGACCGCTGAGTATCATGGGGCTCAAGAAGGATCCGGTAGGTTCGGAAGAGATCTGCATATAGCCGAATATGAGGTTAATCAAAAAACCTGCAATTCCAAATATACCACCAACCAGCAATACAGAAGGCCAGTAACTCCCTTCATCTGGCTTCGGATTTATATCGCTTGTTGTATTCATCTCATTCATAATTTTCTATTTACTTGATTTCGGTTTGGCTGAAAATTGATCAGCAATCATACATACGATAGCTGCCCCTAAAAGGTTACCCATAAAAAATCGAGAGAAGTTTGAACTGTTCCAAACAGAAAAAAGTCCGGCAACATAATCGCCTATTTGAAGGATTACTACAATGATAAGGAAAAAAACCGGCCACTTTTTATTTTTTACCCGGTTCTTCAGAGCTGGAATAAACAACCAGGAAACAAACAAGCCTGTAAAAACGCCAAAACAACGTGTATTTACAGCCATGGGTATACCGTTTATCTGAAACGATCGCTCGATCATCTGGTGACAAATTCCCCTGAACATTCGATACTGCCAATTGCCGTAGTCAACGGCAACTCCAATTATACCACTTCCCATCGAAGCTATAACCAATAAAAGGAGCCCGATCAATATTCCGGCATACAGCGATCTATATCGCATAGGATACGGGTTATCTTACATTTTTACTTTCCGCTGACCGTTAATCGGAAGTGCCTCCCAGCTTTTCAAGAAAAGATTCAGGGACTCGACAGGGTTTTCGGTTTTTTTTGTCGGTGAAGGCAAGTGTCACTTTTCCACGCACATGTGGCTGTTCCTGCCTTTCAGTGAACACTTCGTAATAGGTTTCCAATCGAACAAGAGGAGCATCGTATATCAGAACTCTGATTTGCATCTTTTCATCGTAATAGACCGGGGCTTTATAGACCACGGAGGCATTTACAACGGGCAGCATCACTCCCTCTTCTTCCATCTTGCTGTATGGCAATCCGAGTTTCCGTATCATTTCGGTACGTGCAACTTCAAAATATTCCAGATAACGTCCATAGTAGACATACCCCATTTGGTCGGTTTCACCATAACGGCTACGCAACAAATGAGTATAAGTGTGAATAGGTTTATGATCAGGAAATAGAATCATTTCCAGGTCATTCCCCGGTTTCGGCCGAAATTTCTTTTTCGGCAACTGACCAGGTACCCATCGACTCATATTTACGGATACGATTTTGAATCAGTTGATCCGGTTTTTGTTTCTTTAGACGTCTCAGGCTTTCCAAAACCTGTTTTTTCACGGCTGAAGCGGATGCTTCCCAGTCGCGGTGTGCCCCGCCAAGGGGCTCCGGAATCACTCCATCAATAATCTCAAATTCTTTCAGGTCTTTTGCCGTCAGTTTCAACTCCGAAGCTGCCTGCTCTTTATAATCCCAGGTTTTCCAGAGGATAGATGAACAAGATTCCGGTGAGATTACCGAATACCAGGTATTTTCCATCATATAGACTTCGTTGCCCATCCCTATACCAATAGCTCCACCACTGGCCCCTTCACCAATAACAACAGAGACAAGAGGAACTTTCAGTGTAGCCATCATCTTCAGATTCCTGGCGATCGCTTCTGCCTGACCCCGTTCTTCAGCTTCCAGACCCGGGAATGCTCCCGGTGTATCGAGCAGTGTCAAAACGGGAATATCAAATTTTTCAGACAGTTTCATAAGCCGGTATGATTTTCGATACCCTTCCGGATTGGCCATTCCAAAATTCCTGTACTGCCGGTCTTTTGTATCCCTGCCTTTCTGATGGCCGATAATCATAACGGATAGCCCATCGATCGTCCCCAGTCCACCAATAATAGCTTTATCATCCGAAAAATACCGATCGCCATGCAACTCGGTAAAATGCTCGGTAATACGGTGAATATAATCAAGTGTATAAGGTCTTTCCGGATGTCGAGCCAATTGAACACGCTGCCAGCGTGTGAGGTTGGTAAAAATCGACTCCCTTAACTGATCCGCCTTTTTTTTCAGACGTTCTATTTCAGGTCTGAGCACCTCATCATCCACAGAAATATCCCTCAGTTCTTCAATTTTATTTTCCAAATCGGCAATCGGTTTTTCAAAATCGAGATATTGCATACAGGTATTTAATATTATTCAATGTGTTTAAAAAGTAAAATATAAAAGTTATTTACAATACACCTCTTCCACGGTAAAAAAGATAACAACAGTTATTCCCGGATCTCCATTTTTTCGGCAAAATAATCACAAAAATCTCGCATATCGCCACTTATCCTATCATCATTGATCGATTTTTCAAGGGTATCAGCCATAGTAACCAGGGTTTGGTGGAAGAAAATTTTCATTTCATCCACGGTCATTTTACGAGCCCAGAGATCTAGCCGGAGTGAATCTTTACGATTGTGATCCCACAATGATAGTATCATAGCTTTACATTCGGTATCAAAATCCCCCTCGTCATCGGTTGCATTCCAGACAATTTTCTCGGGTACATTTTCTTTATCAAGTTCAACAGTAATGTTAATTTCTTTTTTCTGATTAGCCATTATGAATCTAATTCCGGTTTACATTTATTTTTGAGAGTTTCAAGAACCAGGTTAAAATCTGCTGGCAAGCTGGAATCGAACGTCATATAGTTTTCCTTACCCGGATGATAGAAACCGAGAGTTTTTGCATGAAGTGCCTGCCTTGGCAACGAACTGAATAAATTGTTAAACATTGATTTTCGGCTTCCGGTATTTTGTCCATATCGTACTGAGTTTCCACCATAGGTTTTATCACCAAATATATAATAACCTTCATGCTGCATATGAACCCGTATCTGGTGCGTACGGCCGGTTTCCAGGTTGATCTCCAGTAGAGCCAAATAGTCGAAATATTCCAAGACTCTAAAATGTGTAACCGCCGTTTTCCCTTCACCTTTTGGGCGTATCGTCATGATTTTCCGGTCTTGCGGTGACCGCCCGATATTACCCCGGATCGTTCCTTCTTTCGGAGGGCGGCCCCAAACAATCGCCCAATAGGTTCGGTCCACATCTTTTTTAGCAAACTGTTTGCTAAGTTGTTTATGAACTATATCGTTTTTAGCTACAACCAATAACCCGCTTGTATCCTTGTCGAGCCGATGTACAATTCCCGGGCGCAAGCTTTCCTCGTTCATGGAAGACAGATTTTTATTGGTATAATAGAGTAATCCGTTGACCAGTGTCCCTTCCCAGTTCCCATAAGCAGGGTGAACCACTGTATCGGCTTCTTTGTTTACTATAAGAAGAAATTCATCTTCAAATACGATATCCAGATCCATTTTTTCAGGTTTGGCTTCCGGTGGAGGAGGGTTAGGCAAACTAATTTCTATTACATCACCCGGTTGCATGATATAGGAAGACTTTTCGTTTTTCCCATTCACCATCACATATCCATCCTTAATCGCTTTTTGTACTTTGGTTCTGCTGGCGTTCTGTACAAAAGATGTAATATATTTGTCGAGCCTGATATCGGTCTGTTGACCATCCGGTACATGAAGTAAATATTCGGTCTTTTTAGGATTTTCTCTTTTCAAAAGCATAGTCTTGTAAAATACGAATTTTCCCGGAGCCTGTTAACCTGAGTTTCTTAGGGTATACTGACTTCCCGATAACCCTGCGGGGTTGACAGATTCAAACTAAAATCTGGTATCAACCAGTAACATATCTATAGCTATTCTGTCTTTAAGTGAAAAATTTCTGAAAAAAATCAGCTTCTTCTGTAAGGAATTGTACTCAGACCGATCATACATAATAAGTAACCTCTGTATGAACACTATAGAGGGTGAAAATCAGTAAGCTTTATATATGGAGTTTCAGTTATTATGATGAAAAAATGTGTTCATAATCAAGAGAGAGTCATACAAAACCGTCAGCGGAACTTGTAAAATTGTTTTCGCTGTCGGTTTTTATTTTGATTCCACCGGCCGGATGGATGGATCGCTCTCGTTTTTTATAAAATGGTTGAGTAACTTTTATTCAATTTACAAAGGAGCTCATTTTGATAAAAACCATACAGATCAAGGATTTTGCTTTAATCGATGAACTGGAGATCGACTTTAAAAGGGGGCTTAACATACTTACCGGCCAAACTGGTGCCGGTAAATCGATAATAATTGGTGCATTGAATATGATCCTGGGAGAACGTGCGGATACAGAAGTGATCCGGCAGGGAGCTACCAAGGCGATCATCGAAGCCATTATTGAAACCGGAGAAATCAGTGAAATTAACCAGATACTCAAGGACAATGCTATTGAAGCATCTGATGAACTTATATTACGAAGAGAAATTCGAAATTCCGGTAGCCGGGCGTTTATCAATGACACTCCTGTTACCATCGGTGTTTTAAAGCAAGCAGGAGAATTTTTGGTTGACTTGCATGGGCAACACGACCATCAATTTCTGCTTAAAGATGAAAATCACAGAAAGGTCATCGATGATTATGAAACGGTGAAAAAACAACTTATCGCTTATAAAAAAGAATATCAGAAACTCTCGGATCTGCAGAATCAGTTCAGGAAACTGAAAACAAAAGAGTCCGAACTAGAAGAAAAGTTTGAATTATACGGTTTTCAGGCAACAGAACTTGAAGAGGCTAATTTGGACCCTGAGGAAGAGGATACTCTTGAAGCAGAAATGAATTTATTGGATAATGCCGAAGAACTCGATCAAAAAGCGGGTGCCATTTCCGAACTCGGCAATGGAGATGACATTGGCCTGGTCGATCTTTTGAATCAAGTGAAATTGCACCTGGAAGATATTGTAAGGATCGAGCCTGAATTTGAAAATTACCTCGAGGAGATTAATACAGCCCGGATTAGTATACGTGAAACAATCCAGTTTGCTGAAAGATATCGTAACCAGATTGAATTCAACCCACGCAGGCTCGAAGAACTTCGTCAGCGGCAATCGGAACTAAACCGGCTGCAAAAAAAATACAATAAAGATATTCCGGGTTTGATCCGCTACCTGAACGAGATACGCACTGAACTTTCTTTAGCGGAAAACTTCGAGCTGGAACTGGAGAAGCTGCAGGAAAAAATCGACAAACAAACCGAACTTGTTCAGTCCAGTGCGACTGACTTACATCAAGCCAGAAAACAAGCCGGTAAAAATCTCGCAGATGATCTTGTGAAAAAACTTGCTTCCCTTGGAATTTCCAATGCAACCTTTGAAGTTTCGGTCGAATGGCTGTATGCCGACAAAGGCTGGATTAATTTGGACGGCCGTCCGGTGGAGTGTACAGATCACGGTTGTGATGATGTAAAGTTTTTCATCTCCACCAATAAGGGAGAAGCCCCACGACCCCTCGCCAAAATCGCTTCCGGTGGTGAAGTGAGCCGGGTAATGCTTGCTCTTAAGTCGATCATCGCCAGTGAGCAGCAATTACCTGTCATGATTTTTGATGAGATCGATACCGGTATTAGCGGGCATATCTCTGAAAAGGTAGGACGCGCGATGCGAGACCTGGCCGAAAGATGTCAGATTATTGCCATTACACATCAACCCCAAATCGCCAGTCAGGCGCACCATCATTATCGTGTGGAAAAAACAGAAAAAGAGAACCGCACTGTGACCCGTATCAGCTATTTACAGGGGCAAGATCACATACGGGAAGTTGCCGGGTTAATGAGTGGAGACCTGATTACCGATTCAGCGATTGACAATGCAAGAGAATTGATCGAAAAAAGCCGATTCAATAATTAACCTGAAAATGGCCACCAGTCTCCACCGACAAATTCTGAGATAGAAAACAATCTTCGGAGATACTTCTATTGTCCGTGGATTAATGCATTTGATTCACTGATCCTGCTATCCGGCTTGTTCAGAGCCCGAATACATCTTTTCCGAGAAACAGGGCATTTTCACCCAATTCCTCTTCAATTCGAAGCAATTGATTGTACTTGGCTATTCTGTCGGTACGACTCATCGAACCGGTTTTTATCTGGCCAGCGTTGGTTGCAACTGCAAGATCAGCGATTGTTGTATCCTCCGTTTCACCCGAACGATGAGAGATAACCGAAGTGTAACTGTTTTTATGAGCCATCTCAATCGCATCCAGGGTTTCTGTCAGGGTTCCAATCTGATTTACTTTTATCAGAATGGAATTACCGATACCCTCATTAATTCCCCTGGCAAGCCGGGTTGTATTTGTTACAAAAAGATCATCACCGACCAACTGTATTTTATCCCCGACTGCATCGGTCAGTTTTTTCCATCCCTCCCAGTCATCTTCCTCCATTCCATCTTCGATTGAAATGATTGGATACTTTTCAACCCAATTTGCCCAGTATTCCACCATTTCGTCTGCATCACGTGTACTGCCATCGCTCCAGCGGAATTCGTACAATTTTTTCTCTGTGTTATAAAATTCCGAGCTCGCCGGATCCAGTGCAATCAGCACTTCATCCTCCGGTATATATCCGGCTTTTTCAATAGCAAGAAGAATGACTTCAATAGCTTCATCATTTGATTTAAGGTTCGGGGCAAAACCGCCCTCGTCTCCCACAGACGTATTATAACCTTTATCTCCTAGTACTTTTTTCAGGTTATGAAATATTTCAGCACCCATTCGTACCGCTTCGGAAAAGTTTTTGGCGCCGGATGGCATTACCATAAACTCCTGCATGTCCACATTGTTATCGGCATGAGATCCGCCGTTAATAATATTAAACATAGGCAGCGGCATTAATTTTGAATTGACTCCGCCAATATAGCGCCACAGGGGCATACCGATCGAATTGGCAGCCGCTTTTGCAGTAGCAAGAGAAACTCCCAGAATCGCATTAGCTCCAAGTTTACCTTTGTTGGGTGTTCCGTCTATCTCAATCAAAAGGTCATCGAGATCGGTTTGCAACATTGCAGGAAATCCTTTCAGTTCTTCAGCAATCGTTTTGTTGATATTTTCAACTGCTTTGAGGACAGATTTACCCAAAAAACGGCTTTCATCTCCATCGCGGAGTTCAACTGCCTCATGTTCTCCGGTTGAAGCACCTGATGGTACTGCAGCTCTGCCCAAAATTCCGTCACTTAATATGACATCCACCTCAATTGTCGGATTTCCTCTGGAATCAATTATTTGCCGCCCCGTAATCTGTTCAATAAAACTCATAAAATTTCTTTAGTGTTAGACCAAATTTTGAGACCATAAAGTACCATGAATATCCGTATCAATAAAGTGATAAAAGAGATTAATATACCAGATTGTGATACTGGTAAAACTGGAAAGCTTACAGAATCAGTTCAGACGGATCGATATAAATTTGAAACTCAGCTACTCATCATCGGCGGCAAGTACATTACCACATCCGGCCAAATTTCAGGCTAATTTGGGGAGTACCAAAAAATCGCTGTGCATCAAAGAAAGACCTCATCTCATAATCTCCGTTAATAATATCAATAAACGTAGGGTCAGGACCCTGAAAGTCCGGTGCTGTAAAAGCCGGTTGATTTGGTTGCATAACCTGAATACCACTATCAAAGTAGTACATCATGTATCCGAATTCAATTGTGGTCATACGGGCAAAATTCTCACCAATATCCATACTTATTTTAAACTCACCCACCAGACCAACATGCCAGTCACCCTCGCCCAGACCGGTAAAAATATCATTGACCTGTTCCACGTAAAACTGACCGGATGACGGGTCACGAAACTGTTCTCTGTATCCGTTTTCATTCAAATCATCAAAATAAGGATAGGAAAATGCAAAAACCGGCCCCAGGCCTGCAGATAAATAGAATCGAAAATTGTCAGCTATTTTGTTAGGGAATACCCGTTGTTTTATACCTAACGTTACCGGAAATGAAAAAGCTCGCTGATATTTATTCGGAATGACCTGTTGACCAAAAAAGAAATCGGTAAATGTCTGTTCACTTACATCTCTTAATCCGGTCATTCTCACATTGGCGGTTCCATATGTGAAATCACTCAATACCCGTCTGTATTCACCGCCAATTCCAAAACCGAAATTATTAATTACCACATTGAACCCCAGCCCGCTTTTGACTCCGTCATCAGAAGGCGTACGAGGTTGAAACGTATCCAGGATATCCGGTTCTTCTATCTGAGCAAGCAGAGGATTATGAGTAAAAACCAGCAATAGTATAAATGCCGAAAAAACAACTTGTATTAATTTATGCATAAATAATGATGTGATTACTTTTTTCGGATGTGAAATTACAACGTAATCTTACTTTAATCCATTGCATAATATTAACAAAAATAGAAAATAATTGTTGGTATCCGTTTTTTAGTTCCATTGGTCATTTGCTTATTGTTTGATTTAGTTTTTTATTCCTGCTGATTATCCTCCATTACCTATCAACATAATTAAGTAAGTCTGTATTTTTATATGAGTACATTAACGAAGTATTTCGTCTACGGGCCCAATGACACTCTTCGAAGAATGGCCCCGAAATTATTTAAAAGCCTTGAGCCAAAATTTCTTTATAAATATGGCTCTGATACGAACAGTGACGAGATTTTTGTAGCACTTTATGAGCAGTATGAAAAACAGATCAATGCGACGGTTACACTCGTTTGTATCATTGAGTGCACAGAAAAACGAAACCGAATTGAACTAAAAAAAGCCGGTGGGCGCATGGGTTTCAGAGGAAGTTCATTATCGGAAGAGAAGAATATCGAATCGGATGTGATTGATTTTATCATGGATTATTCCAAAAGGTTCGGGCTTTCACTTCAGGAAGAGGTTGCTCAAAAAGACATAGAAAAAGAGTAGATCGAGCTACCTTCTCTTTCAGATATCAACTATGATGAATGAGTAAAATTGGAGCTAAAGGCCTCATATCTGGTCATTACCGTTATATATATAGTCGTTGACGGTAATACATACACAATTGACAAACCAGTCAATTAAATCCGATTAAAAAAGAATAGAAAACATGCCCGAAAACGATGATGTATGGACTGTATTGTCTATGCTGGAATGGGCAACTACATACTTTGAAGAAAATCGTGTTCCAAATCCAAGACTGAGTATAGAATGGCTTTTAGCAGATGTATTGCATACCAAAAGGCTTGATCTATACCTGCAATATGATCGCCCATTGACATCAAAGGAGCTGAATCGTCTTCGCCCAATGGTTAAGAGACGTCAGTGTCATGAACCATTGCAGTATATTACTGGATACACAACTTTCCTGAATTCCAGAATTGAAGTGAACCCAAGTGTTCTAATCCCTCGCTCTGAAACTGAACAACTCACTGAACTGATATTGACTGATTATCAAGATGATGCATCATTACCTCTCTACTTCCTCGACATTGGTACAGGGTCCGGATGCATTCCGGTTGCTGTGTCTAAAAAGATGACTTCCTGGCACTGTACCGGAGTTGATAACTCGGAAAAAGCGCTTGAAACCGCCCGCAAAAATGCCCTCCTGAATGAAGTAACAGTTCAATTTTTACTCGCAGATCTATTTGAATTTGAATACAAATCTCCGATTCCTTCACAGCAGTCATTTCATGTGGTTGTTTCAAATCCACCCTATATCCTTCCGGAAGAAAAAACGAGCCTTGAAAAACAGGTTTTACAATTCGAACCTTTTGACGCTCTTTTTCATCAAGATCCGCTTTCTATTTACAAGTCGATTGGACGTTTTTCCTCTAAAAATCTGACAACCGATGGCAGACTGTATCTGGAATGTAATCCAAAGTTAACAAAAGATATTGGGAAAGAATTGAGTAAGTACTTTGCTAAAGTAACTATTCTGATGGATTACGACGGTCAGAATCGCTTTGTCAAAGCATTTGAACCTCGATAGTATTGCCTTCATAAACTGATATTCACGAAATAATCTGATTGACTCAAGAAAGGGATTTTATATATGTAATCACGTGTGGATAACTTGTTGAAAAAAAAATTATCCGTAAATTACCCCTTGTTCGAATATGTTAAAACAGTGTTACGGTATTGTTACGCAATGCCAAGCCGAAATGACAAGTTTTATTAGAATAACATTAACCTATTGGGCAGCATATAGATATAATGTTTATTCGGATGTGGATAACTTTTAATGATTTTGCCCTGGGACGTTTGACATCTGAGGGATAAATTACCATTTTCTTCTCAGCGACACGAGGACTTAACTAATCTGTGTGTGGATAACTACAGCAATCTGAAGAATCTTAAAAAGAGAAATGGAGGCAACTTTCTGTTGGAAACATTAAGTGCTGGATCTGCCTGGGAAGAATGTCTGGAAATCATACAGGACAATATCAGCTACCAAAAATACAAATCCTGGTTTGAACCCATAAAACCGGTCAGACTCGAAAATAAAACACTGACAATACAGGTACCAAGCCAATTTTGGTACGAATGGCTTGAGGAACATTATTATAAGATGTTAAGGTCAACTATTGCCAAGGTAATGGGTGAAGAGGGCAAGCTTGAATATTCGATCCTTGTAGAAAAATCTGATCGGCAGGAAGATAACCGGTCGGTTCGGCTGCCTCAGCGCCCCATGCCGCCGAGCAAACCCCAGGAGATGAATGCATACAGCGACTATAACCCCGGCAGAATTGAAAACCCGTTTGTGATTCCAGGTATTCGAAAAACTAAAATCGATTCCAATCTGAACAACAATTATGTATTTGAACGTTTTATCGAAGGAGACTGCAACCGGCTTGCCCGATCAGCTGCAATAGCGATTGCTGAAAATCCTGGTAAAAATTCTTTCAATCCTTTCTTTATTTATGGGACCACCGGATTGGGGAAAACGCACCTTGTTCAAAGTATTGGTAATCAGATCAAACAGGATTTTGGGGATGAAATGTCTGTTCTTTATGTTTCCTCGGAATCGTTTACCAACGAATTTGTTCAGGCGATTCGCAATAATCGTGCGAGCGAATTTTCCATGTTTTACCGTAATATTGATGTACTGATTGTTGATGATATCCAGTTTTTCAGTGGCAAGGAAAAAACACAGGAGGAATTTTTCCATATTTTTAATGCACTTCATCAGGATGGCAAGCAAATCATTTTGAGCAGCGACCGTGCACCCAAGGATATACCCGATATTGAAGAACGGATGATTTCAAGGTTTGGCTGGGGGCTAAGTGCCGACCTCCAGATTCCGGAATACGAAACACGTTATGCCATACTGGAACGGAAAGCCAATGATAACGGAATTGCCCTTGATGCTGGAATTATTGAATTCATCGCTCACAACTTCAAATCCAATATCCGTGATCTTGAAGGGGCTATTATCAAACTATTGGCTACTGCCTCCCTGAGACATGTAGATGACATCGATCTGACAATGGCCAAAAGTGTACTCAAGGATATGGTACGCAATTCTAATGCCCAGATTTCCATTGAGTCGATTCAAAATTATGTTTGTGAATATTTTGACATCGAACCAAATAAAGTACGGGAAAAAACCAGGAAACAGGAAATTGTGGAAGCACGGCAAATTGCAATGTTCTTGTCTAAAAAATATACTAAATCAAGCCTCAAGACGATCGGTCTGCATTTCGGTGGAAGAGATCATTCAACTGTCATTCATGCAATTTCCACAGTGGAAGAACGTCTGTCAACCAGCACGAAATACACCCGTATTCTAAAAGAACTTGAACAAAAAATTGAGGTCGCAACTCTCTGATAAGATTGGACACCCTCACTCTTAAATCGATGCAATTCGAAGCTAAACACGGCTTCTACGAATCAGAACGCAAACAGGGAAACCTTTTCGAGCTTGATTTTGAAATGAAAGGCCAGTTTTCAAAAGCTGCTGATCGGGATGAGCTTTCTGAAACCATCGATTACCAGCTTCTTGAAGAAATAACGAGCGAGGTAATGTATGGACCTCCATGCAGGCTGATCGAAACCCTTTGTAAAAAAATCGGAGATCAAATTTTCTCCAAATTTGAACAGATTGTTTTTTTAGAGTTAGCACTGCGAAAAATGAATCCGCAGTTGAAAAGTCCTGTTGAATATGCTGAAATTCGAATGCAATGGCAGAGGTAATTATTGCTGCAGGTTCTAATCTTGGAAATAAACTCCATTATTTACAACAGGCAGGCAAATTTCTGGATAAAATATCACACTCTGCTGTAAAAAAATCTTCTATTTGGGAGTCCGAACCTGTTGGGGTGGAGGCCAAATTCCCCTTTCTGAATACAGTTGCCCTGATTCGCACCAACGATCAGCCCGGGATGCTTCTCAATAAATTGAAGAAATTTGAATGCGAAATGGGACGTGAAACAAATCCGGAACGATGGCACCCCCGTGTACTCGACTTGGATATCATTGCATATGACGGCTTGGTGATTCATAAGGATAATCTTATTATTCCTCATCCGGAGTATCACCAAAGACTCTTCGTACTTTTACCAATGCAGGAAATTTTGCCCGATTGGACTGACCCTGAAAATAAAACCCGCATTGATAAGATGATTGAACAGGCACCGGAGATAACGATGAAAAAATTGAATAATGATTGGTAGTCATGCCAAACCAGTTCGACTTTATTGCAATCGAGGGTGTCATAGGCGTCGGCAAGACATCTCTTGCAGAGTTGTTGGCCGAAAGGCGGGATGCAAGGCTAGTACTTGAACAGTTCGAAGAAAATCCATTTCTGCCCAAATTTTATGAGCACAGAGAACGATATGCTTTTCAAACACAACTCGCTTTTTTGGCCAGTCGGTTTAAGCAACAGCAAAATATGACAAACCGTGACCTGTTCCACGATTTCATCATCAGCGATTATATGTTTGAAAAAGACCGGATTTTTGCCCGTTTGAATCTGGACGAGGACGAATTGGGGCTATACGACAACATCTATCAAATTATGACTGGCATTGCAGCCTCTCCTAATCTTGTAATCTATTTGCAATCCGGCGTTGAACGGTTGATGGATAACATAAAAAAAAGAAATCGAGAGTATGAAAAACATATCACAGAAGAGTATCTTAAGGAACTAAATGATGCTTATAACCATTTTTTTTACCATTACAATAAATCACCACTGATTACCATTAATGCTTCAGAAATAGATTTTGTAAAATATCCCGATCAGTTAGATTATATTGAAGAACAAATTTTTGAAAAGCCGATTCGAAACAACACACATATTCACATAATTCCCGATTGAATGTTACGCTGGCTCCTCATAGCCTTTATTATTTACTTAATTTACCGGCTTATCACCGGGCCGGGGAAAAAAAATCAAAGCCGACCTATTTTCAGAATCTGGTTCGGCGGTGGTTCGGACCGAAAGAGTCCTCGTAGCCCGAATATGAAAGGTAAAAATACCGGAAATCACCTGGATCACATTGAAGATGCCGAATTCGAAGACATCACTGAAGAAGTAACCAAAGAAAAAAAATCTGAACAATGAGTTTTGAAGAAAAGCACAAGAAGGGATACGAACTCCTTCATGAAAAGGATCTTGATCATAGTATCGACATTGCGAGAGACCTTCAAAAGATGAACCCGGATGCCCCGGAAGGATATACACTCGAAGCTGAAGTGATGCAAAAACTGGGACAATGGGAGCCCAGTATTGAGTCGCTTAATGATGCTATTGACCGGGAGCCTGAATCCGGTCGTTTATACAACCTCAGAGGATACGCATATCTTAACAGTGATCAACCTGACAAGGCGAAAGTGGACCTCGAAAAAGCCATTGAACTGGAAGACCTGGCTGTTGCACACAGAAATCTCGTACTATATAAATTAATGAGTGGCAAAGGTAAGGAAGCGATTCATTACCTGCTCGATCGCATTAAAATGGATCCCAAAGATATCGAAAACTGGATTTTGATGGGTGATCTGATGAAGAAGGGAGGCCACAACGCCAAGGCCAAAAGCTATTACGAGCAAGCCCTGAAAATGGATCCTGACAATGAGTATGTGAAAAAACAGTTGCAAGGGTAAACTGCGTGAATCACATCCGTTAAGCTGCCTGGCTTTCGGTTGCAGGAAACAAAAGAGTGAATCGGTCTCACAGAATACTGTAAAATATAAAAAATAGGGATACCCAGTATCAGTGGATATCCCTAAGTTCAATGATTATGGTCTGTAGATTTTATTTATCTAAAGACTTTTTTATCTGTAGATGATTGTATTTATGTGTGTTTGCGCGATTTAACCTGTTGAAGTGTAACCAGCACTTTTAAGGACTCCTGATTGATTTTTTTTAAACTTTATTAGATTATTTTAAAGTTTTTATTTTACTAATCAATATTAATATCTTTCTTTAAGTTCGATTATATGATATACAATATTTTTCAATAGTAAAATTAATCTATCTTAATTAAGATCGTCTAATAATATTCATTTTTAACTTGCATAAACCGAGGCTACCTTCCTGTACTGCATAAGGCTCGATTTTTCCCATATTCTGAAAAGAAATAATTTGGTTTTACGGAACTTACCCTTATTTTTTACACTCAACATTTATTAATTCCCACCTACAGTTTATAGGAATGCAGTAATCTTTTCTGAATCGATTGTTAATACAATTCTTTTCATTGGATGAACATCTTTTAGTGTAGGTGTATCAAAATTACTAGTACATTATTATGACACAACAAGGTAAAGTAAAATGGTTCGACGCTGAAAAAGGGTATGGATTTATAAAACCCGATGACGGTGGAAAGGATATTTTTGTTCACAGAAACAATATCCCGAGCCTCGGATTTCAACAAGGACTTGAAGAAGGAGAGTCAGTCGAATTTTCAATTGAAGAAACTCCTAAAGGACTAAGCGCAGTTGATGTAGTAAGTCTCGACTACCAATAAAGTTTCAAGTACGTTAAATAAAAAGCCGCTCTGATTTTCCCGGAGCGGCTTTTATTTTATCCAGACGTATTTAAAAGGTCAGTATGTTGTATGATAACATTAGTATGTTGACCAGTGTACTAGAACAGGAACGGTTTGATAAGCTTGTTGACCTATATCGTAATAACAACGGATTGACCTATCTGCACTCTGCTATACTTCTTCAAGTCCCTTCTTCACCCACTCCCGCCGTTGTTTTGAGATGCCAATCACAATAGCCGGAACGACAAACAGTGTTAAAATGGTGGCGAATGTGAGTCCGCCAATTACCGATTTTGCAAGTGGGCTCCATGTTTCAGCCCCGGCTCCCAATTCCAGTGCGAGAGGAATCATCGAAAAGATGGTAGTCATCGCAGTGAGTAGTATCGGGCGCATTCTACGCTTACAAGCCTGTAGAAATGTAATCAGATATTTTTTATCCGTTGCAAAGCTTCTGCCGGTATATTGATGGATATAGTCGACCAACACGATGCCGTTATTAACAACAATCCCTACCAAAATTACAATGCCGATATATGCAGGAATACTTAGTGTCGTACCTGTCATGAATAAAAACATAAGAGATCCAAAGAAAGCAAGCGGAACAGTAAACATAATAATGAACGGATCACGCAGATTTTCAAATACAGATGCCATCACCATATAAGTAAGCAGCAGAGCTAACAGGAATGCAAAACCAAGCTGACGTCCGCTGTCATCCTGAAAACCGAGCCTACCGGTAAAATCGTACCTATAACCGTCGGGTAACACTATCTCCTCGGTTATGATTTCATGAATCATGCCTCGGTAGTCTTCCGGATTGCCCCGTACCATCACACTCAAATCCAGCACAACTTCACGGTCTCGCCGGGAAATCCGTTGCATACTCTCATGCAGCTGAAAGTCGCCCAATGCCATTATGGGTACCCGCACATTATCAGCCTGTAAAAGTTCAAGGCTAAAAAGATCATCCCTGTTCTGAAAACGATTACGAACATTTCTGACTTCAATGGGAATCTCACGTCCCTCTTCAATATAAAATCCAGCCCTTGAACCCCTGGCTTGTGAACCAAATTCACTGGCGATATTTGCTGAAGATGCATTTAAGCGGGAGATACGCTCCCGGTCGAGATGAAATTCCAACTCCGGTCCCGGTTGTGTTCGTGGATTGGATACTGAGACTACATCTTCTTCCTGTAACAAGCGATCCTCAATACGATAAGACAGTTCTCTCAATACATCCATATCGGTGCCCACCAGGGACATTTGAATACCACGGCCACCCCCCCAGCCACCGCCACGCATACCACCGGGCCCACCGCCGGCTACAGAAATATCAAGTTCGATATCCGGATCATCAAACATCTCTTCAATTTGAATCGTAAATTCGTTTGTACTTATCTCTCTTTCCCGCTGATCTACAAGAAGAACCTTCATTTCACCCAGATTTGCCTGGGTTGTCCAGCGTTGCCGGCCGATACTGGTTATAACCGTTTGTACTTCCGACATCTCAAGCAATTGGTCCGTAAAATCCCGCATCTGGTTAGCCGTTGATGACAACTGAGTACCTGCCGGCAATTCAACCCGAACATCAAACTCACCAGTATCACTTTCCGGAAAAAATTCACCCGGAATGGTTTTGAACAAATAAAATGACCCGCCAATCACCAACACAACAAAAACAGCGACTACATATTTTCTGCGCAAAATCCAGAATAATATTCGTCCGTAATTTGATTCGAGCCGAGCAATTGCCCTAAACATCATATTCTTTTTGACGAAATTTTCCCGTGTCATCAGCATGGAAGCCAAAACGGGAATCAAAATAATGGAAGCAAGAAAGGAACTCGAAATGGCAATGGATATTGTCAATGCAAGATCACGGGTCATAGTCCCTGTAATTCCCGATACACCCAATACAGGTACAAATACAGCAAGTGTGGTAAGTGTGGATCCTAACAATGCACCGGCTACCTCATTGGTTCCTTCCAGGGCTGCGGTAAAACGGTCCTTGCCTTCTTGCAGTTTATTGGCAATGCTGTCAGTCACAACAATTGAATTGTCTACCAGCAGACCAATCGCCAAAGCGAGCCCGGTTATAGAAATAATATTCAAGCTGATATTGGCAAAATACATCGCCGCAAATGTCGCAGTCAGCGATACCGGAATACTCATAGCCACTACAAAGGAGATCCGCCAGCCTCCCATAAACAAAAGCAAAACCAGTATCACAACAATCAATGCAATCAATGCCGACTGAGCCAGGTTATTGATCGAATTTTCAATAAAATCTCCTTCGTTACTCAAAACCTGCATTGAAACACTTGCCGGAAGATCCGACCCAAAATTCTGCATCTCCCGGATCACCGATTGAGCAACTTCCAGTGTATTGGCATCGGATTGTTTTTGTACCCCGACCGTTACACTATTCCGACGGTTTACCTCCTCAATCGAGTTTATATCCGCATAGGTATTTTCTACATCTGCAACATCGGAAACACGAACCGGTATCCCATTCTCAGTTATTCGAATCACGGTCTGCTCAATTTCTTCTATTGCCCTGTAACGTGATTCTGCGCGTATGCTGTAACTTGTACGATCGGCTACCAGGCTTCCGATCGGCTGATTTACATTATTTTGATTAATCGCATTGATAACTTCCGAAGGCACGACACGGTGACGGGCCATTGCATCCGGCTTTAAACTGACATAAAAGTTTCTCTGTAAACCACCCTGTGTTTCTGCTGATGCAACCCCGTTTAATCGCTCAAATCTCGGCTCGATAAAATCAATTGATAATTGACGCAGCTCATCCAGGCCTAAAACAGAAGACTCCACACTGATTTGCATGATCGGTGAACTGTCGGGATCAAATTGGAAAATAACCGGCTCATTTGCCTCCGATGGCAACTGTGCCCGTATCCGGTCCATTGCCTCCCTCAGTTTCATTTCAGTCTGCTGGATATTTATACCCGGCCGAAGCCGTAAAATCAGGAATGCACCTCCACGTCGCACATTTGATTCGAGCTCCTGAATTCCCTCCACACCCATTATCGCACCCTCAATTGGCTCAACCACGAGCCTCGACATATCATCCGGTGCAACATTCTGGTAGTTCACCGATACGGCAAGTACCGGTATATTGAATGCCGGCATCAGCGTTACACGCAGGTTCATTAAAGAAAACAAACCAAACCCTACTACCAGCAAAGACATCATAAAGACCGTAACCGGCCTTTTGAGTATTTTCTCGGTAATTGTGATTTTTTTCATCGTGTCTATCCTCCTGCACGGAGTGGATCCTCTTTATCAGCAGGATTAAAACCGGCACTTTCAACAAGTTTATTAACCAGGTTATACATACAAGGTACTGCAAAAAGCATTAATAATGTTGACATAAAGAGTCCGCCAATCACAGTGCGCGCCATAGGGCTCCAGGTTTCCGCCCCGGCTCCAAGCTGCAGGGCCAGTGGCACCATAGCCAGAATCGTTGTGAGGGCGGTCATCAGAATCGGCCTTAATCTTCGGGTTGATCCGTTCACAATAGCATCATGACGCTCTTGCCCTCGTGACTGCAAGATCTTGATATAATCGATCATCACAATGCCGTTATTCACAACAATACCCGTTAACAGCACCAATCCCACCATGGCCGTTACACTGATCGGAGTCTGTGTAATCCATAACATCAACAACACTCCTGTCAATGCGAGTGGTATGGTTACAATAATAATCAATGGCTCGACAAGGCTTTCAAATTGTGACGCCATTACCATATACGTTAAAACGCCTGCGATCAGAAATGCGATCATCAGGTAATAAAATGATTGTTGCTGATCTTCAGCAGCCCCACCCACTTCATAACGATATCCCTCCGGCCAGTTTACCTGGTCCAGAATTGAGCGGGCGTGCTGGGTTGCTGTTTGAAGATCCATACCCGCCAGGTCTGCACCAATCTCAACCATTCTCTCCTGGTTTATCCGGTGAATACTTGACGGGCCGGTCACCCGTTCGATACGAGCCAGGTTTTTAAGTGGCATCCAGTCGCCGTCTGACGAACGAATCTGCATCTCCTCCAGAAGGCCGGAATGAGCCCGGTCGAACCGGTCCATTTGAACCAGTACCTCGAACTCTATTCCCTGATCGACAAATGTTGTGGCCACATCTCCACGAATTGCATTACTAACGGCAGTGGCTACATCCGATGTTGTTAATCCAACCCTTGAAATTCGCTCACGATCCATGTCAATGCGTAATTCAGGACGTCCCTGATCGGCTGTCGTAAACAAACCGGCAAAACCTTCAATATTGCGCATTTCACTCATCACCCCGGAAGCGAGTTCCTGGCGAATCTCCGGATCGAAACCATAAATTTGTATGATCAAACCGGTTTCACCGTCAGGACTGAGCGGGTCTTCCCTCAATTCGCGAATATTAGCCGCAGGTACTTCCTGGAGTGCATTCAATAAAGATGCGGTAATTTCAAACTGACCCCTTGACCTCTGTTCTACAGGTACAAGTTCAATGCGCACTACTCCATGATTTCCGCCGGGATTATCAGCCCCCTCAATACCTGTTTTGTCACCGTAATCGGAAACAAGCAGACGGGTTTCAGGTACTTCTCTTCGAACCACATCTTCGATCTGGCTGATCGTTCGTTCCAGTTCAAACAGGTTCACTCCGGCTTCACGCTGAACTTCCAACACAATATTGTTTTCATCTACCGGAGGAAAAAATTCACCTCCCAGCTGATAAAATATAGGAAGGCTAAGCAAGAGCAGTACAAATGCAGTGACCACAACCAGTCCGCTTCGATTTAAAATTTTATCAATCAGTTCCATGTATGAACGTTCCACCCGGTCGAAAACTCTTCCGATTGCAGGTCCAACATTGTTCGAAAAGAAAGTACCAACTGTATAACCAATTTTTCTAAATAAGAGATATACTGGATAAACGGGGAGAAGGACCAAAAACAACGGGATACTCAGGATTCGAGTCGTGATCGATTTTTGGCGCCATGCCAATAACCTTTGAAAGGGTGTATCAGAAGTACCTTTGGACTCACTATCAAGTGACAATCGGTTCAGTTCTTTTTGAAAAAAGCGCGATGCCATCAAAGGAATCAGAGTTAGGGCAACGAGTACTGAAACCACCAATGCAAATGAAACCGTTAATGCCAAATCCCGGAACAAGAGTCCTGCGATACCGGGTACAAACAGTACGGGTAAAAACACTACAAGAGTTGTAAGAGTCGACATGAGAACTGGCCCGGCCACCTCCATCGATCCGTTGACGGCCGATTCTTTTCCATCTTTACCATCTTCCTTAAACCGGAAGATATTTTCGAGTACAACCACAGCAT
>SLOU01000266.1 GCA_007132385.1 Balneolaceae bacterium | reverse complement strand
GCTCAACCATAGACTGAGGAAACACAGGTATATGTGAGCTTCGATCCGATGTTCTCTCCAATGACGGATAGGACGCACCTGTATGCAGCTTTTTATATCTCTGAAGCTTTTCTCTACCATCATCAGGTTCTTGTAGCTGTCCAACACCTGATTGTCCGACATTTGGCTTTCCTGCAGATCGGTTTGTAAAAGGTAGTAGTGGCCAATCCGGTCATGGGCAATTACAGCCTTGCGATTCAACCGGAAGCTCAACGCATAGCCTTGCCCTTTGCCCTCACCACAAACGGGCTCGACTTGAATATCCCAAAAGGAGGTTTGCTCATGCTTTTCTATGGCACGCATGGCCCGGTGATAGAGCTTCTTGTCATCTTTGTTTTGCCGGGATTGGCTGATTTTCTTTAACTCTTCATAGACTTTTCTCCTGCGCTCGAAGTTCTGGCGCTCGGTGCGATAGCCTTTTTTTTGGTGGCGGCACAAAACGTATCGTTTGCCTTCGTGGAGAAAGGAAGTAATGCCATACGTATCGAACAGTTCGGGTTGTTGTTCTTTCTTCAGTAGCAAGACAGCCTGCCGGGTGTTGCCGGGCAAACCGGTGATGTAATTCAAGTCCAGGTGTTTGATCTCTTCCAGCGTCGGTTGTCCACTCATCGAACGGTCGCCAATCCAAACGGCCTGATCGGCATTATAGGTCTTCTTCCACGCGGCAAAGGTGCTCAGTACGGTTTCGGCATCCGCCGTACCCCCCTTCCAGATACGTATATCCAGAGGCATGTTGTGCTGATCCATAACCAGCCCGTAACTGACAATGTAGCGGTCATATCTTTTTTCTTTGCTCTCTCCGCGTCCCCCCAATTCGGCTTTCATACCGGTAAAATAACTATTGCTCAAATCATAGAGCAACAGCCGGAAGGTTTCTGCCTCCAGCTGACAGGTCAATGCTTTTTTGATTGCTTCTATATTCAAGACCAACTCATCAAGGGCCAGATACACTTTGTCTTCTTTGTAGGTGTGTTTTCCCCCTAACAGGTATAACAGGCTGCTTCGACGATGTCTGGCGAATTTAACCTTGCTTTCCGGATAAAGCAATTGATGAATCACCAGTTCTTTGATGACCTCAAAGCCGCTTCGGCTCAAATGCTGATCCAGTATCTTGAACATGCCACCGGCCTTCATGTGTTTGAAAGCAACAGCCGTTCCCGCCCCGCGATAAACATCGCCCACTTCGAAGTCGGCCTTTTGACCTGCAAGCAGTCCCAACTCATTGAGCACATCCCATTCCTCTGGCGTCAGATGCTTTTTACCTCCGAATTCATAGATGATTTTTGCCCGTTCAGCTATTGGCAGGCTCTCTATGTTCTGAACGGTACGTACCCTTGGCTGCCTGGTTTTCGGATCCCGGTAGCTTTCGGCAAGCTTGCGGTTGCGGCTGACCTTGCCCTTGCGTTTGACGGTGCTGCATTGAATAAACATATCATAATGTAGCAACTACTAACTTAAAAAACAAGGGGGGTTAAAACTTTTTTAGGAAGTTAAGTTAATATCCCCGGCATGAGAAGCGACGACCGGGCTGAGGGGACCTCTGTCCGTTGCACTAAGGATTAGGACACATCTGATTTATTTTGCACTTTTAACCCTTAACCTCCCGGTTCCGCAGGACAGAGAGGTGTAGCAATTCCCGCAAAGTGGGGGTGATTTGTGCAGCACAAAAAAGCGACATTTAGAACAGATTGGCTCCCGGTACAGTATTAACTTCCGGTATGAATGAAGCCTGAATCTCTATCAAGTATATAGTTTTGGCCATTTGACAAAATCATCAGATCGATCTTTTTAGTGGTTGCGTCATACCCTGGAAAATATCAATACCACCAGATACAATGAGGTGCGGCTGATCACAGCGGGAGGGGCCATGTTTGCAGCTTTTCCACACTGGTACGCCACGTTATTCAGCGGCTTTTATCTGCCGCTGTTCCTGATCCTGCTGGCATTGATCGTACGTGCCGTGGGATTTGAGTTCCGCAGTAAAATGAAGGAGCAGTGGTGGCGACGCACCGCCGATCAGTTCATCTTCTGGGGAAGCGTGCTGCCGGCCTTTCTGTGGGGTGTGGCGCTGACCAACATTGCCATCGGGCTGCCAATCGGTGAGGATATGAACTTCACCGGCACCCTCCCGGCTTTGCTTAATCCATATGCATTGCTTGGCGGACTGGCCTCACTGATCATGTTCACCCTGCACGGCGCCATATTTCTCAGCCTCCGGACCACCGATGAACTTAAAAACCGTGTGGGAAAAACGGCCAAGATGATGTGGATTCCGGCTGGTGTGATTCTTCTGAGCTTTGCACTGCTTGGCTATCGCCATACCGTACTGTTTGAAGAACTTGGAATTATTCCTGGTACGCTTCCCATGATAGCCATCGTCTCTTTCATTGCCGTTATTGTGTTTATGAACATCAGTCGCTAAGGATGGGCGTTTGCCGCTACCGGTTCCACGATCATATTCGGAACAGTGTTTGTCTTTCAGGGCATGTTCCCTGTTGTGATGCCATCGAGCCTGGATCCGGATTTTCACCTTACTGTTTACAAAGCATCCTCCAGCGACCTTACTTTGACAATCATGTCTGTGATTGCCCTTATTTTTCTACCGATTATTCTGGCATACCAGGGATGGAGCTACTGGGTGTTCCGTGAGCGTGTTACCCGTGACGCCATTCCGCGGAGCTGATTTCGTTGATGACAGATTACAGCAACAACGATAAGAGACTGTTCCGACTGGCGTTCGCCAACAGAACACCATGGATTCTTATGGCGCTGCTGAGTCTTTTTTCGGCAGCTACCATTATCGTACTGATGCATGGTCTGAGCATCGGCATTGATGCTGTTTTCATGCAGCAAACCCCGCTTTCTTCCGGCGGCTATTAATATGGCCATCGTGCCGGTTGTAATTTTGATTGCCGTTTTTTTCATAGACTGGATCAGCGGACTGATTCTCCTGGTTACGGGTCCGCTCATTCCGGTATTCATGTCCCTGATCGGAATGCGTGCACAGCAGCAGGTGCAAAAGCAGTGGTCAACACTTCGCTATCTCAGTACCCATTTTCTTGATGCGATTCAGGGTTTGCGCACACTCAAGCTCTTCAACCAGTCGGACCGGAAACACTCAGATATTGCACATGTCAGTGACCGTTTTCGTATCTCCACAATGGGTGTTCTGAAGATTGCATTTCTTTCCGGTTTTGTCCTTGAGCTGTTTGCATCCATTGCAACAGCGCTTGTTGCCGTTGAAATCGGTGTACGGCTCATAGAAGGGCATATTGGCTTCCAGGTCGGCCTTTTTGTGCTGCTGCTGGCACCGGAATACTATCTTCCGTTCCGAATGTTCGGAGCACAGCATCATGCAGGTATGGAAGGAGCCGAGTCGGCAGGACGAATCTTCGCTATTCTTGATTCAGACGATTTGCTTAATAAAGTGTCTTTTAGTGATAGTAACAGCATTATAGATCAAGATAAAACTAATATATATTCACAGAATGCTCATGTAAACCAGAACTCGTCGAAGAGATATCATGAGGAAGAAACCGGGCTGCAGGCACTTGAAAAAGAAGTGCATTACCCATTGGTATTTCAGGATGTGACCTTTTCTTATCTTGACAAAAGGTCACCAGTGCTTACAAAATGCAACTTCAATCTCCCAGGAGGAAAAAGAACGGCACTTGTTGGTCTGACCGGAAGCGGCAAGACAACCATTTTGAGGCTCCTGACCCGGCAGCTTCCTGCTGAAAGCGGAGCGATCTTTTTAAATGGCATTACAGCGAAAGAAATGGACGAAAATACCTGGCTTCGAAATATGGCTGTCGTCAGTCAAACATCCTGGTTTTTTGATGACACAGTGTTGGCAAACCTCCGTGCCGCACGCCTATTGGCTTCATACGAGGAAGTTCTTGTCGCTTCCAGGGCAGCGGGAGCCCATGACTTCATTGAAAAACTGCCGGAGGGATACCAAACCCCGACCGGCGAATTTGCCGCCAGATTCAGCGGAGGTGAACGCCAGCGTATTTCTATTGCCAGGGCGTTTCTGAAAGACGCACCCATACTGATTTTGGATGAACCCTCTTCGGCACTGGACCCGGAAAGCGAGGAAAAAATAAATAGTGACCTGGACAAGATGATGGTTGGCAAAACGGTATTTCTTATAGCCCACCGGATTTCCACCGTGAGCAGGGCTGACCGGATTCTTATGCTTGAAAACGGTCGCATAACCGCGCAGGGAACGCACGAACAACTTCTGGCAAAATGTAACTTGTACTACCAAATGGTTTCTGCATACTCCGGCAAAATCAGTTAAAACATAACTTGTAATTATAAACTCTGTGATGGAAAGCAGCATAAACGTCCACCGCATCTTGTTCAGGCATATCAGCAGATATCCATGGCGAATAACAGCAGCAGTGTTGCTTGGGGCGGGAACCATGGCTGCCGGGATCGGACTTCTTGCCAGTTCCGGGTATCTGATCTCTGCAGCGGCACTGCGTCCGCCGATACTCGATTAGATGGTTATCATTGTCGCAGTGCGGTTTTTCGGAATCAGCAGATCCGTCCTCAGATACTCCGGGCGATTGCTGTCTCATGATATAACGTTCCGCCTACTGCTGCACATACGAAGCCGTTTCTTCAAAGCCATTGACACGGCACCTGCATCTCAATTGCTGGGCTATCGTTCTGGTATATTGCTTTCTTCGGTTACGTCTGATGTCGACGAACTGCAAAACTACTACGTCCGCGTATTTACACCTCTTCTCATTGCCGTGCTTGTGTCATTGGTGGCATTTGTTTTTTTGAAGGCTTACAGTCCGGCAGCAGCCTGGGTAGCACTGACATTGCTGACCCTCAACGGCGTTGCCGTTCCACTTGGAATCCGACGGCTTTCAAGGGGACTGGGTTCCAAACTGGTCCGGCTGCGAAGTGACCTGTCCCATCATTGGGTAGAGCATGCTCAGGGATTTTAGGATATTCGTCTTTATGATTTACAAAATGCCTACAAGGAACGTAATAACGATCTTTGCGAGAAAGTTTCCAGACTAGAACGCAGGCAGTCTGTCATTACCGGGCTTCAGGATGGTCTGTACAACTGGATTCTTTTTGGTGCTGCCGCGTTTTCACTAATTGCCAAGGCGCCCCTGGTTTTGGACGGTACACTTGCAGGAGTCATGCTCGCTTTGGTCGTGTTATCAGTCATAGCTTCCTTTGAAGCAACGCAAAGCCTTGGTGTGGCTTTTCAGTATCTCGAATCAACAGAAAAGGCAGCCGAAAACCTGCATTCGCTGGTGAGTGTCAAATCTGCAGAAAAACAGCAAAAGAGGAAAAACAGGGGGACGAAACCGGAATCAAAAAAGTATTCACAGGTAAAGCAGTCGGAATTCACCGGTCTTTCATTCGACAGCATCAGTTTCTCGTATGGTCACAACAAGGTACTTAAAAACGTGGGATTTACAGTTGAAAGCGGTGAGAAAATCGCCCTTGTGGGCCCGTCCGGATGCGGGAAAAGTACGATTGCCAATCTGGTGCTAAAGTTCTATGAACCTGACATGGGTAACGTGTTCATCGGAAAAAGAAAACTTTCGGACATTGCGCCGGGTGACGTTCGTTTCATGATTTCGGTTGTGGATCAATCCACCTATCTCTTTCAGGATACTCTGCGCAACAACCTGATCCTTGCCAGGGAAGACGCGGACGACAAGAAGCTTCTGGAGTCGTTGCAGCAAGCCCATTTGTGGACATGGTACCAGGAGCTTGAAAACGGTCTTGATACAGTTCCAGGTGAACACGGCAAATAGCTTAGCGGGGGAGAGCGTCAGCGGTTGGCCATTGCCAGGGCACTGCTTCGAAATACAGCGCTATGGATTCTGGACGAGCCAACCGCCAATCTTGACACCATTACGGAAAAAGCCGTTGTCAAAATCATCCGTGAGGTAACCAAAAAGAGCACGGTTCTCTGGATTACCCACAGGCTTGTACAGATGGACTATTATGACCGGATTTATGTGCTGGAAAATGGCAGGATTTCAGATCGTGGGCGGCATCATCAACTCATGAGGAAAAAAGGGTGGTATTCTGATATGGTTCGTCTGCAGGCAGACATGATGCTGTTTAACTGATTCTGTATTTATTCCTGTACTCCACCGGAGTGAGCCCTGTAATCCGTTTGAACAGTTCCCGAAACGATTTGGTATCGGAATAGCCTACCTCATACATAATCTCATTGACATTTTTTCGAGTGGTTTCAAACAGCTTCCTGGCTGCTTCCACTTTTACCCGCTGAATATATTCTACAACAGTGTTGGACGTCGCATACTTGAATCGGCGCTCCAGGCTTCGGCGGCTCAATGCAATATCGGCTACCAGATTATCCACGGTCATCTTTTCACGGTAACTCTGTTCAATAATCTGCTGGGCTTCACGCACCAGTTTATCACCGTGGTCTTTCTGCCCCTCAAAAATAATGAACGGCGACTGGCTGTTTTTGTCAATATCTATCATAAAGATCTTGGACGCCATAATAGCTGCATCTCTTCCCGCATTCTTTTCGATCAGGTAGAGTAATTCAGATAGGAATAGGCTCCGCCGCTGGTGTAAATCCCGTCTTCAGCCGTCATGATACGGTCATCGACCAGGTCGACATCAGGATACATCTTCCTGAAATCGGCTGCATGTGCCCAGTGTGTGGCACACTTTTTTCCTTTTAAAAGTCCCGTTGCAGCCAGCAGGTACGCCCCGATACAAAAACTGGCCAGTTCAGCTCCATTTTTATAGTGACCAATCATCCAGGGGATGAACTCCCTGTTTCGTTCGATACCCTCCTCCTGATCATTAAGAATGGCCGGTATAATAATCAAATCCGTTTTAGTGACATCAGAGATGATACAATCGGGATAAACCGTGAAAAGTCCGGTGTCCTGTTTTGCCTCTTTTGTGAGCCACACCAATTGAACATTAAAAACCGGCCCTCTCCCCATCTGCTTAACAACTCCATTTATCTGATTTAATATCTGGTGCGTCCCCGCAATATTAACGAGACTTGTGTGGCCATTCGGAATGAGGATGGATACATGTTTCATTTTAAAATCTATCAAATAAATTTGTCGTAATCAGCCCTTAAGATTGTCGTAATTACCCCTTTGAAAATTTAATCATTCGAATAACTTTAATCTAACCCATTGAATTACTTCATGATATACAAATATATAAATGTCATTCACCAAATTAAAGAGCAAAATATGAGTGGTCACGTATATTTTGAAATACATGCCGATGATATGGAGCGGAAAACATTAACCACCACATTGGAGAATCTGGTTGAAGAGCAGAAGCAATATTTCAGAAACAAATAAACCTGCAAGAGTCCTGCCACCGGCAAAGGCCACAAACTTTATAAGTCGAGTGACTGCCCAACCTGCCCGATCTGTGAGGAAGAGCGAAAACCGTATAAGCTTTGATTTGATGCGAACTTTAACCCAACTTGGCTCTCACCTGCAAAAAATCTACAATTTTTCCGGGAATTTTGTCCTATCACTGTTCATAAGTGATTGATATTTCGATCGAGCAAAAAGAGTTTTATTTAAGTAGTGATGTACGGTGCTTGCATTATTGTTGTACTTTTTGTATATTCGGGTATGTTTATTCGACAAGTCAAAAAACAACGCAGCAAGTCCAGCAAGACCTTTTATCAGTTCAACCTGGTTCAGGCCGAACG
>SLOU01000097.1 GCA_007132385.1 Balneolaceae bacterium | reverse complement strand
TGATTCAAAGCAATCTGTACCGGTTCAAGATTATTTTGTAAAATATACCTCCACTCTTCAACGGGTTCATTGAGCAGGGTCTGTTTAAGGGAAAATTCCGGGTCGGGGTTTGGTTCACTGAGCTGGTATGCTTCCGGCGTTGAACTCTCAAAGCCGGGAAATACCGAAACTATCCACAGGTCCGGCTGAATATCCAGTGGTTCGATTTCGCTACCAAGGCCAGTTCCGATCCCTGTTTGCCCTTTCAGGAAAACAGCGAAATCGGAGCCTAGGTCCCGGCTAAGATCGATCAATTCTTCCGCTGTCAGCCTTGCATCTTCCATCTTGTTAAGCATGCGAAGAGTGAGTGCCCCATTACTGCTTCCACCGCCAAGTCCGGCTCCGGCAGGAATATTTTTTTTGACCTTAAATACATAGTTATTTTCCAAACCAACGTATTTTTCAAAAGTCCTGTAAGAACGTGCAATCAGGTTGGATTCATCAACGGGAACGGTTTCATCCGTTAATTCAAGCCTGAATTGATCCGATTTAACAACTTCGAACCGATCTTTCCATTCAATAAAACAGAAGCCGGTTTCTATCCGATGATAACCGGTTGGAAGTTTTTCAATAACATACAGGCCGAGATTGATTTTGGCATACGACTCTGCTATCCACATATTGTATCCAGGTTAGATCAATTGTTGGTATAGGAATATTTATTAAACCGGTATTTGCCGGAAAAATCAAATAGCCGTCTTTTTCTATGTTTTATCCACAGTGTTTTATCCACAGTTTGAATATCAAAATTACGAATTTTAGATCAGTGAAGCAGTAATTGTTTCCATTGGACAATGAAAAAGCCCTGAATTGTTTCAGGGCTTTATAAAAAATACCGGAACGTATTTCGTTTCTACTGGGTGGGATAATTCGGGTTTTGTACCAGATTTTGAGAAATCTGAAGTTCATCTCTTGGGATCGGGAATGCTTTTCTGAAATCCTCCCTTCCCAAAATCTCATCCAGTCGGTCAAGACGCACGATATCAAAAAACCGGTGACCTTCATAATGAAATTCAATCCTTCGTTCCTGTAGCAGTGCATCCACGTATTCATCCAAATCGTCAAAAGGCCCTGCATCTCCCAGACCGGCACGGTTTCTGATTTCATTCAGGTCGTCAAGACCTGCATTCGGATCGTCATTATCAAATACGGCTGCTTCGGATCGAATCAGGTACATTTCGGCCAAACGCAGTACTTTAACGTTATTGGCATTGTTTGAATCAGACCATTTAGCCGGTCTGTCACTTCCGCGCGTAAATATGAAGAGCCCCGCTCTATCGTCTCCCTCTTCAATGGCTTCCGTTAATGAAGGATCTACATTATATTCATCCCTTTGGAAAGCGAATGTATAGATCGAGCTTTGATCCTGATCACTAAAAACAAGGTCGAAGATTGACTCTGAGGTGGGATTTGTCGTCAGAAACAGATTGTCAACATTATTCACCAATGCAAACTCATTTGAATTAATCACAGCATCAGCATCCGCATATGCTGCCTCATAGTTTTGTGCATAGAGATTGACGCGGGCACGAAGTGCCACTGCTGCCCAGTAACTCATCACAGTATTGTCCACGTAACCTACTGTCATAGATATGGAAGTATCCAAATCGTCGAGTATTTGCTGATAGGTGTCTGCTACACTGCTTCTGCCTAGATCAGGTATCAGATTGAAGTCGTTGTTTTCGATCGGTTCCAGTAACAACGGCAAACCATACTCCGATTCCATATCGAAATGATATCCGAATACTCTCAATAGATCAAAATATGCTAGTGCACGAACGGCATGAGCTTCACCGATGACCAGCTCTCTGGCAGCTTCACTAAAAAGCGGGTCGTCAAGGTCCGGAACTTCAGCTATCAGAAGATTTGCAATATTCACCACACGATACATATCGACCCACGCTGTCTCAATCCAGAGATTGCTGATGGGAACTGTTCCCGAATTCACTTCAAGTTGTGAATCGAAAAAGCCCTGGTATCTTGCATTGTCTGCCGCGAGGTCGGGGCTCAGGGTAAAGTGAACACCATAGTAGGGTGTTGTCTGCATTCTTGAATAGGCACCGGCTAAAATAGACTGAGCGGAAGCTCCGTCAACCAATACCTCATCAGCGTCAATTGATGTTTCAGGTTCTGTATCCAAAATGTCACACGACATCAGGAATACCGTTAAAATTGTCAGTAATGCTAAGAATAATTTCTTCATTGTCCGTGTTTTTAAAATTCCATATTGATGCCAAAAGAGATCGTTCTCAACTGCGGATGCGTTCCAAAGTCCGAGCCTGCGACCAATGGATTTCTCGCATTCTGATTCACTTCCGGATCGAGGCCCGTGTAGCTGGTAAAAGTCAAAAGGTTTTGACCCTGCATATAGAGCCTCAAATTTCTCATTCCAAAACGATCAATAAAGTCCGGTGAAAAATTGTATCCGAGTGTCAATGTTTTTAAGCGCAGATAGGAACCATCCTCGAGCCATCGGGAGGAATATTCCCTCCAATTTGTATTAGTCAGAGAGGCTCTTGGGATATCGGTTACATCACCCGGTTCCATCCACCGGTCATCCGCAAGGCGGTGATTGTTTCCATCCGGCAGCGGGAAACCGGCTCCAGTGGTAGGATTCAATCGGTTAAAGCCCAGATTTTCGTATGATGCCCGGCTATGATTGAAGATGTCGTTTCCATAGGTGAACTGGAAAAGTATGTTCAGATCAAACCCTCTGTAGACAAAAGTGTTGTTCCAGCCGCCATAGAAATCGGGTTGAGCATTTCCAACCGTTTGCCTGTCTCCGGAATCAATGATACCGTCATCATTCAAATCAATCCAGCGCATATTTCCTGTTTCAGGATCAACTCCTTCATGATGAATCAGATGAAAAGTAGCAATTGGTTGACCTTCCGACAGGATATGGGAATCACTGATGATCTGGTCATTGACTTCAAGTTCTAGTACTGTATTTCGAATAAACGAAATATTGAAACTGGAGCTCCAGCTAAATTCCGTACCCGAAAGGATCGATCCGCGCGCATCAAATTCGAATCCTTTATTCTCAACTTTTCCAATGTTATCAGTTACACTTGAAAATCCGGATATACCCGGTATGAGACGGCTTAAAAGAAGGTCGTCCGTGGTTTTGATGAAATAATCCGCGCTTAAAGTTACACGATCATCAAACAGGCCGACATCCAGGCCGACATCAAGCTGCCTTGTACTTTCCCAGGTAAGTTCCCTGTTGATCAACTGTGAAGGGACAAGAGTTGAAGCTGCACGATAATCCGATACACCAAAAAGCCCCCTGGAGGCAAAATTGCCGATTCCTTCCTGGTTGCCGGTAATTCCGTAACTGACTCTCGGTTTCAACTCGGAAAAGATATCCTGGTTTTGCATAAAACTTTCGTTGGTCATTCGCCATGCTACCGAACCTGAAGGGAAGAATCCATATCTGAAATCTTCACCAAACCTGGAGGATCCGTCAAGGCGGCCAGTTGCAGTAAAAAGATACCTGTTGTCGTATACATAGTTTCCCCTGAAGAAGTAGGAAGCAAGCCCCCAACTGGTTCCGGACGACTCACCGACTGTAACCTGGGAAGCAGCACTCAGTTTAATAAATTGATCATTTGGAAAACCCTGGGCTTCGATATCCGAGAAAGATCTGTTTGAAGCTTGAAATGAAGTTCCCAGAACAGCATTCACACTGTGTTGGTCTGCAAATGTGTTGATATAGGAAAGATAATTTTCAATAAGCCAGGTAAAATCCTGAGTGGTACCAAAAGTACCAAATCCATTTGCCTGGGCATTTTGTGACTCTCTTGAAATAATCGGCGTATATGCTTCATCATCAAGATTGGTGTAATCAATTGACAACGATGTTCTCAAAGAAAGACCATCTGCCAGACCGGCTTCTCCAAAAACAGTTCCCAAACCCCGGACTGTTCTTGTATAACGTTGATATTCATTGGCTATCAAAACCGGGTTATCAAGCATCCACCAACCAAAATAATTAAATGGATCAGCATAGGAGCCATCCTCTTCATAGACCGGCATTAATGGGTCGCCTGCCAGTGAATTGATGACAACTCCATACAGCGAGTTATCATTGATGCTTCGGTCCTGAATCGTTCTGTTCAGTGTTAGATTGACACCGAAATCCAACCAATCCGTGGCAGTCGCATCCATATTAACTCGCCCACTTATCCTTTCAAACCCTGTTCCTTCCTGCACGCCTTCCTGGTCAAAGTAGGAAAAAGAGGTAAAATAGCGTGTATTGTCGGTACCGCCCGAAGCGGTAAGTTCATAATTTGAAATAGGAGCAGTGCTGAAAATCTCATCATACCACCTGGTATTCTGTAAATCAGGGTCACTTGGATCGAATCCCCAAAAATCAGAGACATATGCTTCAGGATAGTTGGTTCCAATATCCCTGTTATCCTGGCGGGCTGCATCATTCATCAGTTCAAGAAACTCCTGTGAATTGTGCATGTCTATCTTGTTCGTGATGTCCTGGAACCCCGTGTACATATTAAAGCCGAAAGTTGCAACATCGGATCGTCCTCTTTTGGTTGTAATAACCACAACACCATTTGCTCCACGCGAACCATAAATCGCAGTCGCTGAGGCGTCTTTCAGAATTTCTATAGATTCAATGTCGTTTGGATTCAGATCGGCCAGTGAGTTGGTTGCCTGTCCTCCGGAAAAGAGTCCGGAAAGATCTTCCGAGATCATTGGAACTCCATCGATTACATAGAGCGGTTCACTGCTTGCAGACAACGAGGTTTGGCCTCGAATATTCATGGTCATACCAGCACCGGGGGTTCCTGAAGGGGAACTTACAAAAACCCCGGAAGCCCGTCCTTGCATGGCTGCGTCGATACTGGCAACCGGTTGATTTGCAATTTGATCACCGGAAATACTGGCAATGGAACCGGTCAAATCGCTTCGTGCCTGAACACCGTATCCAACAACCACCAGCTCTCCAAGAAGCTGATCATCCAGTTCGAGAACGATCGTATAGTCCGTTCGGTCATCAACCAGTACTTCTTGCGTTCTGTATCCGATAAATGTGACATTCAAAACATCGCCGGACTCAACATTCAGGGTAAACTCACCGTTGAGATCGGTTGAAGTACCTATTTCCGGTTGACCTGCCACTACCACAGTTGCACCAACCAGGGGTTCGCCAGCAGTGTCAGTTATCGTACCAGTTATTGTGGTATCCTGCGCTAAAACCCATGCGGGAATTACAAATAACAATAGAAATGTCAATATGTATGATTTTGTCATATTAAGTTGAGATTGGTTTTGATCCTAAGAATAGATACTGATCGTGATAAAAGCCCGGCCAACATAAACTTTACAAGCTTGGTCAAGAGATATGCATCTTCCGGATTTTCTCACATTTCGCCTTTTAACTTTTAACAATCAAGTAACATGATGTTATAAGATGAAAGAAAATAAAAAACCGGCCACTATGCAAAACCGATACTTAATAAGTAAGGACTAAAAGCGCTGCCAATACTATTTATTCAGTAAAAAGAGGTTAAATAAATAATTTTTTTACCTGCAGATGGAATGCGGATTCTTCTATGAGACTGTTCCTACCTGATTGATTGGCCTTACCCGGTCTCATTTCACCTTATAGAACACGTTGTGATATGGTAATGAGGAAAATTGAAAACTGAGAAAAATTCTGCTTTTCACGTTTCTTCTTTTTAGTATGTTTCATGCGATCTGTTATTGCATCAAACCGTCAATCAATTCTACTTCCTATGAAGCTTCCTGAGATGATACTTGTCATTTTGGTTTCATTCGGCTACCTGAATACGTTAAATGCCCAGGATGCAAACAAAGCATTTGTCGGTGCCGAGATTATCACAGCCACCGGGGAAAATTACCAGGATGGTGTACTTCTGATCCGTGACGGAAAAATATCTTCCGTCGGTTCCAGCGGGGAGGTTCAACTACCTTCCGGAACAGAAGAAATCGATGTTTCCGGAAAAGTGATTATGCCGGGACTTGTCGATCCACACTCCCATATCGGGGGCGGTGACGGTGGTGACCGATCCTCTGCACTCCATCCGGATGTGCGAATCATGGATACGATCGACCCGCGCAGTGACACAATCAAGCGAGCTCTTGCTGGCGGTGTCACAACTGCCAACATCATGCCCGGTTCCGGCCATCTTCTGAGTGGTCAAACTGTTTACATCAAGCTTCGGCCGGCCAACCGGATTGAAGATATGCTGGTTTATACGGATCAGGAAAACAACATTTACGGCGGACTCAAAATGGCCAATGGCACCAATCCCCTGAGTGAGGCTCCCTTTCCGGGTACACGAGCCAGATCGGCTGCTTTGGTACGAAGCCTGTATATCCAGGCCCAGGAATACAAAGCCAGTGTAGATGCTGCCAATGGTGATCCAGACGAGATGCCAGAGAGAAACCTGCAAATGGAATCCCTGGTTGAAGTGCTGGAAGGCAAAAGGATTGTTCATAATCACACTCATCGGCACGACGATATTCTTACTGCGATCCGCCTTGCTAATGAATTCGGTTACCGGATGGTTCTTCATCATGTAACCGAAGCGTGGAAGGTAGCGGAAGAGATCGCCGAATCAGGCTACCCAGCTTCGATCATCGTACTCGATTCACCCGGCGGAAAGCTTGAAGCTGTACACCTCAGCTACAAAACAGGACAGGTACTTGAAGAAGCGGGAGTAGACTTCGGATATCATACAGACGACAGTGTTACCGACTCCCGTCTGTTTTTACGTTCAGGAGCTTTTGGTATCCGGGAGGGAATGAGCCGCGAAAAAGCGATTGAATCTTTGACCATTGCAAATGCCCGAATGATGGATATGGAGGATCGAGTAGGATCACTTGAACCGGGCAAGGATGCCGATTTTATCGTTTTATCGGGCGATCCGTTTAGTGCTTACACCCACGTTACACAGACCTGGATCGACGGAATAAAAGTTTGGGACCGGGAGAACCCTGAAGACCGTAAATACGCCACCGGCGGTTATAACGTAATTCAGCGCGCATCTTTTGGCCATCATGATCATCTTAACAAAAGGAGGAACTGATATGCATTTGTTGAGATTCATCCCTCTCATAACATTTTGTCTGATTGGAGGATTACTTTTTTTTATTCCCTCTGATGCCTTCAGTCAAATCGCTGTCAATGGTGAAATTGTGCATACGATGAACGGAGATCCGATTAAAGACGGTGTCGTTCTCATCCGTGATAAAAAAATAGAGCAGGTTGGATCCGGAGAGGATATCATTATCCCAGAGGGATATGAGATCCTTGAAGCGAAGATCGTTACCCCCGGATTAATAGATTCAAGGTCGGTCGTCGGCCTGGCTGGAATGTTAAACCAGGAACATGACCAGGATCAGATCGAATTATCAGATGCTTTTCAGCCTGACCTCAGGTCTATCGATGCCTATAATGCACGGGAAGATTTGATTAAATTTCTTCTTGAAAAGGGAATTACCACGATTCATACCGGGCACGGGCCCGGTGCCCTGGTCAGCGGCCAGACAATGATCGCCAAAACCGCTGGAAATACGTTACAAGAATCGCTGGTCGACTCAACCACAGCCATTGCAATAACGCTGGGTGCCGGTGTCCGTGGAGAGTACAGCACCCCGGGCACCCGAAGCAAATCCGTTGCCATGCTTCGTCAGCAATTGATTGACGGACAAATGTATGCTGAACAAAGAAGAAATGGCGATCTTTCCAGCCGGGACTTGAAAAAAGAGGTAATTGCAGACCTGATTGAAGGCAAAATCTATGCTCTTCTG
>SLOU01000265.1 GCA_007132385.1 Balneolaceae bacterium | reverse complement strand
AAATCGACCGGAAATTCAATAAGAAAACAAAAAAGAGACCTCCCCTCCAACTGATTAAAGATTTTTTGGTCAAATGAGATGAAGGAGGGGCGGTGAAATTAAAAATCGCTCAATTTAGGTACATGATAAGTTGAGGAAAAGTTTCTATCACACCGGCATATGCCACTAATCGGCTCAGGAATGTGTCGCTACCGGAATAGCGCGCCACCGGCATATGCCACTAATCGGCACTGGAATGTGTCGATATTGGAATATGTACCCACTGGAAAATGTAGCCGCATTCTGCGATAACTACACTTTGAGCTTCGTACGATCAAGTGAAGGGTGTTCGTAGGCGTCAGGATAAGGACCAAGTGCATCCATTACAGGTCGGGAGACCTCATCCAGTGCCTGATAGATATCATCAGGCAAGACAGCAGTGGCTCCCGCGACATTCTCTTTAAGCCTTTCCGGACTTCTCGTTCCAGCCAGAACGCATGTTATCGCCTTGTTACGGGTGGCCCACCAAATACTTAATTCAGCCATTCCTATTCCTTCGTCATCGGCAATTTTCCGGATTTTATGCAGGGCCTCCGTCATTTCTTTTTCACATCCCTCTCCTCCGTGACGGGATTGCGGGGATCTGTCTTTGTGATAGTGGCGGGTTCGGCAGTAATGAGCAGGAATGTCATCCAGAGATTCGTACTTCCCAGTCAATAATCCTTCCATTAATCCCGAATATCCGATCACCCCAGTATCAGATTGTTCACAATAGGGCAATATTTCAAATTCTATAGCTCTGGAAAAAAGATTATAGATCAATTGATTGACGGCTATCATGATACCCTGGCGTTCAAACTCCTGCATCCAGTAATTTCCAAAATTACTCACCCCGATATTACGGATTTTTCCCTGATCTCGTAACTTAAGCAATGCCGCAACGGTGTCTTCGACTTGCGGGGGATTGGACAGAATGTTTTCATCTTTTGTTGCAAGCTCCAGTGAGCGCATGTTTAGGGGCCAATGGACCATGTACAGATCCAGATAATCCGTATCAATACGTTTTAGGGATGCCTCACAATGATCCAATGTCTGTTGGTAGTAGGCATTGGTAGGAAAAATTTTGGAACCGATGATTAAACGGTCACGTGGTAACTCTTTGATGGCACGCCCCAAAGCTTCTTCGCTTCTGCCGTCGTAATATAATTCAGCCGTGTCGAAATAATTGATACCCAGATCAAAAGCTGTGTGTAAAAGACGTTTTTCATCCTCCGGGTTAGAATCGCCCCAATAAGTGCCACCGCCAAGGGACCAGCACCCGAGCCCCAAAATAGAAAGTTCAAGATCCGAACGGCCTGCTTTTCTGTATTCCATAATAAGATGTTATATCTAAAATTTAGAGATAGTATTAAAACTTCGTCTTCCAATATGATTTTTTATGACGCCTGGAGGGTCTTGTCCGGGAGTAAATTCACCAATATAACATATTAAAATAAAACCGTAAATATGGTCTTTTTACGCTTAATCATTCAACCAGTTTGTGCTGTTCTTATTGTCATAAATTGCGTCACGGGTCACTTCATAGTCGGAACGTAAAAATCATAATTATTGACCGCTACGACCCATGCACACGACATTTCCATCCTGCGTGGTGATAATCAGCCTGCCCCGGGCGGCAATAATGCCATCGAAAACCGGACTCGATTCCAGAGAATATTCTGTGATATGGCTTCCATCAATTGCAGATACAATCCTTAAAACAGCACCCATCCGTCCTTCAAGTGCCGCCAGAGGATCGTTATCCGGAACAAGGTCAGGAGGCCCTGCAATGATCAACTTTTCATCGGCAAGGACCATTGCCACTATGCGTACATCTTCCCATGAAGTCCATCGGGCTGGTTCCGCCCTGGTAAACCCGGTCCCCTTGTCTGTAGCAGCATCCTGATAAATACTCCACCAGGGCTTACTGGATACAAATTTCGGGTCATGAGGCATTTTGGGTTCCCATTCTATCGGGGCTGGTTCCCCTTGACCCCGATAGAAAAGGGGCTCATTGTTGTTGTCATCGGCGAACAGTAAATATCCATCTCCGGGAAAGAACATCGGGCTATTGAAATTACGTGTCGTAAAGTATTTTACTGTATAGGTATGCTGGTCGTCAAAAACAAGCAGTTGGCCACTTTTAGGAGCTTGCTGTGCAAATTGGAAACCCGGCCATATATGAGAATGCATCCAATAGGTACGGTGCCATAAAGTGTTATCCAAAAAGCCACCGGTCGCAACCAGTCGCATTCCCGGCATGATTCTGTATTCAAGATCATCTCCTCTTACTCTGCCTATCATCTGAACACGTTCCGTTTCAATAATCTCAAGGCTTCGGTCGAGTGTAGTGCGTCCCATGTAGAGATATGTACCGTCTGTGGTTAACAGGTCACTTCTGAAACCCTCTTTGTGAAAGGCATAACTGGGCTGGCTGATATCGGGATATGGTCCTTCGAGTATGGTGTGATACACAACTTCTCCGCTGTCATATTCCAGCCCGTAGAGATGAATGCCACCATCGAGAAAACCGGAGCGGCCTGCAGAGGAGTATACCACTCCGTCGAGTATCAGCACACTGCCATGTGCCGGCCATATGGATTCCAGCAGGTTATGAGAAACGATCTGCCTGTCTTTCGGAGCAACACGAAACCGCCATGCCAGTTCGCCGCCACAGGTTCGCAGACTGTAAACAAATCCATCACGAGATCCGAAGATCACGAATCCTTTATGGATACGCGGAGGTGAGTCGATTCCTCCGGAGACAGTCCGGCTCCACAGATGTTCACCGTTTTCCAGATCCAGACTGTGAACAGTTCCGGCATTTTTTTCCACAACAAACACCCTTCCGTCATTTACAACGGCCTGAGTGAGATTCCCCTGAAAGTTGGCTGACCAGTACGTGTCCAAATCAGTCGGAACATGGGAAACGGTCGATCCGCTTCGTTTCTCATTTTGCCGGTAGGCAGGCCAGTCGTCGTCGGCTGTTTCACCCGCTACTGCTGTTTGAGCGTAGGCAGGACCTTTTTCAAGGCGTTGTGCAAATGTACTGCCGGATTCTATATGGCTTCCGGGTTCTATTTGACTTTCGAATTCTGCTCTGCTACCGAACTCTATCCGTCCGGTTGTCTCTGTTGGGCCTCCAGGTCCGATATCTTCCCCGGGCAGATCGGAACTTAAAGCAAAAAAACCATCCATTCTGACAGCCGGATAGCAAAAACATTGATGGGGCGGTGCGTAAAACAGACCATTAGCCGGAAGCATGCCGGTTACACAAGGTCCCCGAACCCAGTTATTTCGCATGTGATTATCTTGATTCACATCCAGAAACTCACTGCCGCGCTCACCTGTGATGATGTAGTTGCTGGTCGCCCTGTCGGTAAAACATCTCCTGTGATGCCCGGACTCCAGCACTTTTTGCAGTTCCATTTTTTTAACACGTTCGCCGGTTATGATATGACGTGCGTCAAAATTGGCGCGGCCCCACCAGACCAGATCATCGATGATAAACAAGTCAGGATAGCGTCCTTGAGTACTGGACCCCGGTGCCATCCAGAGCCTTTTACCTGTCTGAGTCGAAAACGCCAGGGTAACTGCCGCCTGTGTGGCCAGTACGACATCCTTATGTGCAATCACACCTGCCGGCCGGATCTCTGTTACTTGCCGCCATTGTTCTTCTCCCGTTTTTAAGTCGAGCGCAACTATTTCGCTGCGGTTGTGAAAGAAAACTCGTTCTCCTGAAGCTGATAAAGTTCTATCCAAAATCAGCGAGGCATTTTGCCGCCAAATCTTTTTGCCATATTCAGGATGAATGGCAATAATCGCAGGTGCGGGACTGTTAGTGCGAACAATCAGTATACCGTTTATAAAGATTAACTCGACTGTACCAGCAGTCTCCTCATAGGTTCTCAAGACCCTGCCCGTTGCCGCATCAATGGCACTGACAGCAGAGCCAAACCCCAGCGTAACATAAAGGGTATCACCATCAGCTACCATCAGGCGATCCACATCGGCAGGACGATTTCGAGTATAATGCCAAACATGCGGATTATTCTCACGCTCTTCAAACCACGCTTGCCATCCCCAGTTGGGCATTGGACGCTTCCATAATAGCATGCCGTTAAAAGCATCACGACATACAAGTGACCAGTTTGACGGGAATCGTGCATCGGTGATTCCCAAAGGTCCTTCATCTAGAATATAATAGAGGCGGCCGTTTGTGGATAGAATACTGGAAAGCCCGGTTTCAATCTCATGACTGCGCATAAACCGGGGCCCTGCCTCCCATTGAATCCGGTTTGGTGAACCAACCCGTTTATCCTTTGAAGCACCAGTATTACCGGCATCATATCGGTAGTGAGGCCAGTCATCGATTTCATAAGGTCTGGGTTTGACCACCTTATTCCAGCCGTCATTCTCTTTGATATAGGCTACACCGTTTGGTGTAAGAACACGCATGATTTCGGTCATGTCAAACTCCACAGATGGAACTTGCCAAAAGAGAACATTGACCAGATTATCCGTATAGGGTAATAAACCACCGTCCCAAAGCTTGAAAGAAAGTCTGCCGGCAAAGCCCACTGATTGGGTATATTCAAGAGCCTGATCAATTTTTTGCCGGTCCGTATCCAGTCCCTGAACAAGATAATTACCCTCCAAAGCAAGTTCACCACTTTGCTCTCCTGCTCCGCAACCCACATGGACAATGACTCCCCCATGGATACGATTTTCTCGAAGCAACTCCGTAACAGAAAAATCTGCCGGAAACTTTGCACTCGCAATATTTCCGGCATCAAAAACCGGGGTGTTATCCGGTTGTGTACCGGTTTTATCCGAAGCCTGGCCTGAAACAGTTAATAATAGCAACACGAAGAAAAGAACGGTCTGAAAACAAAAAGAAATAATCTTTTTCATTGTTGTAGATCCCCCTTTTAATTTAAAAAGTAATATCGCATTTATGGCTGGATCCTTCGACAAATCTCCTGTACACGGATGCAAGAAGCAAATAATAATAATTTTAATATAGCGAACCTTTTGGATCGATGCTTTTGGTTTTGTACTTGAACGATCCGGTACCGATGAATCCCGAATCCCCGTTCACCCTGGGCTACCAGCAGTTAATCGATAGAATAAAAAAATACGATAATCATTGATTTTGTTATCGTACAATAAATTATGAATTATCGCATACCATTTTTCAGCAATGTGGAGATTCATTTCAGAATATTATTCAAATCCTTTTAAAATCATTCAGGAAAGTATAAGAGTAATCATATCATAAAAAAGTAAGTGAGTTTACACAAAGGAATGGAAGTAATAGATGTAAAAGGTCATTCTTCTGTCATATGTTTCCAGATGACCTGATAAACTTCATAAGGATGCAGGGTTGTATTGCCGGTCTGCTCCCTTTGCGTAAGCTGTTTAGAATTGCTAATCAACAATGGCCCACTTCCGGCTGACTCAGCCGTTCGACCGTGAGACCCTTTCACCATGGTTCCGTGGAGAGGGATCAGATCCATCACATAACGAAATCCAAGCTTTTTTTGAATCAGCCGCCTGCCGACCTTAAGTTTTGGGAAGCGTATCGCCGGGTCTGTGAACAACTCGGCAGGGTCATAACCAGGTTTGTTATGGATATCAACGTTTGGGGCAAAATCAGGGGCTTTTTTATCCTCCAGCCAGTAATAATATGCAAACCAGGCATCCGGTTCGGCAATTGCAATGAACTCTCCGGCTCTTGGATGATTCAGTCCGTGTCTTTTTTTTCCATCTTCATTCAGTAGGGTCGCCACACCCGGTGTTTCGTTTAGCAGTTTTTTTACGGAATCGATATCTTTCCTGTTTTGGATATAAATATGCGCTATCTGGTGATCTGCTACAGCAAAAGCACGACTTTGACCCGGAATCAGGACTTCCTGGCCGAGCTCTTCCCGTACGGTTATGTATCCCGCTTTCCGAAGAACACGGTTCAGAGATACAGGATTTTTCACAGGTGTAATACCGTATTCGGATAGCAGTAGGATTCTTGCCCCGCGCTTTTCATAAAAACGGATAAGTTGTTCGCAAATCCCGTCAATTTCATTCAAATCCGTTGCAATAGCCGGATCATCGGGACCGATGCGCTGCAAATTATAATCCAGATGTGGCAAATATATCAGTGTCAGAGTGGGATTATATTTCTGCTCGGTAATTTCAGCTGAATCGGCAATCCACTGTGACGAGCTGATGTCTGTAAACGGTCCCCAGAATTTGAATAAGGGAAATTGCCCCAGTTCACTCTGTAATTCATCGCGAAGTTCCATCGGATTTGTCAGAATATCCGGTATCTTCACACCATCTGCCCGGTAAATAGGGCGGGGTGTAACCAGATAATCCACCGTTGAATTCATATTATACCACCAAAAAAGGTTGGCGCAGGTAAACGAAGAGTCTTTCTGTTTGGCATGTTCCCATATTTTTGGAGACTGGATCAGTTTATTGGATTGCCTCCAGAATTTTATTTCATCGATATCACGAAAGTACCAGCCATTGCCGACAATCCCGTGTTTATCCGGCATGACACCCGTCAGATATGTGGCTTGCACAGAACAAGTAACAGCAGGAAGCAATGATTCCACGTTCGCTATAGAATGTTTTCGGGTCCAGTCCGACAAATAGGGGGTATTCTCTCCAATCAAATCCGGTGTTAAACCCACTACATTTAAGACAACAGTCTTGTGCATATCATTAACTTTCAAAATTTCCCAGGGTCCATCTTATTTCACGTTCTATGGAATCCAGCAGGTTTGTCTTCAGACCAACAGGCATCACATCCCAGGTATAGGTTTCGATTTCCAAATGACGAGTGTATGGCTGCTTTTTTAAAATATCCAGACAATTGACAATGTCATCCCGGGTAGAATGCAAACCGTCAAACGTATCGGTAAAGACCGGAATGTGAAAATGGATCCGCCACTCGCGGGCTTTTGGATTCAGAATATGAGGCAAAGCTTCAGGAAGGTCGCGATACTGATGAAAGGAACCGTCATTTCGCCGTTCCACAACCTGATGAAGGTACGTTGACTCTACGAAAGAGCGCAGCCGCCTGGCCGTTTTTTTACGGTCCTGTATTTGTTCACTTAAAGGAACTTTCAGGGCGGAACTTATTTGCAGTTTTCCAATTCCTATACCGGTCTGCTTAAACGTATCCAGGACAACTTCAGGATGCTCATATTCAACGGCGAAATGACAGGTGTCGTAACATACCTGTATATGGTCCCTGAGTATTTTTTCAGCTTCCGCAGCAGATAATTGGTGTTCATGGATAAGATATCGGCTTCCATTGGGAAACAAATGCTTTGAAAAGAACGCAACAGTTTCATCGCAGTTTTCAAGCACACAATCGGGTTCCGGTTCTATATCGAGATGAACATATATTCCGGTTTCTTTTCTGATTTGTGCCAAATTGAAAGCAACGTAGGCCAGGTTGCGAGCACTTTCCTGGTACAGGTTGTGGAGCTGAGCTTTGTCCTTCATCTTGAATAGACCAGAATCTGCTTCCTTCCGGAATTTATAGGATAAAGGTGAGGTCGATATGCTACCCTCTGAACCTTCAGGAAGCAGCCGGGAAAGTATGTTTGCCAAATTCAATGAATACCGGACGCGTTCCGGTCTGCTCCAGTCTGGTTCGTAGACCAGTTCTTTCACCTTTGTCCCGTGAAAACTGCCAAAAGGAAAGCCGTTTATGGTGAAAACATACAATCCTTCATGTTGCAGCCAGTTTTTAAACTCATCAATCCTGTCGCCGGTTAAAAGATCATCGGCGGCTTTGGCTGATAATCGCAGTCCGATGCCAAAAGGTTTCTCAGGAGAAAGACGCCGTTTTAATTCGGGGATATATTTTT
>SLOU01000127.1 GCA_007132385.1 Balneolaceae bacterium | reverse complement strand
GTATACAAAGGAAAAGGGCTGGATGCTCGCTTGGTCTATTACCCCAATGAAAATCACTGGATTTTGTCTCCTCAGAACTCAATTCACTGGTTTGGGGAATTTCACAACAGGTTGAAACGTTATATTGGTGCAGGTCCGACAGAATAACACAATAAATTTTGTTCTAACCTGTTTATGAAAATATACCATACCCTCCCCTCAAAAGCCCGTCCTTGATCGGACGGGCTTTGTTTTTTAGGAGCTTTATTAAAGAACCTGCATAAAAGGCCTGCAATATTCAGGTCGCGCAAAAATCGGCACATCTGTCTTCTCCGGTCAATGTAACATCTCCTCATTTTTAAACAAAACGGAAATTTTATTTTACAAATATCATGGATCGATGGATCGGCTTTGAATAAAATCACCGGCCTGCAACCGGCACAAATAGGATCCGCTGGCCGTGTTGGTGCATCCCTAACGGCCCGGTGCCGGCCAGGGAGTTCCTTTGCATTCGCATATTGCTAATATTTCCCCCCTTTTTTTGATTTTCAAATTGGTAACCCGTTTCTGGACAGTCTGATTTATAATTACACTAAAAACTTCCTTTATGAAACATCCATGGCGAAGTTTTTCAACATACAGGCTCATGACTAATCCATGGATGTTAAAATTATACTGCCTCAGATCAGAATGGAATCCGGAAAAAAGTAAACGGCAGTCGGTTTATTTACGTTAGTATACGGTACAAAGAATAAAGAGAATCCGCAAAAGTATGAAATTACCGAATTTATCCCATATCAGATGATTGCACGGATACCCTTTTGTTTGCATCATTTTTTGTATCTTCAGTATTCTGATAACCCACTAATCACCACAAAACAATTACCAACGCTTTTAATTCAAAAACAGACGTTTCCATGCTTGCCATTCAGTACGCCCTGAAACACCGTATTCTGGTTCTTGACGGTGCCATGGGTACCATGATCCAGCAACACAAACTGACTGAAGAGGACTTTCGCGGTTCGCGGTTTCAGGATCACCCATCCGAGCTTAAAGGCAACAACGATATCCTGAGCATCACCAGACCTGATATCATCCGCTCCATCCATGAATCTTTTCTTGAGGCCGGTTCCGATATTCTTGAAACCAATACATTCAGTTCCAACCCCGTATCGCAAAAAGATTACGCTCTGGAGGATCAAGTCTATCAGTTAAATTACGAATCGGCCAAAATTGCCCGGGAAGCGGCTGATGCGTATACCAAAAAGAATCCCGACAAACCCCGTTTTGTAGCCGGTGCAATAGGTCCGACCAACCAGACCTTGTCTCTATCTCCCGATGTCAACGATCCCGGGTATCGCGCCACGACTTTTGACGAGATGGTGGCTTGCTATGCCGAGCAAATTCCCGGACTGATGGATGGCGGTGCCGATGTACTTCTTGTTGAGACTGTTTTTGATACATTGAACTGCAAAGCGGCATTGGTTGCCATTCAAAACTATCGAAGAGAATCCGGAAACGATGTCCCGGTGATGATATCGGGGACCATAGTGGATCAGAGCGGCCGCACACTGTCCGGCCAGACGACAGAAGCGTTTTGGATATCGATATCACATATGACCAACTTGTTGAGTGTCGGGCTGAATTGTGCGCTTGGATCAAAACAAATGCGTCCTTTTATCCAGGAGTTGTCGGAAATCGCAACGGTTCCGGTCACGCTCTACCCCAATGCCGGGTTACCGAATGAATTCGGGGAGTATGACGAAACACCGGAGTATATGGCCGAACAGCTGGAATCGTATGTCAAAGAGCGATGGCTGAATGTTATAGGCGGCTGTTGCGGCACCACACCCGAGCATGTCAAGGTGTTTGTGGAAGTTGCAAAAAGGCACAAACCGCGTGTAATACCAAAGCAGGAACCACTGCTTCGGCTGAGTGGACTCGAATCTCTGGTAATCCGCCCAGATACCAATTTTGTAAACATCGGCGAACGGACCAATGTAACCGGATCTAAAAAATTCGCCCGGTTGATTCGCGGTGAGGATTATGAAGAGGCCTTGTCGGTCGCCCGGGAACAAATCGAAAACGGCGCCCAGATCATCGATGTCAACATGGACGAAGGCATGCTCGACTCGGAAGAAGTGATGTCTACTTTTTTGAATCTGATTATGGCCGAGCCCGACATTTCACGCGTGCCGGTGATGGTGGACTCTTCCAAGTGGTCAGTTATCGAGGCCGGATTGAAGTGTATTCAAGGCAAGGCGATCGTCAATTCGCTCAGTCTCAAGGAAGGCGAGGAAGCGTTCCTCGCACAGGCCCAAAAAGTGAGGGATTATGGTGCCGCAGTGATAGTCATGGCGTTCGACGAAAAGGGTCAGGCCGACTCCTATGAACGCAGAATAGAAATTTGCGAAAGGGCCTACCGGATGCTGGTCGACCAAATCGGGTTTCCGCCGCAGGATATCATTTTCGATCCCAACATCCTCACCGTAGCCACCGGAATGGACGAGCACAACAACTATGCGATTGATTTTCTCAAAGCCACCAAATGGATCAAGGAAAGTTTACCCCTCGCCAAAGTAAGCGGAGGGGTTAGTAACATCTCTTTCTCTTTCCGGGGCAACAATCCTGTACGGGAAGCGATGCATGCATCCTTTTTGTATCACGCAATAAAGGCAGGACTCGATATGGGGATTGTCAACGCCGCCCAGCTGGAAGTCTATGAAGAAGTTCCCAAAGATTTGCTGGAGTTTGTCGAGGATGTGCTGTTCAACCGCCGCGATGACGCCACCGAGCGACTGGTTGATTTCGCTGAATCGATCAAGGACAAGTCGGCATCCAACGGCGAACAAAAAAACGAAGAGTGGCGCTCCTGGCCGGTCAACAAACGTCTCGAGCACGCACTGCTGAAAGGAATCGTCTCCCACATCGATGAAGATACCGAAGAGGCTCGCAAGCAGTACGACCAGGCACTGGAAGTGATCGAAGGCCCGCTTATGGATGGGATGAATATCGTTGGGGATCTGTTCGGCGAAGGCAAAATGTTTCTGCCACAAGTTGTAAAAAGTGCCAGAGTGATGAAAAAAGCGGTCGCCTGGCTTATTCCGTATATTGAAGAAGAGAAAAAGCAGCAACAGGATACGCGTCCCAAAGGCAAGGTACTGCTTGCCACGGTGAAAGGAGATGTGCACGACATCGGTAAGAATATTGTTGGTGTAGTGCTCGGTTGCAACAATTACGAGGTCATCGATCTTGGGGTTATGGTACCGGCGCAAAAGATCCTGGATACAGCGGTGGAAGTGAAGGTGGATGTCATCGGTGTTAGCGGACTTATCACACCGTCACTCGACGAAATGGCGAATCTTGCCAAAGAGATGGAAACACGCGGCATGGAACTGCCTCTATTGATTGGTGGTGCAACTACGTCCCGCATTCACACCGCAGTCAAAATTGCCCCTCAGTACAGCGGACCGGTAATCCATGTTCTTGACGCATCCAAAAGTGTGCCGGTAGTGAGTAAACTTCTGTCGGACAACAACCGGGAGGCATTTGCCGCAGAAATAGATGCCGAGTATGAAAAAATGCGATCCCGGCACTTACAACGTACAGAATCCAAGTCCTATTTGTCACTGGAAGAGGCACGCGAAAACCGGTCGCCCATAACCTGGCGTCGCGAAGAGATCACGCAACCGAATCAAAGCGGGATCATCCCACTGGGCCGGATCGACCTGCAGACGCTGCGAGAATACATTGACTGGACTCCTTTCTTTATCACCTGGCAGCTGACAGGTAAATATCCCTCCATATTGAAGGATGAAAAATTCGGCGAGCAGGCGCGCAAACTGTTTGATGATGCCAACAACATGCTGGACCGGATCATTTCCGAAGAGTGGTTGGAAGCTCGTGCCGTTTGCGGAATTTTTCCTGCCAACAGTATTGGGGATGACATCGAAGTATATGGGGATGAAGAGCGGACGGAGCTCCTCACTGTGCTTCGCATGCTCCGGCAGCAGACGCGGAAACGCAAAGGCCAGCCCAACCGCTGTCTGTCCGATTTTGTTGCTCCCAAAGAGAGCGGATACCCGGATCATATCGGGGCATTTGCAGTGACGACAGGCCACGGCATCGACGCACCACTTTCCCGATTTGAGAAAGAACTGGACGATTACAGCAGCATCATGCTGAAAGCCCTGGCCGATCGCTTCGCTGAGGCTGCGGCTGAGTGGCTGCATAAACGTGTCCGTAAGGAGCTTTGGGGCTATGCGCCCGATGAGTCGCTCAGTAACGAAGCCTTGATCCGTGAAGATTACCGGGGTATCCGTCCGGCTCCGGGTTACCCGGCCAATCCCGATCATACTGAAAAACCGGCACTTTTTGATCTCCTCGAAGCAGAGGAGCACACCGGAATTTCGCTGACTGAAAGTTATGCCATGCACCCGGCCGCATCGGTATCGGGTTTCTACTTTGCTCATCCCGAATCTTCGTATTTCTCGGTCGGCAACATTGAGAAAGACCAGATAGCCGATTATGCAAGGCGTAAAAATATGTCGGTTGAAGAGATAGAAAAATGGATGGGAACCCATCTTGCCTACGATCCCATGCGCGAACAGGAACAGCAAAAAGTCTCATGATACTTTTTTAAAAAGTGAACAATCCAGTCTGCTGGTTTCATTCCAGTAAGCTGATTCTATTCCTGGTTTTTTGGCTCTATCCCATGCAGCTGGTTCCATTCCAGGTTGCTGGTTCTATCCTGTCAGCTGCAATACTCATAAAAAAGAGGTGTTTCCATAGACTACCGGGTTGATGTTTCTTTTCGTTTACAAAAGAGCAAAAATCGATGAGCTTCTTCCAACTGCATCTGTCGGATGGGACGCCACTCCATATTGGCAAGTTGACGGACCAGGTGAAAAGCCCCCGATTCAACCGACCGTGTCTCCTCAAATGCCAATGAATCCGTTCCAACCTCACCTGTTCCAGCCTTTTCTATTTTTGATTCCGGATAATCAAACAAATTTAGTTCTCTCGATAAGTCAAAAGCCAGCAGATAAACAGCATTACGATACTCTTCAAATCTCTCCCTGTCGATCGGCTCTTCCACAATTTCCCATATCCATTCACGGAGTTGGTCCCGGCCAGGATGACCGAAAAAAGCGAGCGTATCATTAACGGCCTCGTCCCGTGCGGCAGCATCGAGACAAGCCTGTTGTTTTGTGATTTTACGGGGACATTTTGTATCGAAAATAGACGGAATAGAAAATATTCGTTCCGCTGTTGCCCTCTCCTCATCAGTCACATGAACAAGCGCGATTTCATCATGCCAGCGGTCGACAGCTGAAACCAGCAACTCCCCATAACCACGTTCCAGGGACGAATACCGATACGCAGTTTTAAAATTATCCACGGGATAATTCAATAGGAGTGATCGCACAAAAGAACCAGACACACCGTAAGCCACTGAGCTACTTCGCCGATAAAAACCGAACATAGAAAAAAGCCTGCGAATCTCCCCTTCCGTGAGCCAGGCATCATTGGAGACTACCAGTTGATCCACCGTCAACCGGGCTGACGATGACGACGACAGCGCAACCGCAAGCCCCTCCACAAGTCCAATATTCCATGAAGCGTTTAGTAAACGATTACCAAATGTTCGAGCGATCACATGTACCAGTTCATGCCGAAGCGTTCGATCCAGTGCCGTTTTTTGCATATGCAACTGTGCGGTTCGCAGCCAGACCGGCACAAAGCTGACCCCCTTGGCCCCGGTGAGCTCCTGCATTTGCCATGCATGTCCATATAAATAACTCTCAATCCGTTTTCCCTCCGGCCAGGCTATACGCAACGTATCGGTCAGCTCGGTAAAATGATATTCATGCAACTCGCCAATGAATGCAATTTCTTCGACATCAAAATGACTCCTGGAAAAGTAGATATCAAAATGATCGGTCTGATACACCCCTTCAAGCTCACCACGAATATGAGATGCCGGTGAGTATATTCCGTTCTGCGTAGCTTGGGTATAACTGATGCCAAGTAGCATAATCAGAAGAAGAAATATCGATTTGATAATGCGACTTCCCTCTCTGATGTACGGAATCATCCAGAAAATCCCGATCCAAATCACAGTGATAATCCGGAAGTGAAGCAGTCTGCCGGTAAATGAAACACTTTCGTCATAAATAGGACCCGGCCAGTATCCGAAGATATGATTGAAATAGTAAAGCTGAGGAAAAAGTAAGAAAATAATCAGCCATCCTCCCGCCGCAACAGCCAGGATCCCGAAAAAAGCAATCCAACGGGTGTATATAGGTATCAGGTATCGCACAGCCCGTCCGAATGCGTAACCAAATAGCGTGCTGAAAGAGGGAATAAAAAGCCAGAATGCAACACCGTCACCACTGAAACATCCCGTCATCAGATCGCGAATCAACAGCGGAACCGCCGCAACGTATAGCAGTCCCATCAGTAAAAGCACATCCCGGTCCCGGGCACCTCGACGTGAAGCCGTCAAAGAACCTGTAAACGCTCCGATCACACCTGCCAACAGTGCGGAATCGACGTGCAGGGTCCCGACGAGAGGAATTGCAAGCACAGCACAACCCGCTGCGAAAGCGATAAGTGTGAGTATATACCGGCTTCTAAGTAATCGTTTAATCAGCAATATTTTACGTTTGGATTATTGCGCAGGTTTGATGTTATGTGTATCGTACTTTTATTCCTAAACCAAGGGGTTTTGGCTGATGAGATATTCCGATTTAACATATTACGCAAGCTTGCTGACAATTTATATCCTTGTGACAAAATTACCAGCCGATCGGGTTTGAAATCCGTTTGGTACCAAAAGTGACGATGCCGTAAAAAAGAATACATCACCTGATACTGATCATTGTGGTCATTTTGTCTGGAATGGAATTCTCAGATAGCAGATCGCGTGCCGAAACAGGTATAAAATTTCCTGATTTCACCCCGAAAGATGTGCCGGGACATAGCAAACACTGTCTTCCTGTGAAGCCCGATTAATTCTACGTATTATATCATAAACCCACTTTGTATGTAAGAGTATATGAGTGGAATTGAGGACAAACCCGTTGCGAATATTGATGCTGTGTGAGGTGCAAAAATTTTATAAGTGAAACACTGGATAATCTGATCGAAGGGTGCAGCGTTGTCGTAACTACGTACCAGCCATACGGCTGCACCATAAACTCCTAGAATCTGAAAGACGGTACCCTGCTATAAAGTAATTGGCTGACAATTCTCATAATTTATACGTTTAAACATTATATGTTGCAACATATAATTTATTTTTGTATTGTGTCACTGTCACGGAATTCTTGAACGAAATTTGTAAAATGAGACTGGATGAAGAGGTAAATCAGGCGCGTTTTCGGAATAACCAGCATCGGGCCGTTGCAAATATACTGTATACGTACAGTAATGTGGCGTCTCGACTTCAGCGGATGTTGGCCTGCTACGATCTTACCCTGCAACAATTCAATATATTACGTATCCTGCAGCGGCAGCATCCCGAACCCGCATGTAATTGTAAAATTCGGGAACAAATGCTGGACTCCCGATCCGATATTACCCGAATAGTGGACCGATTGATCAAAGAGCAATTTGTCACCCGCAAGACATGCAATGATGATCGGCGTAAAGTTAGTATTGCCATAACACCCAAAGGACTCAAAGCTCTTGAAAACATGGATGAGTTAAATAAAAAAATGGATGCAATTGTAACATCACTGACTAACCGGGAACTGGAAGAACTGAACCGGCTGCTTGACAAAGTACGTGACAGCGAATAGAAATTACTGGAATTAAACGAATCCGGGGTAACCATGACGGCTCAATTGACCGCTGAAGAAATCAAAAAACAGGAAGATTTTAATGAAGAGATCATCCCGCATCTTGACGCAACCTATAACTATGCCCTGCGGCTGACGACTGATCCCAGTGATGCCGAAGATCTGCTTCAGGACAGTATTGTCAAAGCTTTCCGTTTTTTCAGCAGTTTTCAGAAAGGAACCAATGCCAGGGCCTGGCTCTACCGGATCGTGAAAAACTCCTACATCAACAACTACCGGAAAGCGTCACGACAGCCGCCCAAAGTAGACTATGACGAGGTTGCAACCTATTATGAAACAATACGGAGCGAGCAGAGCGAAACCACCGACCTTCAGGCGCAGTACTATCGCAAGGAGTACGACGACAATTTCAAAAAGGCGTTAGACGAGCTTCCCGAAGATTTCCGCACACCCCTGCTTCTTTGCGATGTGGAAGATTTCACCTATGAAGAGATCGCCAATATGTTGGATGTCCCCATTGGTACTGTACGGTCACGACTTCATCGCGGACGAAATCTCTTAAAGGAAAAAATTCATGAAGTGGCAAAAAAACGCGGATATCTCAAAAACTGAACTCTATAAATACCGGACTACCCGCGCTGCCCACTTGTAAACGTTCAATGATTTATTGACAACGGAAACGGTGTGTGCTGTTTCCACCAATGCGCTGCCCTGAGGATATTGACTACCGTTTTTCCATCTGATATCTCACCGCTATAAACCTTGTCGATCGCTTTCTGAAAAGGAATGCGTACCGGTTTCAGAAATTCATCATCATCGACCCGGTTGTCCGACACGTCAAGATCCCAGGTTACATACAGATATATTACTTCGTTGGTATATCCGATACATGGATAAAATTCTCCAAGTGAAATCCAGTTTTTCCCGTGAATTCCGGTCTCTTCTTCGAGTTCCCGTTTGGCAGCCACCAGTGGATCCTCCCCTCTGTCGATTTTTCCTGCGGGAACCTCCAGAAAATTCCGTTGCAGCGGATACCGAAACTGCTTCAGAAGCTGCACATGGCCAGATTCGAAGACCGGCAAAATCGCGGAAGCACCCGGATGATCAATCCATTCCCGCACAGATGTCTCCCCGTCGGGTAGCAAAACCTGATCCCTGTAGACATGAAGAAGTGTCCCGGAAAATATTTTTTCGGATTGAATTTTCTTTTCTAAAAGGGATTTATCAGTTTCTTTCGTGTTCATCCTTTTAATTTATATTTTAAGGACCAATAGTTTTCCTAAGTAATTGCAGGGTAACGTGACAGAATCTAAGAATATTGATGGAAAGATAATTCCGGTAAAACAGGAAGTTTTTACGGTTGCCAACGCCATATCACTGTCACGAGCTCTCATCGCTGTGCCCATTCTATTTCTTCACCATGCTACTGGAAAAGAGGCAACCTGGATGATCATAGCTTTCATAGCCTACGCATTTGTATCCGACTACCTGGACGGCTGGTTTGCCCGCAAAATGAATCAGGTTACCGAATTCGGAAAGATAGCCGATCCTCTGGCCGACAAAATTTGTGCAGTGATCCTTTTTGCCTATGCTGTTATTATCGACATCATACCTGCTTTTTTTCTGATTATTCTGATCATTAGAGACGGGCTTATACTGGCCGGATCACTAATGATCAAGAAGAAAAGAGGTAAATACGCCATGTCTGTGATCTCCGGAAAAGTCGCTGTAAATGTACTGGCTATTTACTGGATTTTCTCATTCTTTTTTCCTGAAAAAGAACAAACGATTCATTTTTTAATGTGTTTAAGCATTATTTTACTGCTGTACTCCCTGGGTTTTTATGTACACCGATTTTTTCTTATCCAGAAAAAAGGTGCAGAATTCAACTGAGCCTAATGGCGTATCGATTTTCAGCCTCTCAAAATAGAGCATAATTAACGCTATGGATATTCCATATAACGCTGGAATAAAAATTAATATACTCACGAAATAACTGCTATGGGTTTACTGGACAAATTCGGCTTCGGAAAAAAGGAAAAAAAACTTCAGGAGGGCCTGGAAAAAACTCGTACCGGTTTTCTTGACAAAATTGGCAAAGCGCTGGTGGGCAAGGACAAAGTTGACGAAGATGTTTTGGATGATCTCGAAGAGATTTTGATTACTTCCGATGTCGGCGTCAAGACAACTCTGAATGTAATCCGCCGGATTGAAGAAAGGGTCGCCCGTGACAAATTCATCAACAGCAGCGAATTGCAGCAAATTCTAAAGGAGGAGATAATCGGGTTGCTAAAAGAGCATGAGCCGGATCGTCCCGCTGAATTTGATGCCAATTTTAAGCACAAACCTCATGTCATCATGGTCGTCGGAGTAAACGGTGTCGGCAAAACCACGACAATCGGGAAGCTCTCCAATATGTACAGACTGGCCGGGAAAAAAGTTATGCTTGGTGCCGCTGATACATTCCGCGCCGGAGCCGTCGAGCAGCTGAAGATCTGGAGCGAACGGTCGGGAGTCCCACTGATTCAGCAGGGACAAGGAGCCGATCCGGCTGCAGTGGCATTCGACACAGTCGCCTCGGCTAAATCCAAAAATGCGGATGTCGTGCTTGTAGATACAGCCGGACGCCTGCACAATCGAAAAGCCCTGATGTTGGAACTCAAAAAAATCAAACGGGTAATGGGAAAAGTGGTCGACGGGGCACCGCATGAAATCATACTGGTACTGGACGCATCGACCGGACAGAACGCCATTCTGCAGGCGAAAGCTTTCACCGAAGTCGTGGATGTAACAGGGCTCGCACTTACCAAACTCGACGGTACCGCAAAGGGGGGCATTGTCATTGGCATTTCTCACGAAATGTCCATGCCCGTTAAATATATTGGAGTTGGTGAAAAAATCGAAGATATGCAGGTCTTTGATCGCGCCCGGTTTGTTCAGGCAATTTTTGAAAGGGATATTGTCGATACATCGAAATAAATCGATCTGTTCACAACCTCGGAACAGTTGACCATCATCTCCAGAGCGGTTAGTCATCATCTTCAGAGCACATGATCATTGATTTAAGAGTGATTGACCGTCGATTTCAGAGCGTTTGATCATCGACTCCGTCAATTTAAATTCAACGACTGGGATGCCGGCGATTTTCAAACCGGTCCTGATCCACCACGGGACGATCCCGCGCTTCTGCCAGACGCCACACCAGCTCTGTCACAAGCTTCGTACGTTCGGCAAGCAAAGGCCAGACAATGCGGTCTGCTGTGTCAGACGGGACGTGATAGTTGTCATGTAGTCCCGAAAAAAAGAACACAAAAGGGATGTTCTGCTCACCAAAAGCCCAATGATCGCTTCGCCGATAGAGGTTAAGTGGATGAGAAGTGCTGTTGTACTTCTCATCAAGCTCCAAGTTTACAGAAGCCTGGTTGGTTTGATCCACCAGTTCCTGAAGTCCGGATGAAATAAGCCCTGCTCCAATTATATAGATATATTCCACTTTCTCATCATCGGCATATTCATTATCGATATGTCCGACCATATCCACATTCACATTGGCTACTATGTTATTATTAGGAAATACAGGGTTTTGCACATAATATCGAGATCCCAGCAACCCCCATTCTTCTGCGGCGGCATGTAGAAACACGATGGTCCGTGACGGTCGATAACCCTGATCAGCCGCAAGTCGAAACGCTTCCGCAATTTGGAGCAGCACTGACGTCCCGCTTGCATTGTCATCGGCACCACTGTATACAATGTCATCGCGACCATCCGGTTCTCCAAGACCCATATGATCATAATGAGCTGATAGCAACAGTATTTCCTCGCTGCGCTCCGGATCCACTCCGGGAATGATCGCCAGAATATTTTCTTCTTCGAAACTGCGGTTGTAGATGACAGGATTATTGCGCAGATAATAGCCTGTCACCAGGGGCTCAACAGTGTCCCCGTACTCAGACCATGCCTGTCTGAGACTGTCCAGCTGCGCTGTCCGGGTGTATCCGAGTATCTCGGCAGCCAGTTCCGGATGAATCGATACTGCTGTTCCAGACGAGTATCCGCCGCCTCTGATAACCCCCCCCTTCCCAACGCCCAAAGGTCTTTCCAGCTGTTGACTCATATAGACAGCCAACTCTTCCCATTGTTGTACCCCGAATTCAGATATAAAAATAATGCCTTCGGCATCGGTTCGGCTCAAGACAGACCGCACATAATCGGCACGTCCGTCAAAATAATTGGTTTGTGCCTGCTGATCATTATGTTCGATAAGAAAATTCTGTTCAAAAACCATCACCCAGGCGTTTTCAATATCCGGATGTTTCGGGTCGATGCTTTTAAAAATCTGATCCGTACTACTGAAACCGGCAAAGACAACTGGCGCATCGACCGAACCCGACCCGCCTAATACCGGATAAAATCCGGCATTTCCACCAGGAAAAAGCTGCGTTTCTGAAAGATATTGAGTGTCTTCCCCATCCGGTGAATAGACGGTGTATTCGACCGCATCCCAAAAAACACCTTCCAGGGAAAACGGCTGCCTCAGTATTTCAAGCTCTGCGGAAGAAAATGAATCGGAAGAATAAAAATCATAAAGATAGTCGGCTGTAATGCGGGATCCCTTCTGACCTGTTCCGCGTCCAAACAGTGAATCGTGAGCCAATACCTGCAAATGTGACTTCAAAAAATCTTCAGACACAAATCGGGCGGGACTTTCCTCTTCCGAAAACTCCGGTGATTTTCCGGCTGGGGCGGGTGAAGTGGCGCAGGCTGTTAATAACAACCAGGAAAGGGATGAATATAGTAGTGCTGCAGTAACTCGGGACATATAATTCAGGGCGGGTTGGATTGGCCGGTGAGTTCGTCGATGGTGAACAGTTCCAGAAAGAATTCGGTATGTGATCTGCTTACATAAAGTTTAAGCTGTTTTTCCTTTAGGAGTTCCAGAACAGACAAAAAAGTGACGATGACATAAATACGGGAAGTAAAACCGGTGCATATCTGTTTGAAAGAAGATTTTCCATGTTCTCTGAGATGGCTAATTACGAATTCCGACTGCGTTTCAATATCTGTCTCATACCGCTTGACATCGTGATAGTGTACTTCACGCACCGTTTTCATAACATTTTTGAAAGCAGCCATAATTTCGAACATAGTTACATCACGCAGTGATTCTCCTTTGTGATTGGATTCTACATGATCGGGTTCTGTATACCCTCTTGAATAGGAAAAGCGCGCTTTCCGATCGAACTCCACCATCTCTCCGGCAACCTCCTTAAACCGTTTGTACTCCAAAAGCGCCTGAACAAGCTCAAAACGGGGATCATCTTCGCTGAAGTCATCCTCTTCGGATTCAGGTTCCGGAAGCATCATCCGCGCTTTGATCGCCATCAGCGTACTGGTCATATATATAAACTCGCTGGCGACCGAAAGATCAAGCTCATCCAGAAACCGTATATACTCCAGAAACTGCTCGGTGATGTAGGAGATCGGAATGTCATAAATATCCAGTTCATCTCGCTTTATAAAAAAAAGCAAGAGGTCAAGCGGACCCTCAAAATTTTTCAACTGTACACGATACATGGGAGATAAATACATTTTGTTAACGGACCCGCTAACGGGGAGTTCCAGAACCGATGCTGATGTTGTCCGAACCCGTTACTCCTGGAATTCCACCTGATAAATAACGATTCCGGAGTCGTAACATCGCAAAAAAATATACAATATGTGATATATACCGTAAAATTATATTATTTGACTCCTATATGTGCTCTTTATTTGAATTATTCGATCTGATGCATTTATTTTATGAGTAGAAAAAGATTGTCCTTTTAGTTACGTGCAATGAGAAACGGTTGATGTTACCCTGGAGGGGATAAATGGATTTTGGTAAACTCATAACGGCTATTAAAAACAGAGAGTCTCAGGAACTGGATCATTTGTATACCGAAACTTTTGAAATCCTGTGCAGTTATCTTCGAACCACTATGCGTGCCAGTTTACCGGACGCAGAGGACTGTGCGCAACATGCATTGATGATGACCGTCGAACGAATTCAGAAAAATGCCATCAGAGATCCGGGCCGTATTTATTCGTATTTGTTACAAAGTGCCAAAAACCGATATCTGCGTGTTCAGTATGAAAATAAACGGAGCAATTATCAGGATGATATGGAAGCTTTCATTCCCATAGATGAACAACTTGACCTTCTCACAACCGGTGAGGAACAGGAGGCTCTCGAAGACTGCCTCCGGAAACTTCCCGATAACTCAAGAGTTTTTATCAACTACTGGCTTGAGTATCCCGATGCTCAGGCCAGCGATGTGGCGGATACTTTCGGAATATCCATTAATAATGTCTGGACAAAAAAACATCGCATTATAAAAAGTCTTTCAGACTGCATTGAAGAAAATTTGAAAAAATAAGTGTAAGGATTGGCCGGCAACATGCTCTTACAGATAGATAAACAATAGAAACAGTGTTATGAATAAAGATATATCATCAAGAATTTTGATAACTATTGACAAATACGTCAAAGGAAAACTTGGTCCGAAAGAAGCGGACAAGCTTTGGATACAGTTATTAGAAAATCCGGAATACTATCCTTTGTTTAAAACTGAAGCTGGATTACGAAAGCGCTACATTGAAAAAACACAGTTGGACAAGAGTGAAATCAACGATAGTTCCCTTTTTGACGCCAAACGGTCCTGGATAATTGCGCTGGCCGCTCTTCTTTTGCTTGCGCTCTTCATAATCCTGTTTCGCAGCCAGATCGAAACAGAAATTAAACCGGTTGTTACAGAAATCAGTCTTCTGCACCTGGTTTCACCGGATGTCACCCGTTCTTCGGCAGACCAATTGTCTGAATTTGATCAGGCTCTGCACCACTCCTTTCAGCTTACTGTAATCGGTGAGCGGGAAAAAGCAATATCCGGTTACCTTGAACTGCTGGGAACTAGTGATACTCCTGAAAACCAGGCTGTATTAAACTATAATCTCGGTATATCATACTACAATATCGGTGATTATGAAGCTTCCTCCCAATACTTTCTAAATGTGGATTGTCCCAAACTCAATGATTTAGCCTATATTGAATCCTGTTTCTGGCTTCGAACAAATAGTTTCCTGGCGATTCAAGACTATGACCGTGCTCATGATTCGGCAGTCAATACCCTGAATATGAACGGGCCCTACAGGGATGACGCTTACGACCTGTTGGATAAGCTGAAATCCATTCAGTAATGACATACCTTTTTTTTTATTTTCTATTTCATTTGGTTGGAAAATATGATTCAACCGGTCAGATGAAACACTCATGGCGCTAACAATGCACTTTTATTAAATCCTGCATTGGATATATCCATTAACGATTATTTGTGATAATCGCTCTTTTCTATTGCCTATCCGGATTCATTGTTCATGATTCTGAATAAAATGATGAATACCGAATAAAGTAAATTTCGTTTCCATAAACGAAATTTAGCAATTGTATCCGATCAGGTTGTATTTTGCCTATACAAATTATCAACGCAAAATATCACTATCGTGGCAAATCCACTCCTGAGTGCAACTGAACACGACTCCGGTTTCGAACAGCATATACGCCCGTCCCGACTTCAGGAATTCATCGGTCAGAGCAAGATCATTTCCAATCTTGAGGTTTTCATCAAAGCAGCCCGAAAACGTGCTGAAGCGTTGGACCATGTCATCCTGTCCGGTCCACCCGGCCTTGGAAAAACAACTCTTGCGCATATCATCGCTCATGAAATGGGGGTACAAATAAGACCAACAACGGGTCCGGTCCTGGAAAAGCCCGGTGATCTTGCCGGCATGTTGACCAATCTTGAGAATGGGGATGTCCTGTTTATCGATGAAATCCACCGTCTGAACCCTATCATTGAAGAGTATCTCTACTCGGCAATGGAAGATTTCAAACTGGATATCGTCATCGACTCCGGTCCGAGTGCGAGAAGTGTTCAGATTGATCTGATGCCGTTCACACTCATCGGGGCGACCACCCGGAAGGGTCTTCTCACATCGCCGCTGCGTGCGCGATTCGGTATAGATATGCGGCTCGATTACTATGATGTGGAACTCCTTCAACACATCGCCGTTCGATCTGCTGGTATTCTCGGATTGAAGATTACCGATGAAGGGGCTTTCGAACTCGCCCGAAGAAGCCGGGGCACACCACGTATTGTTAACCGGTTGTTACGTAGAACACGAGATTTTGCCGAGGTCGATAACCAAAAAGTAATCGACGAAAAAATAGCCGACAAAGCGCTGAACGCTCTTGACGTAGATCCGAGAGGTCTGGATGAAATGGATATCCGAATCCTCAACAGCATCATTGAAAATTACCAGGGAGGACCAGTTGGACTCGGAACCCTCGCCGTTGCTGTCGGAGAAGATAAGGGAACGATCGAAGAGGTGTACGAGCCATTTCTCATTCAGGAAGGATTTCTTCAACGGACCCCAAAAGGTCGCGTAATCACAAAAAAAGCATACGAATACCTCGGTATTGCGGCTCCCGGCAGAAACGATCTCTTTACCCCCGGAATTGATCCCTGAGTCAGGCTCCTTACTTTTCTATATACCATTTAGTTTTTGTATATTCCCCAACTTACTGTCAATAATAATCAAACATGTAAAATCGATAGTACAATGAAAAATCTATTTACTTCCGAATCTGTATCCGAAGGACATCCCGACAAAATATCTGACCAGATATCCGACGCGATACTGGATGCAATGCTCGAGCAGGATCCAGATTCGAGGGTAGCAGTTGAAACTCTTGTTACAACAGGACTTGTTGTCATATCCGGCGAAGTAACTACCGAAGCTTATGTCGACGTACAGGAAGTGGCAAGAAATGTCATTAGTGATATCGGATATACCAAACCAGGTTACCGCTTCGACTCCGAGTCCTGTGGTGTGATAGTAACCATTCATCAACAGAGTCCTGACATTGCCATGGGAGTCGACAAGCTTGGTGCCGGGGATCAGGGAATGATGTTTGGATACGCTTCGCACGAGACCGACACCTTCATGCCTATGTCACTGCAGTACGCTCATAATCTCGTATTTAATCTGGCTGACATCCGAAAAAACAGTGATAAAATGCCGTATCTGCGTCCCGACAGTAAAAGTCAGGTTACTATTGAATACGACGACGACAACAAACCAGCCCGGGTTCACACCATCGTAGTCTCTACCCAGCACGACGACGATGTGAGTCAGGAAAAAATCCGGGAAGATATTGAGAAGTATCTGCTTCCGCGATCCATTCCGGAACATCTGATAGATTCCGAAACCATTATTCATGTCAACCCAACCGGAAACTTTGTGATAGGCGGCCCCCACGGTGATACCGGTTTAACGGGACGGAAGATCATTGTTGACACCTACGGCGGACGGGGTGCCCACGGTGGTGGAGCCTTTTCCGGAAAAGACCCCTCCAAAGTGGATCGCAGTGCAGCTTACGCAGCTCGTCATATTGCAAAGAATATCGTTGCAGCAAAACTCGCAGATGAGTGTCTGGTCCAACTTGCCTACGCCATTGGTATTGCGGAACCGGTATCCATTTCTGTCAATACATTCGGCACCGGCAAGCTGGAAAATTATAAACTTGCTGAACTGATCGTGAAAAATTTCGATTGCACGCCGGAAGGGATTATTAATCGATTTGACCTGAAAAAACCGATTTTTCGAAAAACCGCTGCATACGGCCATTTTGGCCGGGACGAATTCCCATGGGAGAAACTGGACCTTGTAGAACGGCTGAAGGAGCAGTCCGGAATCTGATCACCAGTTAATTTGTTTTTAATTCGCCACTCCAAACCTGTTTAATTTTTTTCTTGACTAAATGCTTGTTTCCTTGTACTTATAGTGATTTCATCTTTAATTTTTAAATCAACCAACCCACTAAGCGTGCAAGGACCGTGTCATGTCTGTTATCGCGATACTGGCTGTAAGCATTGCCATTTTACTGAGCGCCTACCGATACTACGGTTCTTACATCGCCGGTAAACTGGGAATAGACAACAAGAACATCACTCCGGCCCATACCCGGAAAGACGGTGTTGACTATGTCCCGAGTAACCGGTTTTTCGTACTGGGACACCATTTTGCATCGATTGCGGGTGCCGGTCCCATTGTTGGGCCCATAATAGCTGTTTCCTTCGGATGGATACCAGCCCTTCTCTGGATCCTTGTCGGTGGAATTTTCTTTGGTGCAGTACACGATATAGTTTCGATGACTTCCTCCCTTCGTCATCGCGGCAAGTCCATCGGAGAGATCATTCAGCAATACATCGGCGACACCGGAAAAAAGTTGTTCCTTATTTTTGCTTTCGCCACACTGATGCTGGTTATTGCGGTTTTTATGGATATCGTGGCACGCACATTTGTGACTGTACCGGGTGCCGCTTCTGCCTCTCTGCTATTTATCCTCCTGGCGCTGTTGTTCGGGCAAATCATCCATCGGTTTGGTTTCCCGATTTGGCCAAGTACCGTTATTGGTGTCTTTTTGATGTATTTTTTTGTTTTTGTTGGTGAATGGTTCCCGCTGGAAGTTCCCTACTCCATTTGGATCGCCATTCTGATCGCATACATTTATCTTGCTGCCGTTACTCCGGTCCCGTTCTTGCTGCAACCGCGCGATTTTCTAAACTCCTTTCTGCTGTACGGCATGATCCTGTTTGGTATTTTCGGTATTTTCGCCGCCAATCCCCGGATACAGATGGATTCCTCCCTAAATTTCCATGTCGAACATCTCGGTTATCTATTTCCTGTTCTATTTGTTACTATTGCCTGTGGTGCAATATCGGGGTTCCATTCCCTGGTCGCATCCGGCACGACTTCTAAACAGGTCGACAAAGAAGAAGATGTTAAAATTATCGGTTTCGGGGGAATGCTCATCGAAACGCTGCTCGCAGTCATTGCCGTGATGGCCGTTGCAGTTATGACACGAAGTGATTTCTTGACTCGACTGACAGAAGTCGGGCCTGTTACACTTTTTTCGGAAGGACTGGGAGGGTTCATCACCACACTTGGCATACCGGCTTCCGTTGCCATCTCTTTTGTCGCGCTGACTGTCTCGGCTTTTGCTTTGACAACTCTGGATACCTGCACACGACTGGCTAGATTCGTGCTTCAGGAATATGCCGAAGATTTCAGAGAATCTATCCCCGGAACCGTATTTCAAAACCGGTATTTTGCCACTATTCCGGTTGTAATTATGAGCAGTTTACTTTTACTCACCGGACAATTTGAACAGCTCTGGCCTATATTTGGATCTGCAAATCAGCTCCTGGCCGCTTTGGCGCTTCTGGCCGGCACAGTTTGGCTTGCTCGCAGCAATGTAAATCCGATTTTCACAGTACTTCCCATGATCTTTATGTTTGCAGTAACTCTGTTGTCTCTGCTTGTCTTTGCCTGGAATCAAATCCAGTCAGATTCCTGGTTCCTGAGTGTGATCTCTTTATCCCTTTTTGTGCTCGCTATTATGCTCGTTGTTATGGCTCGAAACAGCCTGAGAGAATTCTACCGCAGGGAGCAGTCAGACCAGCCCATTCCGAAAATAGAAACCCTTACTACGAAGTAGAAAAAAAATAGTACCTTTCCGTAAAATGTTAATTTCTGATAGCTGATTTCTGCATGCATCTTTTCCTGAGACGATCTCATTCTCCCTTAAAAGACAGCATCTTTGCAGTCTTTAACCGTTCGTGCAGGATTCTGATTATTTTTCTTATTTCACTGTTGTCAGCAGAAACTGCCGTTACCCAGCCGGCTTATGACAATATATATCGGCCCTCCCTCCCTTCCTGGCATCAGTTATCAACACCCCACTTCCGAATCATCTATCCGGAAGGAGAAGAGTCGGCCGCAATAAAGAGTGCACGCATTCTGGAAGATCAATATCCAGTGGTGCAAACCCTTGTAGGTGGTTCACTATCCAATATGCCCGTTGTTTTGAACGCTGCAAACGATCGCTCAAACGGTTTTGTTACTACTCTCAATTTTCGGATCGAGGTCGAGATTCCGAGGATTCTGGGGAAATCCATGAATCCGCGAGACGGAAACTGGCTTCATACCGTCATGCCTCATGAATTGGTGCATGCGCTGCATTTAAATGTTATCCCTCCATTCGGGGTATCTGCAATTATCCACCCTTTTTCACCGGATGTCGCCCGCACCATGCATATGTCCGCACCGCTCGGGATGATCGAAGGGATTGCCGTATTTCACGACACTCATCTCCACTACGGTGTAAGTGGGCGCGGAAATCACTCCTATTTCACCCGTCAGTATAAGTCCGTTTTTCAGAGCAGTGACCGGTGGACACCGAGCCAGAATCTCCGGGAACCGATTTACTCTTTTCCGTTTGACCGACAATACATTGGTGGTTTTACATTTATAAACTGGCTTCATTATGAGTACGGCATGGATACAACCTCCAAAACGATCCGTTTTGTTTCACGATGGCCTTTCCTGGGTTACGCCACAGCGCTATGGTACCACACCGGAGAACGCCCTTCCATCCTTTTTAATGAGTTTGAAAAAGCACAAACAGAGATTTTTAGGAATGGAGAGAATGATCATTCCGAAGCCTATTCAAGCCCTCTGGCCGACGACATTAAACGGGTCCGCAGACCTTTTTGGATTTCCGGTGAAACCGTGCTTTTCCATGCAACATCATACCACAAAAGGCCGGGCATTTACAGTTTCGATACTCAAAGTAATGACCTACAGCAGCTTTTTGAAACGCACTCGACACAGGATTATTTATTCACCCTCCATCCGGACGAGCTGCGGTTTCTCTATGCGCGATATCACCGCCACACCTACAAACACAATTATTCCCGGATGCGCGTTCATGAAGTGGTTTTGTCGGAGGGCCACACATATTCCCCTGATAAGTTCGATCTCAGCCAAATGCATCCAAAGTCACATCAGATAGGAAGTGCGGACCGGATACACGCACCCGTTTACGGGCCTGATAACGACATCTGGGCACTCCGGACGCATCATGAAAACAATATGATTGTTCGACTGATGGATCAAATAACGGATACTTTACTTATCCCCGATAATGGGCATTTTGCAGAACTCACTTTTCATCCGATTTACAGTGATTCTCTGGTGTTGTTGGCCAATCGTGACGGTTTGCAGGGCCTATGGTTTTTACATAAGAACGAACTAAATAAATACAACACATCTTCACCGGACATCGCCTTCGACCAGGCTTCCGTGTACGATCCGGACTGGCATCCCGACGGCGATCGATTATTGTTTACATCCGATCTCAACGGAACAATGAATCTTTATGAATATCATTTGACGGAGCACCAATTACTGCAATTGTCGGATCACAAATGGGGACTGATGGAGGGACGTTATAGTCCGGATGGCAGGCGCATTGCCGCTGTTCAATTGCGCGACAATCGATTCGAATTGGTAATTCTGAATGTGGATGATCTCCCGAACATCGTACATAATGAAGTCTATACCATACCGGTAATCAATTGGAATGCTTACTCATATTCTGGACCATCGGAGCCGTTCGCTGCCACAGATGAAACCGTAGACACCCTTCCGGACACCTGGTCCTCAGAAAAATACCGTACCGGCATGCGATGGGTCCGTCCCAGAGCACTTTTCCCATTTTGGAAAAATGAATCCAATTTAATAGGAAACAGGTATGGTCTTTTACTTTCCAGCGGGGACGTTCTCAGAAGAAACAGTTACAACGTGGAAGTAAGCACCTCTAACAACCGGATTTGGTATGATATGTCTTATCGATTCACCGGATTCTATCCGGGATTTCGTATAATAGGCTATCATCGACCGGCTGAAACCACAACCGGGTTCTGGCAGCGTCAGGGTGGCGGTTTAGAGATTCCGGTTCCACTTCTTTTCGACCGGAATACACGAACATCTTCCCTTACTATCATACCCGGTATCGATTTTCTGCAACAACGCCAAATTTCAACCGGTGGCAATACAATAGGTAACTGGGTTAGTCGTACAACAACATCCTTTTCCGTCACCTACCGTCATCGGCTTCAACAGAATATTAGGGATGTACAACCTAATACAGGATGGCTCCTTTTTTCGGAAACTGAAATGGACATTGCATCCGATTTTGCACGCGGAAAGTTGATGGCGTGGCGTGGTGGTATAGTGCGATTTCTATCACCCAACCTCAGAAGCAATCAATCGCTTCGGATCGGAGCTGAATTTGTTTCACAAAATTTACCCTTATATGATATTACCGGATTTTATTCCCGTGGATTTGATAACTATATTCTTTCTGGTGTAAACAACGCTGCGCGATTAAATACCCGTTATACCATACCTTTATTGCATATTGATCGTGGTTCATTATTGAATCCCTTCTTCTTTGATCGCCTCTATATGGTCCTTTTCAGTGATACGGTCGTACCGCTTATTTACAGTAATACATCTGTACTTTACAACCGTTCACGAACTCTTTTCGGAGGAGGAATACGAATGAGAATGCGTTTTTTTAATATTCCATTTGAAATAGGAGTAGCCTTTGCTTATGAACCGACACGAAATAAACATACTTTCTATAGCGGATCATTTTAAATTTTCTGATTTTATCCAACTCTTCCAATTTCCAAAATAGAGAATGATTCCGTTGAATAATTTTTAATGATCTCCGATTTGATATCCGGGGAGACGATGATTGTAAGTCCAATCCCGAGATTGAACGCTTGTCTCATATCTTCGTCCGGAACATCACCAACCGTCCGAATAACCTCAAATATATCAGGCCAATCCCAACTATTCCAATCAAACTGAAGACTTCGGCCGTCTGGTAGGATACGCCTGGTATTTCCTTCGAGCCCGCCCCCGGTAATGTGAGCGAATCCTTTAACCCCGGAAATTTTTTTTATTGACCGGATAACGGAAAGATATGATGGATGAATTTGCAAGAGCAATTCACCGACGTTTTTTCCCGATTCTCCGATTCGATCGTTTAATTCATATTTTGAAAAGAGAATTTTTCGAGCCAGGGAATAGCCGTTTGTATGAAGTCCGTTGCCGGTTACGCCGAGTATAATGTCTCCTTCAGAAATAGAAGAACCATCAACAATCTGATCCCGATCAACCACGCCTACAACCGTTCCGGCAAGATCAAATTCCCCTTCCTTATACAAATCCGGCATTTCCGCAGTTTCACCACCAATCAAAGCACAATTGTTTTCCCTGCAGGCAATACTAAATCCCTTGACTACATCATATGCAATCCTTTGCTCCAGTTTTCCGGTTGAAAAATAATCGAGAAAAAAAAGCGGTTCTGCTCCACAAACAGCTATGTCATTAACACAGTGATTTACAAGATCCTGTCCAACCGTATCATAAATACCTGTTTTGAATGCAACAATCAACTTTGTGCCGACCCCGTCGACACTGCTTACGAGTACAGGTTCCTTAATACCGGTAAAATCGGGCTGAAATAGTCCACCAAATCCACCGATACTTTTTATTACTTCAGGCCTGTGTGTCTCTTTTACCAGCTTTCCGATGGATGATACGAACTTATTCCCGGCTTCAACGTCTACACCAGACGATTTATACGTGTGTTTTTTAGACATATAAAAAAATATTATCACATTATTAGATGCTTTCTGCTATTCATCAAAGTTTGAAACAATCTACTATAAAACCAAGCACCGCTTATTATTTTTTTGCACAAGTGGTTACTATATATAAAATAAATTTTAAAAAGTTTTTGATTTAGATATAGGGGGTGTGGATATGTGTATAAATAAGTTATACTTTTTTTCCCGTTGCAAGTGTTAGTAATGTTGATAAAAATGTTAATAATAATGGTATCTGCCTTGTTGCTTTACCTATCGGAGTAAGAGTTTTCGACTGGGAAGATATATTAAACATTTAAAAAAAATTATTACAAACAACGGGCATTTGAGGTACTTCCTGTTAACATTTAACTTTTCCGGTTTATAATTGATTACCTTTTTAATAAAGTTTAATCATAACTATCTAATTAACAAGTTTTTTGAGGGTTACCCCCATACTTGTTAACAAAAAAATATGGTATGAAAGCAGTAGTTCAGCGTGTATCTAAAGCTTCGGTTCGTGTTAACGGTTCAATATGCGGAAGCATAGAAAAAGGATTAGTTATTTTGGTGGCTGTTCATCAGGATGATACCGACGAGCAGCTGAAATGGGTTGCAGATAAATGTCGTCGCCTCCGGATTTTTGAAGACGAAGAAGGAAAAATGAACCGGAGTGTAGAGGATGTAGATGGAGAAATTTTACTAATCTCCCAGTTTACGCTTTACGGTGATGTTAAAAAAGGGTCCAGACCCAGTTTTATATCATCGGCCCCACCCGAGAAAGCGGAAAAGATGTATGAAAAAATGGTATCCTATATGGAGAAGTCTATTAAGGGGAAAATTAAAACCGGTGTATTTGGCGCGTACATGGAAGTTTCCCTGATAAATGAAGGACCGGTAACCATTATTGTGGAGCGGTAATGTCTCTTATATTTGTATTTGTGGATGGACTCGGACTCGGCCGTGATGACCAATGTAACCCTTTATTTGATACTGGATATTTTGTTTTTTCCAGGCTTACGGGGGGGCAATCATTTACGAAGCAGGTAAAAAAGTATAGGAACAGGAATTTATTTTTTACTCCCGTGGATGCCTGTATGGGTGTAGAGGGTCTGCCACAAAGCGGTACGGGCCAGGTGACCCTGTTTAGCGGGATCAATTCTGCGCAAAAACTTGGACGGCATTTTGGACCGTATCCCCATTCCTCAATAAGGGATTATCTTGGGAAAGACAGTATTTTTCAGAAGTTTCAGAGAGAAAAAGGAAGTTGTCACTTTATCAATGCATTCCCCAATATTTTTTTTGAAAAAGCGAACAAAAAAAACCGCTGGTCCTGTACCACACTGATGACCCGGATGGCGGGTTACCCACTCAATTCTGTCTCGGAAGTACTTGCTGAAAAAGCGATAACAGCTGAGATAACCCAGAGCGCCTGGAAAAACCGTCTATCGATGGACGTTCCTGAAATAACCGAAGCAGAAGCGGCCGATCGGG
>SLOU01000034.1 GCA_007132385.1 Balneolaceae bacterium | reverse complement strand
TATGAGTACAGCGAACTTACAAGCCTGGCTCTATCCAATTCCAACGTTACCGAACGTACCTCGAAAGGACTAACCTTGTCAATTACATATACAATTCGAAATTTCCGAATGCCATTTTTCAGGAATTTGACCAATAACCTGGATATAACCCTCAATGGAAATTACATTGAAGATACTGAACAGCGATTTCTTCTTGATTCAGATCTTGATAGGGCTCTTTCTGACGGCCACCAATCCATTGTACGTGATCCATCGATTTATTCGATCAGTCCACGCCCACCATCTGGCCAAACCCGGATCAATGCATCATCAGTTATCGGTTATCGATTTACCAATACCCTTCAGGCCAACTTCGAATATTCATTAAGTCGGATTATTCCCAAATCGACCCGATCCTTTGAAAGAACCATTCACGATATTCGATTTAACATACGAATTAATATACGCTCCACCTGACCCCCGGACCTCCAGGCGATCAACATCGGTTTGAATCAATAATCACGCTCATTGATATCTGCTTTTTACGGATCCTCTTTTTTGATATAGAGCACGGCTACAGCCATTATGGTTCCAACAACCATTAGCCAGTTGAACCAGTTTCCATACCGGGCAAAAAGCGTGACCTTCCCGGTAGGATAAATATCGTGTGTAAAGCCGGTTCTGACCCAGTAATCGGTTTCAACATGTACTACACCATCGGGAGATATAATTCCGGAAATTCCGTTATTGGCACTGCGTGCAATCCACTGCCTGTATTCAATGGCACGAAGCCGTGCATAGGCAAAATGTTGTTTATGGCCGCTGGTTTCGCCCCACCATCCGTCATTTGTGACGATTGTTAAAAATCCGGCGCCATTTCGTACAAATTCCCCAACCCAGGAAGTAAAAACCGAATCATAACAGATAAGTGCAGGAGTTTCATGATTGCCAATACGAAAGTTATTAGCTTGAATTCCTTTGCCGTACCCTGTTACAAGTCCCCAGTTCACCCACCCGAACCGATCGATTTTTTGAAGCGTTTCAGCATAAGGCATCCGTTCTACAATTGGCACAAGATTTCCTTTCCTGTAAACGTCTAGTTCGTTGTCCGGTGTAAAATGCAGAGCTGCATTGTATATATTGAAGCCGGAGCCACTGTGCTGTCCACGAACAATAGCCGGTTCTTCCCGGTCTTCATAGGTATCAATAAAGACGGCACCGGTAATCAGATCTGCATTCCAGTTTCGAAGTGTATCGCTTACCCTGAATCTGAAGGCACTTTCTCGGCCGATTGCTGTGTCAATGGCATTCTCAGGCCAGATAATTAGATCCGTATTTTCAGTTCGTACCGAGTCTGAAATTTCGAGCAACATCTCTGTAAGTTCGTCGACAGAGTTGAAACCGCCATAAGTCTGATATGAATCCAGATTTGGCTGAATGATCGCGACTTCCAGGGAGCCTTCAGGTTCTTCACTGAACGTTATCAAAGAGAAAACCGAAAGTAGAGGAAAAATCAGAAATACAGTTACCGTGTAGTAGAAAACATCCTTTCGGGTTGAAAGTATAGTCTTGTAAAGCAGAAGTGATGTAGCAATGATCCAAAAACTGATAGCCAGGTGACCGGTAAAGGAAATGTACTGAATGACACCCGTATGAACCGCCCATCCATTGCCGAGGGCAAGCCAGGGCCAGGCGAGATCCCAGTGGTGGTGCAGGTATTCATAACACACCCAGGTAGATGATATAAGTATAGATAGAAACAGAACATGAATATCTTTTCGCAGAAGAGCCCTTATAATCAACATCGGAATCAGCATCAGAGCGGCATTGGCAAGAATGGCAGCGACTCCTGCGAGTACATCAGCGAACATTAACCAATAGGTTGTGGTGAAGTTCCAAATGACGAAAGATATAAATGCTTTACCTGCAAAATAACTCCTGGTAGGACTTATATCGGAAAGCCGAAATAGCATCAGAAATGCCGGTATTTGAAGTATCGACAAATTAACCGGTGAGTAACTTAGTCCCAGCAGGATTCCGGAAGCAATAGCAAGAGCCCAGGGGTTGGTCCAGGATTGAAGTACTTTTTCTTTCATTCTGAATAGGTTCTTCCTGCAAGAACAATGACAAATTCACCCTTGATTGTATCCTGCTCCTGCCAATATTGCTGTAATTCCAGTAAAGGTGCCCGCTGAACCTGTTCATATTTTTTTGTCAGTTCCCTGGCGATACAGGCAAGCCTTCCGCTGCCGGCATGTTCGACAAGTTCCCCCAGAATTTTTAATAACCGATGAGGGCTTTCATAAATAACGGTTGTTATGTTTTGTTCAGCTATTTCCCGGAGTCGGCCTTGCCGCCCTTTTTTCGGAGGTAAAAACCCTTCAAACCGATATCGCTCACATGGCAATCCACTGCTTACCAGGGCTGTGGTACATGCGTCGGCTCCGGGGATGACTCGAACCGTGTGGCCACTCTGGTGAGCTGCACGGGTAGCCAGAAAACCGGGATCCGAGATCCCCGGCATACCAGCATTACTGATAAGGGCAATATTCAAACCACTGTTAAGCAGATTGATCAGGTGCTGTACTTTTTTATGTTCATTGTGCAGATGAAACGGGAAAAGAGGTTTCTCAATTTCATAGTGTTGTAACAGCCGTCTGGATATACGGGTATCTTCACAACCGATCTGATCGGCGGAACGGAGTGTTTCTACTGCCCGTTGTGAAAAATCGGAAAGATTACCAATGGGTGTTGCTACAAGATATAAAACAGCCAAAAGGATCGTTTGTTGAATTTGAGTTTATATCAGAGGATAACCCCCGACAGGCTTTGTCTCGGGATTGTACATTTATTCAGAATAAATTTCTGTATTCGGTTCAAAGATAAGGTCAAAAACCCGTAGTTTCCTGAAGAAATCAATTCAACGCAAATATATTAAACCATCTGAGAAAGTAAAGCAATGATAGACTTTAAACCATCCGGAATCAATCATATTACAATTCGAGTTAATAAAATGGAAAGGGCTGAGGAGTTTTATGGAAATATTCTTGGATTTGAACAGATTCGGAAGATGGGCCAGAGTATGGCTGTCTATAGAGTAGGCAAAGAAGATACACTGGTGATTGTAGAAGCCGAAACAAGTTATGATCCGAATTCGAGGGATTTTCGTATTGATCATATCGGTTTTTATCTTGATAGTGCTGATGAAGTTGATAAAATGTCCAATTATTTTCGTGAACAAGAAGTAACCATTCTCAGTGGCCCGGCTAACAGAAAGAAGGGTAGATTTCTTTTTGTTTCCGATCCAGATGGAAATATGATCGAATTCTTTTATGAAGGCGAATAGTCGATGGTTTTGTTAAACCGACATTAAGAAAGTTTCAATTGCGAAAGTTTGTCATAATCTTTTTATGGCATGTTATTTGCTTAAATTTCAAAACGAATAGAACCTGGAAGCAGAAAAAATTTATGAGTAAAGAAAAAACTGAAAATCGAGAAAAAATGTATAAAGAGTCGGATGTTGAGACCGACCCGGAACAAATAGACAAGAATATGGATGGAAGTTCCGATTTGGAAGAGCCGGAAACAGCTGAAGACAAAGAATTAGCCCAGCTCGTCCTTGATCAACAGGAGCAACTTGCAGAACTTGAGAATAAGATAAACGAGCTCCGGGAGAGTAATCTCAGAAAAAAAGCTGAACTGGAAAACATGATGAAACGAATGCAGCGGGAACGTGTTCAGATATATGAAACCTCAAAAGCAGCTGCTGTGGAGCATTTTTTACCGGTTAACGATGATCTGCAACGTACTATCGAAGCCCTGGAAAGTAATGAAAATGAAGGAAAAACAGATGCTGCCGGGATCGAGGATGGTGTAAAAATGATTTATAATAAATTTCAGGAAGTCCTGAAAAAATACAATGTTGAAAAAATTGACCAAATTGGAGTCCCCTTTAATGTGGATATTCACGATGCATTAATGAGGCAAGAGCCGGAGGATGAGAATATTGAAAGTGATATTGTGCTTCAGGTTCTGGAAAATGGTTATAGAATAGGCGACCGAACCATTCGGCATGCGAAGGTAATTGTAAGTGAATAACAGCCGGGGTTATAGAGATGGCGAAAAAAGACTATTATGAAATTCTTGGTGTTGATCGAAATGCCAGCGACGGAGAATTAAAAAAAGCGTACCGAAAAAAAGCGATGAAATTTCACCCCGATCGTAATAAGGGTGATGATAATGCTGCCAGAAAGTTCAAGGAAGCATCTGAAGCTTATGAAGTACTTCGGGATCCACAAAAAAGACAGCGGTATGATCAGTTTGGCCATGCCGGGGTAAATGGAGGCGGAGGGTTTGGTGGCTCAGGTGATTTCGAAAACGTAAGTTTTGAGGATATTTTCAGTCGTTTCAGCGATATTTTCGGAAGTGATATTTTTGGCGGTGAAGGATTTGGAACCACCGGTCGCGGACGTAGCCGACGTGACAGATCTTCCGGCCAACCGGGAGCAGACATGAAATTGAAAGTGTCGCTTAACCTTGAGGAGATCGCATTTGGAACAGAAAAAACCCTGAAAGTAAAAAAACAGGTCAAATGCAAGTCCTGTGGAGGCACCGGAGCAAAAACCGAATCGGATTTCGAAACCTGTGGTACCTGTAGTGGTATGGGAGAAATACGACAGGTATCGCGCACCATGTTTGGTCAGTTTGTCAATGTGCAGCCTTGTCCGGATTGCAGGGGAGAGGGACGAATCATCAGAAATAAATGTGATGAATGTTACGGAGAAGGCCGTAAAAGAGGTGAAGAGCGTGTTAAAATCAACGTGCCATCTGGTGTGGCAGAAGGTAATTATATCACTTTGCGCGGACAAGGTAATGCCGGGGTGCGAGGTGGAGAGTCGGGCGACTTAATTGTGATTATTGAGGAACAAGAGCATGAACATTTCCAGCGGGATGGCAATGATATCTATTACGATTTGTTATTAAGTGTGCCGGATGCGATACTTGGTATTGAAAAAGAGGTGCCAACATTGAATGGCAAGGCAAAAATAAAAATTGAAAAGGGAACGCAACCCGGTAAGTTGTTGAGAATGAAAGAAAGAGGAATTCATGGGCTTCACAATTCCGGAGTGGGAGATCAGTATATCAGAATCAATGTTTATATTCCTAAAGAGCTTTCGGAAGAGGAATTAAAGCATGTGCAGGCATTGAAAGATGACGGTGACCATTTTGATGTGGTAAATGCCCGGAGTCGTGAAAAGGGATTCTTTTCCAAAATCAAGGATATTTTTGTAGGAAAGGAATGATTTTTACCGGGTTTAATTTCGTCCGAAAAAGTTGCGAATACGATTTCTGAATCCGCGATCCTCATCCTCTGACCCAACAATTCTTGGTTCCACGTTATCTCTGCCGGTTATAAAATCTCTGACCCGGTCTCTGAATGTATCATCACGGTAATCTTCACATATGAGGCTGAAATTATGACTGTTCTGATAGTCATGAAATTGACTGGCAAATGATTCTTGTGCAGCGTTATCGGAAATATTTACAAGAAATTCACCTGCAATCGGCAAAGCCGTCTGAGAGGCGTATCCCATTTCGTTAGGAAACCGAATTCCAGGATTCCATGCACCGGTCCAGGTGCCAAAAACCAGATCGGGAGTTATTCCGATAAACCAGCCGTCTGAATAATGCTGGGTTGTACCGGTTTTACCGGCCAAGGCATACTCAATGCCATATTGCGACCGTAGCTGGCTACCGGTTCCTTCATCCACAGCTTTGGATAGCATGGCAATCATACCGCCAGCAGATTCTTCGGAAAGTACCCTTTCACGTTGATTGCTCCGATTCGGATTGTCAAATTCATAAAGTAAAGTGCCATCTGAGCTGTAGATCGCCTCGATATAGTAGGGTTTGGTTCGATATCCGCCGGATGCAAATACACCGTAAGCTTGTGTGAGTTCAAGCAGCGATACATTCGCAGTGCCGAGGGCAATAGAAGGTTCAGCCGGGATATTTGAGTCGATACCCATTTTTGATGCTTTTTCACGTATTTTATCAATACCGGTATCCATCAGAAGGTCTACGGCAATAGTATTTATTGATCCTGACAAGGCAGCCTGTAATGAATAATACCCTCCGTACTCTTCTCTTACATTTCGTGGAGTCCAGTCTTCATACGCCCGGTATTGGTTGAGCAGATTTCGCTGGTAGTCACACGGTTTTCGACCCGATTCAAGGGCAGCAGCATAAACAACAGGTTTAAATGCCGATCCGCTCTGTCGTTGTGATTTTACATGATCATACTGGAAATATTTGTGATCGATACCACCTGCCCATGCTTTGACCTCACCTGTATGCGGTGACAGTGCTATCATACCGGCATGTAAATAAGTCAAATAATGTTTCAACGAATCATGAGGAGAAATCTCTTTCTCGACTTCGCCATCCCAGGTAAATAGGGTCATCGACTGAGGCTGGTGGAATATCTGTTCAATCTCTTGATCGGATTTCCCCAATTCTGTTAAGTTTCTGTAATGAGGACTACTTTGCCAGGCCCGCCGAATAAACGGATGATTATCGACCAGTAATTCTCTGTCATAGGCTGCATCAAATCTATCCTGAAGAGCATGTACCTGTTTTTTCAATGCCTTTTCTGCGGCTGACTGGATTGCCGGGTCAATGGTTGTTTGGATGATCAACCCATCGGTTTGCAGATTATAGAACTTTCCATTGGCTGCAGGTGTTTCATTTAACAGTCTTTCTAATTCTTGCCGAATATGCTCCCGGAAGTGAGGAGCCATACCCTCATGAGTCGAAATTTTGAGGTAGTTGATATGTAGAGGTTTATCAGTGTATTTTTCAGCTTGATCAGGGGTAATAAAATTGTACTTTTCCATCTGGCGAATGACCGTATTTCGACGGTTTTCAGCTCTTTCAGGATGTCTGTTGGGATTGTAATATCCCGGTGCACGCAGCAAACCGGCCAGCAGAGCAGCCTCTTCCGGTTCCAGTTGCAGGGAGGGTTTATTGAAAAAACGGTGGGAGGCTGTTTCAATTCCGAAAGTTTCTTCTCCAAAAGAAACCGTATTCAGATAAAGCTCAAGGATTTCATCTTTGTTGTAGAGCTTTTCCAATCTGACTGCCGTTAACATTTCCCTCAGTTTGTCTGTAATGAGTCCCAGTTTGCCATTACCAGTTCTTGGATAGAGATTTTTTACAAGCTGCTGGGTGAGTGTGCTACCCCCACCGGCATCCTGACGCAGAAGGATCGTTTTTATAGAAACCCTGGCCAGGGCCCGGAAATCGATACCATTATGATTGTGAAAACGAACATCTTCAACAGCAATAAGGGCATCAATAAAATCGGATGAAATATCATCAATACCTATCCGTGTCCGGTTTTGTGTAAAATATGAACCAAGTTGCCGGCCGTCAGCTGCAAGTACGATTGAAGCTTGGTGATGTCTAATTTCGCGCAGTTCGGAATAGTCAGGCACAGACTGATAGGTGTCCTGAACAATCATTAGTACCAGTAAAGTGAATAGCAGAGCACAGATACCAAATGTATATAGAAAAAATAGTTTAATTTTCGAATTTCTCACGTAAAGCTGTTAAGATGAGTATCATTGATTGCGATTCAGAATTCGCAATTTATACAATTATTCCAGGTAAATGTTTCGTTAATGAAAACGGTTGATCATACACTCCATTATTGTCCTGAAAATTGTTTCAGAACTTCATTTTTAGCGATAAAAAATCCAGAACAGGTTGGAAAGAAGTTGATATATCATTTTGATATACAGTGGGTGTTCGATAGAATGATGGCCGGACAAGTCCAACGTTGTACTGATCGTTGCTGATGGAAAACAGGGTATCGCTTTGGAGGAGTCTGCTACCGAAAAAGTCCCGGTTGCGTTCGGCAAGTACGAAAGAATCGATGAGTCCAAATCCAAAACCAATCCACGCTCCGAGGCTTGATCCATATTGAAGACCGTCGAGTATCGGGCTGTTGGAAATTAGCATACCGGCGCTGCCAAGGATTCCACCGGCAACTGCTCCGTAAAAAGTGTCTAAAAGTATGATGACAGAGGAGTTGTTACCGTCGTTAAAAAAACCGGCAACAAAAAGTTGTTCACCCCGAGGCAGTGTTGCTACATCATAGAGACCGATTCCGGCTCCGGCTATAGTTCCGGCACCAAGCCCGATTCTAAGGTGCTTGAAATCATTACTGTCTTGCAGCCCCATGGTAGCTGCTCCCAGCATAGTGCCGGTAAGAGCTCCGTTCAGAGTATTACCGCCAAGGATTTCAATTGTCTGGGCCCTGACTTGGATCACCGACACAGATACAATCAATAATAGTATGAGCAGGGGTTTGTAGCTCTTCATAACGCCGTCTTTATCATTGTTGAATTGAATTTGTTAAATGTACGAATTCTATCTATTTGTTCACATGGAGAACCTGGACAGCTTGTTACCCGGGGTCAGAAAGGGCAACCGGAAGTATTTTGCCGTTATAATAAGTGTGTCCATCCAGGATGAAATCGGATATGTAACGTCCCATAGATTTTGCGGTAACAGGTGCCTGCAAACCCGGAAAAGCTTTCTGCAACATTTCTGTTTGAACTGCACCCAGACACAGACAATTCACACTGATCTTATGAGTTGTTAGTTCTTTAGCCAGACATTCGGTCAAAATATTCAGTGATCCTTTGCTGCTGCTGTATCCGGATAAACCTGGAAATTTGCTGCTCTCCTGATATCCTCCCATGCTGCTGATGGCAACAATATGACTTCCGGGATTTAAAAGGTTCAGAAGACTACGCGTAAGGCGCACGGGTCCCATCAGGTTAACTTCAATCATTGCATACCAATCATCGTCGGTCAAATCAGTAAACGGTTTATTGATGAGAAGTCCGGCGTTGTGAATAAGTCCATCAAGGTTGATGCCTTTATTCGTTAACTTACCGGTGAGAGAAGACAAATCTTCCGGATCTGTAAGATCTGACTGATGGATCTCAATATTGTCGGCAGCCTGATCTTGTAACTGTCTTAGTTTATCGCCAGAACGGGCCAATGCCGTTACCCTGTGTCCGGCTTGAGCCAGTGTTAATGCTGTTTGATAGCCGATACCCCGGCTTGCTCCTGTAATCAGTATATGTTTCTTTTTCATGATGTATGGTTATTAGCAGTTTTTAAAGTTTGTTTGCAGATTCACAAGTTGGTATAGAACCGCATTTTTTATCATATTTGAAGTGTTCATAAGAGATTCCAAACTTTCAATGAAGCTGCATTGAACTTATGGATTCAGGAATCAGCTTCACAAATTCTTATCTCATGTTTTCCGGAAAACCCTTGGTTCCTCTTCATATCGAAAAGCTTGAACCTTATGTAGCAGGTAAAACGATAGAAGAGGTGGAAAGGATCTACAAGCCAGTATGTATATCCAAACTGGCATCCAATGAAAATCGTTTAGGTAGCAGTTCAAACGCAAAACAGGCAGTTATCGAGACACTGGATGAAACCCATTACTATCCGGATCCGGTTGGTACACAGCTTAGAGAACAGATTGTGAAGCGAAATCGAGTTGCCCCGGACGAAATTATCCTTGCTGCCGGTTCGGAAAGCATTATTTCACTCATATGCCGTACGTTTTTTCTGAACCAAGAAAATGCTGGAGAAAGGTGTCATTTTGAGACATACTCATGCATTCGGAATGCCACATGCGATTCGTATAACTATCGGAATGGAAGAAGAGATGGATCACTTTGAATCGGTTTTTAATTATATCAGCTAAAAGTGTGAGATCCGGGGAAGCCGCATTTTTGAAATGGTTACGTATCCTGATTGAAGTTATAATTTATGCATAATTTTGCATGTATTTTTAAAGAAAAATGAATCAAATGATTGAATCAGCCGACTGGGAAGAGGTAGCCAGGATAATGTTGCTATCCAGGGCGATGGACAACAAGGAGGAATCGGAGCTTGTACCTGAGAAGAAGGTTCTTTACCAATTTTCTGCAAGAGGACATGAATTGGCGCAGATTTTGTTTGGAATGCATTTGACACACAAAAAAGACGCAGCAAGTGCGTATTACCGATCGAGACCTCTGATGTTGACCATGGGATTGAGTACAGAAGACGCCCTGGCTTCACCTATGGGTAAATCAGGCGGATACAGTGATGGGCGAGATATCGGGGTTGTCTGCAATCTTCCCGGCCTAAAAAGAGCAACAGTTCTACCTATGGCCGGGGATGTCGGTTCACAGTATACACCGGCAGCCGGATGGGCGCAGGCGATTGAATATCGAAGGAAAGTATTGGATGAGGATGAATATGAAGGAGCAATATCTGTCATATTTGGCGGTGACGGATCGGTTGCGACAAATGGATTCTGGTCGGCACTGACCCTGGCCACGACACAGAATCTGCCGGTTTTATTCTGCATAGAAGATAACGGATATGGTCTATCCGTTCCTGCTGATTATCATACACCCGGTGGTAACATTGCTAACAACCTATACTCGTTTAAGAATATCCGGATTTTTAAAGGCAGTGGTATTCAGCCTTTGGAAACCTTTAAACTGATTTCTGAAGCAGTCGGATATGTGCGAGAACGCAAGGGGCCGGGTCTAATACGTTTAACCGTACCGCGTTTGCAGGGCCACTCCTATCAGGATAATCAAGGCTACAAAGATCCCGATGTAATAGAAAAGGAAAAAAAAATGGATCCGTTACGGAAATTGAGGGATTTCATTGTATCGGATATTCTCTCTGAAAAGCGCTGGAATGAGCTAGAAAAGATGTGCAGGAAAGAAGTGGATCGTGCCGCAGCATCTGCCTGGGCCCGGCCCGATCCGGACCCGGAAAATGTGAAACGTTACGCTTTTGCCGAAAAAAATAAAGATGGCGAATATGAAAAGCCGTATGTGGGTGGACTTGCAGTTGAAGGAGTCCAGTTCCCGAATTCAAATGATGTTCCGGAGTCCGGTAAACAACGAATCAATATAGTTGAAGCGATAAGACGTACACTTGACAGTGAACTATCCTTGAATGAGAAGCTTGTTGTGTTCGGGGAAGATGTTGGCGCCAAGGGAGGGGTACATGCAGCGACATTGGGATTGCAGTCTAAATATGGTAGAGATCGGGTATTTGATACCAGTTTGTCTGAAGAAGGTATTATCGGGAGGGCTGTAGGTATGGCCTATGCCGGTCTGATGCCGGTAGCTGAGATTCAGTTCAGGAAATATGCGGATCCTGCTACAGAACAGATTAAAAACTGCGGAACCTTACGCTGGAGAACAGCCAATAAATTTGCAGCACCCCTGGTGGTACGAATGCCCGGGGGTTTTGCCAAATGCGGAGATCCATGGCACAGTGAATCGAACGAAACATTTTTTACACATATGACCGGCTGGCAGGTTGCAGTGCCTGGAAATGCAGAGGATGCCGTCGGATTACTCAGAGCATCTATGCGAAGCAACAACCCGACCATTTTTTTTGAGCACCGGAATTTGCTCGATTCTCGGTATGCACGCCGGCCATACCCGGGAGACAATTTTATGCTGGAATTTGGAAAGGCTCAAAAGCTTAGAGATGGTATGGATATAACTATCGTAACGTGGGGTGCGATGTGTGAGTATTGTGAACAGGCTGTAGAACAGACGGATATAAATGCGGAGATTCTTGATTTACGAACCTTAAATCCCTGGGACAAACAGGCTGTACTTGAATCTGTGAAGAAAACCAATCGTTGTATAATCGTACATGAGGATACACGGACAGCCGGTTTTGGCGCTGAGATCATAGCTGTACTGATGAATGAAGGGTTTCAGTATCTGGATGCACCCGTTCAACGACTTACAATGCCAGATATACCTGTTCCTTACAATATAGGTTTAATGAATTCGGTAATGCCAGATACCGAGATGATTATGGACAAGTTGATAGAATTAAATAAGTCTTAAAAAGATTTGATCATATCTCGTTTTTTCTTTATTAGACAGGTGGATATACCTAAATTGTTAAAATGGCTATGATACCCGAAATAATGTAAAATCGGAGGCTTTTGACCGATGTATCAGAAATTGTTACAGGAAGCAAATAATGTTCCATTCATTTTAATTGACATGAGATCAATTTAGCATGAAACTTAGTACAAAACTGCTCTTGAGTTATTTGGCCGTAGCATTTTTGGTTCTGCTTGTTGGGGCTGGTTCCTACATTCTGAATATTCAAATCAAAGATGGTTTAATTGAAGACAGTCAACGCTCTATTACAGAATTGCAAAGACTTTCTAACCTTGAATTTAATCTTCAAAACAGTTTACTATTTACTAGGAATTTTCTAGTCGAAAAAAACCGGGAAGTGGATATCCTGCCCGGAGAGGCACAACTCAGAAGCCGTTCAGCGGAAAATGCAGCAAGAGAAAATTTGTCCAAATTTTCGGCGATCCTTGATTCGATCAGAACTGAAAAGCCTGATTTGGATAATCTGGATGGGACGCTTCGGGAAAATTATGATTTATTGGTACGATTCGCAGATTCACTTGAGGGCAGCTTTGATCTCTACAGTTCTTTGATTCAGGAACTTTTCGAATTTAATGAAGATATCGACCTGATGGAAGAGATGTTCAATACAACGATTGAGCCCTATTTCAGAACCACATTGCTTCCTATTCTTGATGAGTTCAGGGAAAATCAGGCTGATCGCGTTGAAATTCAGATGTCTTTGCTCAGAGCTCAGGCAGAACAAAATATTCGGATCATTATTATTATCACTTGTATTGCGTTTATTTTGGCAAGCTGGCTGGCTTATCTGATGTATCACTCAATTGCCCGCCCGTTGAAAAATTTGACGGTAGCAACACACGAAATCGGTGCAGGAAACCTAGATAAACGAATACAAATCGGTACCAACGATGAATTGGAACAATTGGGCGCATCGTTCAATAAGATGGCTGAAAACCTGAATAAAAGCATGATTTCCAGGGAATATGTTAATAATATCCTGCAATCTATGGGAGATATGCTAGTCGTTGTAAATTCAAAATATGATATAGAATTGATTAACCGGAGTATAGCCGAAACTCTTAACTATTCCGATGCCGAACTGGTTGGTAATAAGCTCTGGACACTTATCAGCAATGATTATATCTCTCATGTACAGGAACTGATTAAACAGGGAAATGAAAAAAGCAGCTTTGAAGCTCATTATGAAACGAAAGAAGGTGTTGAAATACCGGTTATTCTTTCTTTTTCTCAAATGAAGGGAATGAATCACGCAGATAAAGAGATCGTTTTTGTAGCAAGTAACATTACGGCACAGAAAGAGGCTGAAAAAAAGGTAAGTCAGTCCCTGAAAGAAAAAGAAGTGCTTTTGGCTGAAATACATCACCGTGTAAAAAATAATTTAGCTGTGATTTCCGGCTTATTGGAGATGCAGGTTTGGAATCTGCCGGATGATGACAAAAGCATTGGGCCTCTGAAAGAAAGTCAATTGCGAATCCATTCGATCGCGCTTGTCCACGAACTTTTGTACCAATCTGAAACACTTGCGGAAATCAAGCTTGACGAATATATCGAAAAGCTTTTGTATGCGATTAAGCAGATGCATAAAACAAAAGAGAAGTCCATTGACGTGATCACCGAGCTTGCGCCTGTTCGTCTGACCATTCACAAAGCAATTCCAACGTCATTGCTTTTAAATGAACTAGTAATTAACTCTTATAAACATGCATTTAATGGCTTGTTTGAAGGTGAGATCAAGGTTATTCTAAAAGAAAGAGATGGAGTAATCGAACTGAGTGTTGAAGACAACGGAGTCGGACTGCCGGATGATTTTGATCCGTTTCAGCAAAAATCACTTGGTATGACTCTGATAAAGACACTTGTTCAGCAAATTGCGGCTGAATTCGAAGTGAATGGTTCCGGAACAGGTGCCAGGTTTGTTGTCAGTTTCAAAGAAGGTTAAATTGATTTTTTATCTGTGTGAGTGAATTGTTAGTATGTTTGTCTGACCCATTTTTTAATACTAAAGTGAGTTATTACAGGTACGAATTCTTGATTTGTTATCAGTTGTCACTTGTACTTTATTTATTTCATTGACGTTATCTGGTTATGTCGATACGATTGTCTATAGTCTAGAACCTTAAGGTTGCCTTGAAATTTATTTGGCCCGTTATGAACCGGTTAACTAATTTACCGATTATACAAGAAAGTAATTCTTTTCTCGTAATTTTGACTCTGTTTATATCCGGTTTTTTTATGTTATCCGGATGTACGACTGAACAATACGTAGTGTTAGAATCGGATGATGACAGTCGTTACCGAAGTGTAGCCCAGTCTGGGTTAATAACAGATCAGATCTACGACAGCTTTAATAGTATTAAACGTATTCAAAGTACGGTGTTTTACCGGACCTATCAGTTTAATCCTGACGAACTGCCAAGTCGGGCACAGCTTGAGGATATATTATTTGAAGAGATCGCATACCACACGTCTGCAGAAAATCACAGTTCTGCCGGTACTGCGGTGGTGATTTCACGAACTTCCAACCGTATCGGATTGCTTACAGCCTCACACATCGTTTCCTATCCTGACACCGTCTGGCATTATGTCGATGGCAATTCTGGTAATCCTGACAGACCGGTTGAAGCTGTTTCCATCCGTGAGGCAACCTCTAATTATATTTTTGGGGCAGAGGAGGCCGGTTCTTTTGATATTGAATTAAATGACCGTCGCAGAGACCTGGCCCTATTGACAAGCCGGATCGGTTTGGGGCAGGAATCAGAGATCAAACCTCTTTCCATACCTTCAGGAGAGCCTGCAGAACTCAAGTGGTCAGACATTGTGTATTCAATTGGTTATCCTAAAGGGGTAAGGATGATAACAAGTGGGGTAGTCAGTATGTCAAGTCCGTCACAGCGGGATGGTTTCAGAGTAGATTCCTCATTCAATCGGGGGTTCAGCGGTGGAATCGTTTTTGCTGTTCGAAATGACGGCAGGGGTTTGGAATGGGTAGGTATACTCACATCCGCTTCTGCTGACATAGAATTTGTGCTGACACCCGGATATATCTCGGATGATGAATATAATCCCGAGTTGATATATGAAGGCCCAATATATGTAAAGCGAACTCCAAGGATTAATTACGGAATCACACATGCTGTCAGTATGAGTGAAGTACGTGATTTTTTGGAAGAAAACAGCAGTACGTTACGACGACTCGGATTTTCAATTTCCAGAATGCCTTGAAATAAACTAAGCTTATTTGTGCTGAGATTGGATGGTTTATTTTGAGATGGAAAAACCAGCCATCATTCCGAATCTTCGACCAAAAAATTCACCTGCATCCGCTGCAAAAGTGGTATGCAAATGCAGGTTTTGATCCGGAATTAGCAAAAAATTCAATTCGAGCAGACCGGATAACCGATCTTTACGAAGTTCGCTGCGGGGCCTCAATTCAAGGTTTTCCGGCACCGGGTCCCCGGGCATGATTCCACACCGTCCTGTGATTATCTGATCCCGACATACACCGTAATTTCGGCTGTAGGTAAGTTTTGTGCGGTAAGATATGCGTTGGGAAACATTACCGATTGCACCCAAATGATGAGCAATCATCACATTGTTAAAAACCCGTCGGTTTTCCGGATCAAAGGTAAAGAGCGGATTTCCCATTAATCTGCCCTGGTAGCTCCATCCATCCGTGTAAATACCATGATTGTAAAAGCTGGCTCGTCCTTGAGCCAATCCTTTTCTGGATTCCTGACGAATACTGTTCAGGTGTTCATAGAGAATTGCGCGGAAAGGTCTGTCCCCTTCATTTCGAATCAATCCAAAACCCCAAATACCATCCCATGGGCTCTGAAACCGAACTGAAAGTTCATCTTCCAAAAACAGGTGCCGGTATCCGACCAATCGATAACGGTCGGTACGGTACTCAAATCCAACTTCGTAGGTGCCAATCGTGTTTCCAATTCGGTTCATCATTTCACTTCCGGATGCAGCGCTTTCTTCTGAGGCTGGGCGTGAAAAAACAACCCGCATATAATCATCAAAGCTGCGTGGGAGACGGCCCCGTTCCTCATCAATACCACCCCACATGACACTGTGAAAGACTCCCAGCTGCATGGATAATCGGTTAAAAACAGCACGGAATTGCAGAGATTTGTGGTGTAACATCGGAGAGGATATTAAACGGTCTTTTTCCAATAAACCATCAGAATACCGGAATCGTATCAGAAGCTCCCCTCCGGTTCCCGGAACTTCTGCAAAACCGTCGGTTTCGAGACTGATTTTGGGGTAAGGTGTTGCATTTTGACTCTCAATGAAAGAGCCGGAAGTGATACCTTCGAGTGCTTTGTCAAAATCATTCAATCGGTAAAAACGTCCGGCAATCAATCGTATTTTACCATATTGAACTGACCCATAGAGTTGTTGAAAGTGCAATGTATTGTCCAGGTCAGAAATACGATTAACCAGTTCAGCTCCAAGGCGCATATCAAAATGCCCATTGCTTCGTGTCAAAGAAGTTTCACTTGCAAAACCGGTAAGAACGTTAAGTCTGCTCCCGGGCCGCAGAAGCCCTTGCCTGTTAGCATAAAGCCAGAATGGAAGCTCAGTAGCCCCAAAGCCGAGATGACTATAAAACCGATAAAAACCGTTATTCGACAGGCTTTCCGAATCCTGAAACTCAATTGAACCAACTGTTTCGGAAGCAGCATTTTGTCCATAAGCAATCGAACAAACCAGAAAAAAATGGATGGTGATGAATATGGTTATTGAGTAATGAAACTGCATAAATACTGGAGATAGATTCTCGTCAGAATTTTATCAATGATAGCCTTTTTCCTTATCTATATCTATTCAAGATGAAAATACGGGAATTGCATTTAAATTAATTATAGATTGTGGTAATGTTGTTCTGAATGCTGTGTGTTTATAGGTAAAAGGGGTTAAAAATATATCTTCAACCTTAGGTAAGTAAAACTGTTATGCCGGAATCGGTTAAAAGTTACATGTCCGTAAAATGTAGAAATATCCGGCCCTCCGAATAGATTCAGGCCTGTGGATATGAAGATATCGTCCCGCCATTCAAATTCAGTATCAGCCCGAATCCAGAAATCATTTGTTAAAATGTTGTAACGGCCAAAAAGTGAGCTGTTGAGACGGTCCCTGTAGTATCTTTTTTGAACTGCACCTGTTGCATAGGGAAAGTATCTTTGGGATAATGTTTTATTATCATAATTGAAAATGTATTCCAGAAATCCCTGGGTGAGAAATGTCCATTCCCCGGTTTGATATTGTAACCCGATCATGCCGTGAGCCCATGGCCTTTCAAGTACAAAGCCGTCGTCGGCTGGTATAAATTCCGGTAATAGCTGAAAACCGAACAAAGGATTCTCCATGGCCTGTTCAAGATCACAGACCGAAACCGGCAAATATGTAAAAAGTCGTCGGTAAACAAACAGTCCGTCTGACTGGAGTTCAAAACCCTCAGAGAAACGCCATGCCAGTGAATAGCCTGGCATAAAAGAGTTTCTGTAACTTTCAACAAGGTCGACAGAACCAAATTCATTTGAAATGGAAGTATTTAAGAATATCCTGTAAGCGGGTACGGGGTGTGACCAGTGATAGACCATCAAATCGAGGTCAAATGACAAGGAGCTTCTCCAGGCAAATCGAATCGCAGCATTCAGATTCTTAAGGCTTTCAGTGGACTCTTCCTGTTTATAATTGATAGGTATAAAATCGGGTGTTTCGGGCAACGGGAACCATCTTGAAGAGGTATCGGGAATACGATTGGGTTGAAAGCCGGGACTGAGGATAAACTGAAAATAGTTGTTTCCGAAATAGTACGTTACATTAAGTGCTGCCAATCCCATCTGGAGGACAGAAGGTTCAAAAGTTGGAAACTCCCTGAGATCGAGAGGGGTAAGGATATCAGTTACATAGGCACCGAATGAGCGACCCATAGGAATCGATTGATATCCCGCACGAATATCTGCATTATCAAAGTAAATATCTGCATAAGCATTCCTGAAAAAAATTTCTGTCCGGCTGATTTCACCCTGATTTGCCATTGCATACCGGTGAATCAAATCACCAGAAATTACCAGATTACCACGGCTCAATGAGTGATTTGCATCAACGTGTAACCGGTTTCTACCGGTGATCAACAACAGGTCGCCTGTCGTTTGGAACGCATTGTAGTTCTGAAGGTTACCACTTATTGAAGTTTGGGAATAACAAAGATTATTTATACCGACAGTACCTGTCAGTAAAAAAATAACAAACATTAATTTTGCACATGGAGAGCATCTCAGCATGCTAATTTTCAAATCAGATAAATTTATTGTCGCTTCTGTGATTGAAGCTTAATCAAAATATGCGTAAATTTATTGCATTGTGGGTGAATCCTATCAAACTACTAAATTTCAAACGATCTCAAACAGAACCTTTCATACTCGAAGTATAAAATACTTACTATGGCGCACGAAAGAATCGAAGTAGACTTGCCTTTAGCTAAAGTTTATGAATTACTTTGTAATCCAGTACACTTTCCTAAATTTCTGAATCGAATCGAAAAAGTTGATAAAGTCAATTCCCAGACCTTTGAGTACTCAACCAATATTGAGGGTGAGGAGTTTCAATGGACAACAAATTTGATTGATAATCTGCGAAATACCCGTTTTGCATGGATTACGATCAATGGGAATTTAAATCAAACCGGTACGATTCGGTTTACACCGCTTGACAACGGTGACCGTACGCGGGTTGATTTTACACTTGACTATCGTACTTTTTACGGAGAACCGGATGAAGGCCTTGCTAAATTTATAAAAGATCTGCCTACGCAGTTGCAAAAGGATCTGAATAAATTTAAAGAGTTGGCAGAGACAGATACATTTAAGGAAGCAGGCTCTGAAAATGAAAAGGCTTCGGAGGAGAGTGAGGTCACCGTCTGACGCTTCCGGAAAATTTTTTAATGCGCATCCACAAGATGCGCATTTTTTTTGTCTGAGGGTTTCAGTAGAACAATAATTCAGCGATATCTGAAGACAGAAATCAGAATAGCGCAGAATATTGTTTAAATGCGGTTGAATAACGATCTGGAGGGGTGAAGTACGGGATTTTTGCACAGATTAGGTAGAAACAATGAATTATTGCTTTCATGCGATTTAAGGATTTTATATTGACTGAAATAGCCACGGGACCACATTACCTCGTGGCTGGTCATCCGATAGGCCACAGCTTGTCACCTGTCATGCATCAGCTAGCTCTTGAACATCACGGCCTGTCAGGGCAATATTGTGCAGTCGATGTGGAACCGGCTGATTTATCATCATTTATATCCTGGTTAAATCGCGATCAACTGAAAGGTGCCAATATTACGATTCCATATAAGCAGGAATTTTTGCAGGTAGTTGATCGTCTTGACCGTTCAGCAGAGCGGATTGGGGCAATGAATACGGTTGTAAAAACCGAAACCGGACTGGTAGGCTATAACACCGATATTGAGGGCTTTCTCAAACCATTGGAACCTTATCTGGATGAATTGCAGGGAGAAAGTGCTATCGTATTTGGTACAGGCGGAGCCAGCCGTGCCGTTAAATATGCTCTATGGCAGTCGGGTATTGAAAATATCGTGCATGTGTCACGAAATCCAGGACGATTTTCAATCGATCATGCTACTGATCTGGGGCAGGATACGGTTTACTGCAATTATCATAATTGGCAAGGATATGCAAAAAAGTCAGTGATTCTGATTAACTGTACTCCTTTGGGAATGGAACCGGATAAAGATACTTCACCGGTAAGACCGGAAGAAGCTGGACTTCTAAAGAATAAAATTTGCTACGACCTGGTATATAACCCTCTGAAAACACAGTTTCTAAAATTAGCTTCGGATTACGGTGCGGAAACCATTGGTGGACTTGAAATGTTTATAGGCCAGGGGAACAGAGCATTCGAACTTTGGACGGGCAAACGTTTTCCCGAAAACAATGTACGTGAAGTTTTACTGAATCGGCTGACTTAACCATTGCTGTATATTATAAGAGAAGGTTTTGGAGTACCTTCTTTATCATTTGAACCGTCTGATATGAAGGATGAACTCTCTATAGAAACCAAGAAAATTGAGTTGTTCAAACCCTATTCCAATGTTTTTGGTGGGTTTACATTAAAAAATACCGGTATAGTGAACCGTAATGGCAAAATACCGGGACTCAATTGCGGTCTCAGTACAGCTGCACCGGCTGAAGAATCGGAAAAGAACAGGCAGATTTTGTTCCAGGAGCTTAAGCTGGATGGAAACAGGATTTCCCTGGCCCGCCAAATTCATTCGAATCATGTAGAGATTGTGAATTCCGGCGGAATTTATGAAGATACAGATGCAATGATTACCAATACCACCGGGGTAACATTAGCGATTCAGGTAGCGGATTGTGCGGCAATTTTGCTTGCCGACCCTGAAAATAATATCATTGCCGCCGTTCATGCAGGCTGGAGAAGTGCGATAGCTGATATACTACCGATAACTATCGAGAAACTGAATCGGCTTGGAGCGAATCGCCCTGATCGCTTGCTGGCCTATGTCAGCCCATGTATAAGCCAACATTATTTTGAAGTAGGTAAAGAGGTGGCTCTAAAATTTCCGGATCACTTTGTAGACTATCGTTCATTCAGAAAACCTCATGTTAATTTAAAAGGATTTCTCGTACAACAATTGATGACTGCCGGATTAGATCTCAAACAAATTCAGATAGATCCGGAATGTACCTATCGTTCAACAAGCCGTTATTATTCTTATAGGCGGGAAGGTGAAAAAGCCGGGCGGATGTTGGCATATATAGGGCTAATCCCTAAACATGCAGTATGAAGAAATTCAATAAAGTTTTCTATTTTTCTCTATTAATCTATTTACATGATTTTGGACAGGCAGAAAAATCTGACAATTCTTGGTTCCACAGGCTCCATTGGCAGACAAGCTCTTGAGATTATAGACGTATTCGAAGAAATCTATCATGTTGTCGGTTTATCAGCTCATTCCAACTGGAAACTCCTGGCCGATCAGGCCAATCACTTCCGACCGGATTATTTGTTGGTCACAGATGAAACTGTCATAACGCTCAAAGAGTTTAAAAGGGTACTGAATTACGAACCTAAAGAGATCTTCATGGGACCTGATAGTACGGTTGACTTTGCAATCCTGGAGGAATCGGATACCGTACTGAATAGTCTGGTGGGGTTTGCCGGCTTTCAACCGACTTATCATGCATTAAGGGCCGGCAAAAAGGTGGCATTGGCGAATAAGGAATCTCTCGTAGTGGGGGGCGAACTGATTGCAAGTATGATCAGAGATCAGCCTGAAATGCTGATTCCGATTGACTCAGAGCACTCTGCCATGTTACAATGCCTTGTGGGTGAGCCGAAAGATAGAATCGAGAAAATAATAATTACGGCAAGTGGAGGACCGTTCAGAACCTGGAGTGCAAAAAGGATAGCCAATGTTCAGGTAGAAGATGCTCTGGATCACCCCAATTGGTCGATGGGTGCAAAGATCACGGTCGATTCTTCAACCCTGATTAATAAAGGGCTTGAAATAATCGAGGCTTACTGGCTGTTTGGGATTCCTTTGGAACAGATTGAACCTGTTATTCATCCACAGAGTATTATACATTCAATTATTGAGTTCGTAGACGGTTCGTCAAAAGCACAATTGGGACCGCCGGATATGAAGGTACCTATTCTTTATGCGTTAAGCTATCCAGACAGATTTCCGCTGACAACGGACAGAATTGACTGGAGCAAGCATATGGAATTGACCTTTGAACCGGTGGATTATCAACGGTTTCCCTGCCTGAAACTGGCCATTGATGCAGCAAAAAAAGGGGGACACGCACCGGCTGTATTGAATGCAGCTAATGAAGTTGCTGTCGAAAGATTTTTAAAACGTGAAATTGATTATATTGACATCGCCAAAATTGTTGGGCACAGTCTGGATAAAATTCATCTGAATACGGATCTGACCCCCGGTTCGTTACATGAGGTGGACCTGGAGACGCGTAGTCTGGCCAGAAGAATCTGAGTTAGTTTATTTTAAAATATGGAATGGATTATAGGCATATTGAGCACAATCGGTATTTTTATTGCCGCTATTTTTATACTGGTATTTATTCATGAACTGGGCCATTTTCTTGCGGCGAAGTATTTCAAAATGCGTGTCGACCAGTTTTCCATTGGATTTCCACCCAAAATAGCAGGTTTTAGGAAAGGGGAGACCGAATATGTTCTGGGTGCTACTCCTCTGGGAGGGTATGTTAAAATTGCCGGGATGATTGATGAAAGTATGGACGACGATTTTGTAGGGAATGAGCCTCAGGAGGATGAATTTCGAAGTAAACCGGTTTGGCAACGCATTATTGTGATTTTGGCCGGAGTTATTTTTAATGTGATTCTCGCTTTTTTCATCTATACCGGTATGGCCTGGCATTATGGTGAAAATGTATTACCGGTTCAAGAGATAGAGGGTATCTATATACCGGAGAATAGCCTTGCTGCCGAAATGGGGTTTCAAACGGGAGACCGGGTTATTGGCATCAATGAACGGGAAGTTGACTATTTTGAACAGCTTTTTAACCCATCGGCTATTACCGGCAGAAATGTAAGTTTTATGGTCGACCGTGAGGGTGAAACGGTCAATTTAACAGCTCCGGCTGATTTTCTGGATAGATTAAATCATGAACGCCTTTTTGAACCCGGATGGGTATTGCCGAGCAAGGTTGAAGCTGTAGCTGAAGGCACACCGGCTGAAGAGGCAGGCTTGCAGACAGGTGATCGAATTGTGGCTTATGATGGTGCAGAGATTGCTTACTGGATTCAATTGACGGAAAAAATAAGGGATACCGAAGGCGAAGCAACCATAATGGTAGAAAGAGATGGTGAACTTCTCAGTATAAATATTACACCCGATCCGGAAACCGGTATGATTGGAATACAGGCCTATGACTTTCGCGGAGCAAGAGAGCATCTGGATTATAATTTTGCAGGTTCTTTAAACGTAGGTTATCGGGAAACCGGTGATACTTTTGTAGGAATCATACAGGGCCTTCAGAAGCTTTTTACCGGTACGATCTCTGTAAGAGATAATCTTGGTGGGCCGGTGGCTATTGCAACGGTTACCAGAGATGCTACTGAACATGGTGGCTGGCAGGGCTTTTGGCGAATTACTGCCTTTTTAAGTATTACTCTGGCGATTATGAACATGTTGCCAATTCCAGCTCTTGACGGAGGTCACTTCATGTTCCTGGTCTATGAAGGGATTACACGACGGGAACCTTCGCCGCGGGTGAGGATGGCATTGCAGCAAATCGGATTTATCCTGCTGATCGGGATTCTGGTTTTGGTTACATTTAATGATATTCTCAGAACGATTGGCAATTGACGGATGCTGGCTCCTGAAGGATATTCAACCATTGCCGTCGTATTTGCCATTTCAATTTTTGCAGCTTTTGGATTGCTGTGGATCGCCCATTGGCTGGTGTGGGTTGGGTACTTCTTTTTGATACTTCTTTGTAGTTTAATTCTCTATTTTTTTCGTGATCCGAAAAGAGACCTTCCAGAGGATCCAGACCTTATTGTAGCTCCGGCTGATGGCAAGGTTGTGCAAATTCGCAAGGAGAAGGAGTCTGCATATATTAAAAAAGAAGTAACACGGATCAGTATATTTTTATCCCCCCTTGATGTGCACGTTAATCGTGTTCCTGCTACCGGCAAACTTGAGTATGTTGAATATTTTCCCGGGAAATATTTAATGGCCTGGGAAGATCATGCTTCGGAATTGAATGAGAGGGCACACTTTGGTGTTTTACATCCAAATGGTACACGCTTGATGTTTAAACAGATCACCGGATTTCTGGCACGCCGAATTCAGTACCATATAAAGGAGGGAGATCAATTAACGGTCGGTCAACGATTCGGTATAATGAAGTTTGGGTCAAGGATGGACATACTAATACCGGAAGGAATAGAAATTCTGGTACGTGAAGGTGACCGAACGGTGGCAGGGGAGTCTCTGATCGGCCGTTTTGAACGGTAATACCAGGTATATGGAATCGACTGGATCGAATGAATTATTAACACAAGCTAAATTGCATAGAATTACGGGTAGTTAATGAAGTATCCCATACAAAAACTAAAGAGGTTAAAATTACGGCGAAGAAAACTGAGAAAATTGCGCCGTAGTAAAAGAAAACCAATCCCTCGTATAGTGGTTCCCAGCTTCTTTACTCTGATGAACCTGTTTTGTGGATTTTTGTCGATAGTCCTGGTATCGGAAGGAAGCCTGATACTCGGCGCTTGGCTGATTGCCCTGGCAGGTCTGTTTGATGCACTTGACGGAGTAATGGCAAGACTTGCAAATGCAACCAGTGAATTTGGGATCCAATTGGATTCAATATGTGATGTTGTTTCATTTGGTGCTGCCCCTGGTTTTTTAATCTATACATATGGATTGCATGAATTTGGCATTGCGGGAATCATCATCAGTGCACTGCCGCCTCTGTGTGGCGCTATCAGGCTGGCCAGATTTAATGTGACTTCACAGCATATTGTTTTTGAGGATTTCCGGGGTTTACCCATTCCGGTACATGCGATTATGTTATCAGCTTTCGTATTGACATTCATAAATCAGCCTGAGTTGTTTGCAAATTTTGAACACGGGGTTGCCGGTGTACTCACACCAATTGTAATATTGCTTACTTTTTTAATGCTTAGTACAATACCATTCGATAAAGTCCCGCGCTTCGACAAAGAATCATTTAAAACAAAAAAACCCCGATTTTTACAGTTTGCCATTTATCTGTTGATTATTGCTATTTTTCAGGAATATGGACTTATGTTTGTATTTTCTGTCTATATTTTGAAAGGTTTGTTGGTTGGT